>CAYZTJ010000030.1:0-23861 GCA_964481215.1 uncultured Nitrospira sp. | reverse complement strand
CCATGCTCCGCGCAATCATCTTCGATTTCAATGGCGTGATCGCTGATGACGAAACCGCCCATCTCTTGTGCTTTCAACGGGCGCTTCGGACGCACGGCCTCTCGCTCACGCAGGAAGACTACTACGGAACCTATCTGGGGATGGATGAACGGACCTGCGTGGCGGCGTTGATCCGCCGGCATCACGGGCACGATGATGCCCTGCTGGCCGACGCCATCCACGCTGAAAAGGCCCGATTGTTCCAACTGGAGTTCGCGACGATGCCACCCCCCCTGTTCCCGGGAGTGGTGGACTTTGTGAACGCGGCGGGTGAGCGTTACCGGCTGGCCATCGCCTCGGGCGGTCGTCGCGCGCAAATCGAGCGCGCGTTGCGGGGAAGCCCCATCGAGCAGTCGTTTCTCGTCACCGTCTCCTGCGAAGATGCGCCGATCGGCAAACCCGATCCCCTCATCTACCGCACCACCCTTCAACGACTGAATGAGGCGACGCCGCGCCCTGTGCCGGAGCTTCGCGCTTCGGACTGTCTGGTGATCGAAGACTCGCTGGCGGGGATTCAGTCCGGACATGCCGCCGGCATGAAAGTGTTGGCGCTTGCCACCACCTACCCGGCTGATCGGCTCAAAGAAGCGGATCTAGTCCTGCCAAATCTGGACGGGCTCTCACCGAACAGCCTGGAGCGACTGTTCCTCTGAGACAGGCGGGGGGGGAATGCTCTCGGAAAGACCGGTGACCTTGGGAGCCTGTTGCCGCCGCTTCACCTGATCGAGATACTCGAGGAAAAAAGCGAGCAGGATGCCGATAAAGAGGGCCGTGGCGCCAGCCACCATCATGTTCAAGCGCACCGACGGCCTGATTTTCCGGGTGGGCGGCTTCGCGCGGTCCAGCACCTGCACTGTCGGGGTATCCCTCGCCTCAGCCAGCTGCGCCTGCTCGTACTGCGAGGCCAACATGGCGTGCAAGGTCTCCTGAATCTTGAGGTCGCGCATCAGCCGAGCGTATTCCCGCCCCAGTGACGGGACACTCGCAAAGGCCGGGTGTAACCGATCGCCCGGCGCCATTCCCTTCTCGCCGTTCCCCGACTCCAGCATGCGGAGCTGTTGTTTCAGTTGCCTGATTTCCAGCGTCAGCTTCACCACATCGGGATTCTCGGGCGTGAGAAAGTTCTGCATGACCTGAAGCCGGACTTCATCCGCCGCAATCCGCCCCTGAATCTCCGCAGCGGCCCGCAACGCCGCCCCTGCCTGCTGATCGAGCGACACGGCTCGATTTTTAGATTGAAAGGCCGTCAAGGCATCCTCGGCTGCGGCCAGTTCCAGCTTCGCTTCCGCGAGCCGCTTTTCGATGAACCGTCGATTTTGTCCCGCTTTGGTCACCGCCAAAGTTCGATTCAGCTTGTCCAAACTCTCGGCGTAACCATTCGCCAGATTGGCGGCAAGCTGAGGATCTTGCGCTTCGACCGTGATTCGAATGACTTTCTCTTTGGATGTCGAGATTTTGGTGCTTCCCTCCAACGAGCGGACGGCGTCTTCTTCGGCCTTGGACTTGTAGATCTGCACCAAATTGAACCGCTGCACGAGCCCCTCGGCCATGGTTTTTGACTTCAGCATCGCGACAAAGAGGTCCACCGGTGTGGCCGGCATGCCAGGCAGGGAGATGCTCATGCCCTGTCCTCCTAGTAGGGCAGCGGCTGCTCCCATTCCTCCTCCACTGGCTTCGGCCACTGGAGGAAGGATGGCGGTGGTCGCTTCATAGATCTTGGGGGCAAGAAGGCTCAACACCATAACAATAAGAACCAAGATGGTGAAGATGCCTCCGATTAGCCAACGGCGCTTCCAAACTACCCGCCAATAGTCCAGCAAGGTCACTTCTGGGGATATGGGGAGAGACGAGAGACCTGACATGTCGCTAGCGTGCCTGCCCGATGATCACGAATGCCACGGCAGCGGTCGCGAGGGAGGCAAAGATACCGGCGATGGACTGCCAGAATGGGAGCGGGCGTGTTTTGGCTTCGGTTTTTTGCGGGATGACAATTGTGTCCCCAGGCTGAATATCTTTCAACTTAAGCCAGCTCGACTCTGTGGATCCGTCTGCCCGGACAACGTACAAGGCGCTCTTATCTGCATCCTCGGTCATCCCCCCGGCTTGCCGGAGGTAGTCATCGATTCCCAGACCAGGACGGTGCACGACACTGCTGGAATTCCTGACCGATCCGAGGATGGTCACGGTAGTCGGCTGCTGGGGAATCGAAATCTGGTCGCCGGGTTCCAGCACGACGTCGTCCTGAGTCCCTTCAACCTCCTCGATCGAGATGAGTCTTACGACCACTCGACCCGGCGTCAGGCGAGCCGCCAGTTGATCCAACGCCTGAGTTTGAGCAGCCAAGGCTGCTTGCTCCGCTATACTTTGGGTTCCCTGAATCGCCCCACCGCCCGCTCCGGCAATCAAAGCGGCAGACTCAGAGGTGAGCCGTTGCTTCTGCGCCGCGACATATTTCTGAAGCTCGGCCTGTTGCGTCATCTTGGCCGATTCGCGAATCAAAATAATCCCTCGCGGATAGGCCCGTTCGGTGAATCCGCCGGCACGTTTCAGGATATCGCTCAGCCGATCGCCTCGCTTGACCCAGTAGGTGCCGGGGAGTCTCACCTCACCTTGGACGGTCACACTCCGACCGACTTCTGATTCCGGGACAGGCCGCACGGCGAGAGCATCCAGCTCTTGAAGTTCGAGATTGTGCTGGGGATCCCCAGCCACGGCTTTCTCAAGGTCGACCAGGACGGTTTGTGAAGAAGAGGCGCTATCCTTCAGGGTATAGCGCGTCAACTCCGCCCGTTTGAGATAGGCCAGTTTCTGAAACCCGCCGGCGGTGGCGATCAAATCGCTGACGCGCATGGCCTTCAGGAGCGGATAACTCCCAGGCTTTCTGACTTCTCCGGCGATCGACACCGTCGGCAAGGTTTTGAGCTCATCTTTCGAGTAGATCTCGATTTCATCGAGGGCCTGTAATTCCAAATTCGAGGTCGGGTCGTTGGCAAAGGCCCGTAACAGGCGAAACGGCACCACCTGCCTGGTCCGTTCAGGTCCCGAATAGCGGACGACCCGCGCATAGTCCAAGAAGGAATCCGGCCGAAGATCAAGTGGGCCTGCGATGACATCGCTGATCCGCATGCCAGACTTAAGCTCATAGGGGCCTGGGCGCAGCACATGCCCCTTCAGATACACGACCTTTTGCAGGATGGGACTGATAGGATACACCTTGATCAAGTCCATGTTCTGCAGCGGGGTGAGGTGCACGTCGCTCCCGCTACGATTGCTGACCGGTGTCAATCCGTTCTGCGCAACCGGCGCGGCGGTCAGGTCAAGGTCCAGCGCCACACGTTTTTGGTGGTCAGCGATCCGTTCAAGCTGCACTCGAGTCAAATAGCCGGTCGGACGAATCCCGCCAGCGAGCGACAACACCTCCCCAAGTGTCGATCCGGACTTGACCTCGTAGATCGCCGGTCGTTGCACATGTCCGGCCACACCCACCACCGGGCCGACGAGCGGAACGAACACGGTATCCTGGTCGGAAAGCCGCTGATCGTTGGACTTGTCTCCTTTCAAGAGAAAGTCATAGAGATCAATCTGCGCCACGACCTTTCCATTGCGCATGAGCCGAACGTCACGAAGCGTACCGGTCTTGGATGGTCCTCCGGCCGCGAAGAGGGCGCTGAGGACCGTGGAGAGCGATCCCATGGTATAGGCGCCCGGTTTCTGCACCTCCCCGACCACGAAGACTTGAATGCTCCGCAACTGCCCCATGGCCACGCTGATCGACGTGCTTTTAAACTGCTGCGAGAAGGCCCGGCCGATATAGTTGCGCAGCTCCCCGTAGGGGAGCCCGGCGACAGGCAGGGCCCCAATACGCGGAAAGATGGCTTCACCCTCTCGATTGACCCGGATTTTGTAGACCCCGTCGACCTGCCCCCATACCGTGACAGTGAACTCATCATCCGGACCGAGCACATAGTCCGAAGCGACGGGGACCTGCGTTCCAGGTACGGGAGAAGTCGCGGGAGCATTCTGAAAGAGGGCATATCCAAAGGGCTCGATCTCAACCGACAGCTCAGGCTCGATCTGCCTGGTAAATGGAGATTCCGGCACCAGATCTTCGCCCGTCTTCTCTTCCTTTTCCTTATCCTTGCCAGACGTTTTCAGCTTGGCCTGCTGCTTGATTTCAAAGACATCGATTAAGTCTTTCGCCCGCTGGAGGTCTCCAGAGGCAACCGCCAGGCGCACATCATCAGCCAAGGCTGGATCCATGGCTCCCAAGATCTTCGCGCAGGCCTGGAGCTCTTGCGGACTCTGCGGGGAGAGACATTCGGGAGGAAACTTGGCCGTCTTGTCGTCCTGATCCTGATCAGCCGTTTTTTTCCCAGTGCCTGGCTTCGCCGGTTGATTGCCAGCGCCCGATGGAGGAGCCGGGGCGCCCGAAGCGGAGGGAGGCGCTGGGGCGCCTCCGGGCGCGGCAGGCGGCGCCTGCGCGACCACCGGCAGTGGAACCGCCATCGCCAGCACCAGAAGCCAAGCCAGTGCGCGCGTCCCTCGACTCGGTGGCTGGTTCGGCCTTGGACCACGCATGCGTCGACTCGTCATGCTATTTCTTGTCATCCTTCTTCAAAACATCGTCTTTCTTGGACGACTGAACATCCAAGGGATCCGGTACGGTTTGCCACATCGGCAGCGGCCTCGTTCTGACTTCTATGCGCGGAGGCACCACGATCGCGTCTCCCGCCTCAATATGCGGCACGTCCTCCATGCGTTCCCCCCCTGAACTGAAACCAGCCGGCGCCGCATAGAGCGCCATCGCCGACCCATCAGCCTTCAAGAGATATCCGCCTTCCCAATCGGCGTCCGACGTCAGTCCGCCGGCGGCACGGACATAGTCACGGGGCCCTATGCCATCCCGATAGAGTAGGGCCGTAGGATTTCGGACACTGCCCAGGACGCTGACCGTGGTCGGTAGAGATGGGATCTCGAGCTGATCGCCAGGCTCCAGGACGAGATCATCGGGCGTCCCCTCGAGCTTCTCAGGCAGGTCCACCCTCACGACCATGCGTCCCAGTGTCACTTGGGCAGAAAACTTTTCCGGCGCTTCTTTCTGAACCGACAGCACTTCTTTTTGGGCTTCCGCTTGAGGCTTGTCGAGCCCCCCGAGCGCCAACGCCGACGCTTCGTCGTTGAGACGTTTCGAATGGAGGGCGCTGAGCTTCTGTAGTTCTGACTGCTGTGACTGTCTGACGGATTCGCGCATAAACACGGCGCCCTTGGGATAGGCGCGGGGGGTAAATCCCCCGGTCCGCCTCAACAGGGAACTCAACCGCTCGCCACGCTGGACGGTATAGATCCCCGGTCTGATCACCTCCCCCTTGACCAACACCTCACGGCTCAACTCGGTCAATGGGATGGGACGAACCGTCAGGGTGTCGAGGTTCTTCAGGCTCAGGTTGTGCGAGGTGTCGCCTGCCATGGCTTTGGCGAGGTCGATAGGCAGGATCTCGATCGAGGGCTTGTCCCCCTGATAGGCGATGCGGGTGAGCTCCGCTTCCATGTAGGCATTAGGCTTCAGATCTCCCAGCCCTTGGACGATGTCGCTGATCTTCATACCGACCCGAAGCTGATACGGCCCTGGCCTGACCACGTGACCCTTCAGAGTTACGACACCCTGCACGGCCGGATTGATCGGTAAGACCCGAATGAGATCCATGCTCTGCACAGCCGTCTCAAGAAGCTGCTCGCGACCGGCCTCACGCGAAGCCGATACCGCTTTCCCCGACGCCAGGCTGAGATCGAAGTCAAGGACAGCCTTCGCTTCATGCGCCTGAATTCGTTCCACTTGGACCCGAGCCAGGTAGGCGGTCGGGCGGACGCCTCCCGCCAGATCTAGTGCCGCTCTCAGCGTGGTCGCGCCTTTCAATTCATAAATGGCGGGGCGATTCACCTCTCCCGCTACCGCCGCCACCGGACCGATCAGCGGCACAAACACCGTGTCCTGGTCTTGCAACCGAACATCGCGAGACTTATCGCCCTTTAATAAGAAATCGTAGAGGTCGAGATTGGCCACAACCTTCCCCTGGCGAAGCACGCGCACGTCGCGCAGGCTTCCGGTTTTCGTCGGCCCTCCGCTTGAAAAGAGGGCATGAAAGACGGTCGAAAGCGAATGCAGGGGATAGCTACCAGGTTTCTGCACCTCCCCCACGACGAACACCTGAATCCCCCGCAGGTTCCCCATGGCGACGCTGAGCTGGAAATTCTTATAGTTCTTGCCGAAAGCCCGCTCCAAGTGAGCTTTCAGCCCGCCGTAGGGGACCCCCGAGACCTGCACCTCTCCGATCTTCGGCAGGACGACTGTGCCTTCCGAACTGACTCGCGCCTTGTAATGGCCATCGATCAGCCCCCAGAGCGTGACGACGAATTCGTCGCCGGGACCCAGCAAGTAGTCCGGACCTACAAGCGACACTTCCGACGGGTCAAACGGCTGCCCTGCCGCCGTAAAGAGCTCATAGCCGAATTGATTGAGTTTTTTGGCCGGCTCGCCTTCTTTCGACACTTTCCCCTTCAGGCCACCGTCACTCTCATGAGGCTCCCTCCCCTTTGAGAAGAATAACTCGAGCTCTGACGGTGACGGCGGAACGACCGGCACCGGAAGAGCCTCCGCGGCCTCCATCGGTCGCATGAGGCCTTTTTTTCGCTGACAGCCTTTCGTGCCTCTCTTTGAGCCACGAGGGCAGGGTAGAACGTCAAGGTACTCGTCCTCACCACGATCGAGGCCGGAAGTCCGATCCTGGGAAAGTCCCGCGGGTGATTGCGGCACGCCATCGAGCGACCCGAGAAAGGTGCTCTGGGATTCACTTTGGGCAGCCACCGTTGCTGGCACAAGGCCTACAAGGGCCAAGCCGATCAGAACAACCGTCGTGAAACCGATCCGCTGTATTCTCATGAACGAGATAGGCTTCAACAATCTTGCCTGAACGACCGGAAAGGGGTCCTGAATCGCGGAGTCTACAACACTACTATATATAGGGAATGATACCGACGATACTGCAATTTGTTGTGGCAGTCAACATGAACGAGGCGGGCGCAGCCCAGGCTCCCTGCAGAAGGAGCAAGGAGGTTGCATGCTAGAGCCTCCGCCCATGCAGGCGGTCCTAGAAATCGACGGTGAACGAGGTCCCCAGGAGATGATTCTTTGCCGTGAGGTTCGGTGCGAAGGTTTCGCCGAAGGGATTAATCTGGGTGACTTGTCCCGGATTGCTGATCTTCTGATAGGTGTAGCCAACGTTGACGAGCGCTCGACGAGACAGCCACCAGGTTGCATCCAGCCCGATTTCGCGCTTTTGCTCATGCACCGGCTGCCCCCGGTCACGCTCTTGCACATCGAGCGTCAGCCCCAGCTGCAGCGTCTCGGTGAAGAAGCGCGTACTCCGCAGATACCAATCGATGGCATCCGTCCCCATGTGATGGCCCAAAGGGAGGCCCTTAAAGCGCATCCCGCTGACATAGACACCGTTGTTGTACCAGACACGCGGTACACCCGATTGACGGCGGGCGAGATCGGTGTCGGCATACTCGATCCGAAGATCCGTCGAGTCGTTGCCGAATACGTGCGGGATGTAGAGGCCCCCAAGGACCGCGGCTCGACTGGGCAGGGGATACTTCGACCACTTGTCCTCGGACCCGATTTCACCGTACACCTGGATGCCGCCTTGAAACGGCACAAGGAAGGGGATGGATGGGATGTGCGCGCGAAAATCCAACATCACTTGTTCATTCACGTCCCCCGTGCCGCTCTGGTTGGGAGGATTGCCATAGGCCTTGAGGACGGCGTCCGGGAATTCCTGGCCCCGCCCTTTTCCGCCGAACTGCGTGAGACGGGTCAGGTTTAGCTCAAGCCAACTGGCCGGCAGGTAACTCACGCGAAGGCCAAAGACATTGGCTCGCGAAAAATCGCGGTCGCGCTCCAGTCTGGCGAGAAAGCTGTTGATCTTCCACGCTCCCAGCGGCGCCAGGAATGAGGGGAGCCGAAACGGTGCCTCCGTCCCCAGTCTGACCATATCCAGGGGAAAGGCATGGTCCGTGAGCAGCAGCGAGCCATGGTACCCCTGCCCCCACCAGAGCGTGCCTCGGCCCACTTCCAATGCAACATTGAAGGCTTTAACTTTGGCGCTGAATTCACGGAGGTACACGTTGTGACTATTATTCGTCGCTCCAAATCCCAACGCGTGCCGATTGCTGATGAACTTCGGCTGGACCATCAGCGAGGCCCAGTCCCCCACTTCCAGCCAGCCACGGACATCGGTTTGGTTCTGCACCCCATTCGCATAGTATTCGCCCCCACGGTTCTCACGGAAACGGACCGTCTGCCCGCCCCCGACTGAAAACGCATCGATCTCGGTCGTGACCCGTGCCCCGTAGCGAACCGCCAAGGGCGATGTGGCGGCTCCTCCTGGCCGCTCTCCTGGAAGACCAAGCTCTCCCTTAAATTCTTCGGAGAGTCGTGCCATGAGGACATCGGCCTCACCTTCCCCGAGATCCCCGGAAACCTGATTGCTCTTGATCCGCTCGATCCCGCGCGCGACGAGCCGCGCAGCTTCCGTCCGGCTGTAGGGCTTGGTCCCGACCATCGCCCCATCGATCACACCGAGCGCCGCCAACCGTTCGATCGCGTCATAGGCCCAGTGGTGGAGCGGCAGATTGACAGACGCTTCGAGGGGTGCCGTCACCCAGGGGGTCGCGGTCAAGAGCAGAATGAGGAGAAGGCGTTTTCTCATCCTAGAGACGCCATCGGGGCCAACTCCACTTGTTCATCAGGAAGGACAAGGATAGCCATTCCGGCCCAAACCAGGAATGACACAGCCCTCTGGGCGGGACCGAGAGAGTCTTAGAGCGGACGCGGGACGCAAGCACCGGACGTTGCGCGGTGACCGCGGGCACTCCCCACTCCCAACCCACGTTGCAGCAGAAGACGGACAGGCCGAAGGAGATAATACAGGGGGAAGAGCCACTGGGGAAGGGGCGCCCAATCCCAGTCGTTCATGGTGGGAATCGTGGCCAGCTTGACGCAATAGCGAACTCGGTCGATGACTCGCTCCCGAGCGTTCATCCGAAAGGTCGAGGCCGACACCATATCCATGGAGCCGTCAAAATTCTCACTCAACGCACGCTTGACCCCTGCAACCAACAATGGGATGGCCTGGTCGCGAGCCAGCTCGGCATTGATCGATTCAGGCAGCGTTACTCCTAGGAGATCCCTTGATAACGCCACACCGAGCAGCAGCATGCGCGTCAGATGCCTGGCCGACGCTCGTTCTACCACTTGGTCGTACCGAAGCGTCGGCGAGGATTCGATCAACTCCGCGATGTCTGACAGCCAGAGGAGTCGATTCCACGTGTGCTTAGCCCCATGGATGCACAGATAGAGTAAAAGGTCCTCTGGTGAGAGCGCCATCACCTCGCGATCTCCAAGAGTGATCACCGAAGCTCGCTCCCACCACTCTTGCGGCTCGAAGAAAATGGAAAAATATTCAGGCGTGATCCCCCAATGAAGATCGATGGCGATCCTACGGGCTTCATCCAAGTAGCAAAGCTCGCAGTTCGAATCTTGGTAATGAGCATCTTGTCGCCCAGAGAAGGTATAGACCGGCCGAAATCCCCGGGCGGTCAGGATTGCTCGAATGTTGGGGAGGTCGCTCTTCCGCACGAACAGATCGAGGTCGTCAAAGGGCCTCAGGGCGACATTTCGATAAAGCGCCACCGCGAGCGCCGGCCCCTTGAACGGGATCGCCTCGATACCCTCCGCTTTGAACGCATCCAGCAGCTCGAGCAACTGCCACATCAAGAAGAGGTTGCGACCAGCCGTCCGCTCGGAAGAAACCCTGAGGGCATCCAGCACTTTCCCGGGAACGGAAGAAGGGCAGACCTCATCAAGGTGCCTGTACAACAGCGGGACAAGCCGATGGCGTTCGGCCAGAACCGGCACCTGCTCCCAATCAAGCGCCTGCCGGGACAGCTCCTGAACGAATTCGATCTTGTTCGGCGGCAGATGGACCCTGGCGCAGGCAAGCAGTAGCTCGATTTCGGGATGCATAGGCCTAGCCGAGAGGCTGAAGCACCGAGTTCATGAGAGTGGTCATCACTTCTGACAGGAGTGTATAGGAGCGCGGGACGGTCAGGCGGCAAACGCGGGCTTCATTCACAAGGGTGGCGCACTGTCGCAAATGGGCGGGCGCTTGGGTGGCGTGGAGCTCGCGGATGCGAGCAGAATGTCGAACCAGCTCGACGATGGCCGATTGGGGATCCAGTGGATCGATCTGGGACTCCGTCCCCTCGGCCAGCACACAAACGCCTCCAAGCGGGACAGGGCGGTCACAGAACTGGGACGGATCCCGATACACTCGCTTGTCGGACAGCGCATGCAGACGGGGAAGATCCTCGGGATCGAGCCCCAGTGCAGCGACCGAATCAGGCCAGAGTTTGAGCTGCGGGTAGCCCGGCATGACCGTCGGCTCAGCGCCTGTAAGATCGATCGCGGTGACGTCATCTGAGAGGAGTCGCCCACCTTGCCGACAGAGGGCCGCCGCTACTGTGGACTTCCCCCATCCGGACCCGCCCATGAACAGATAGGCTCTTCCATCGATCTCGACAGCGCTGGCGTGGAGGACGAGAAAGCCTCTCTGCCGGAGAAGGACCGCGAACACGGGCCCCAGCAGGAAACTCCTCAGGAGGGGGGCTTCGACTTGGGGATCGGGAGAGATCCTCACTTCACGGCCGCCTCGAACTCCAAAAATGCCGACACCCTCCCAATGGAGTACGGTTTCATGCTCCGGCCCGGCTTGCCGAATCGCGCCTGAATCCCCTCCCAGATCCTGCGCCACAGGCACGCAACGCACTACAACGTCGTGACGCGCTACCCCCAAACACAGTTCCGGCAGAGTGAGGGATGAGGCGATTGCCAATCCATAGGCCTGGTACGTGAACACAGTCCGCTCCTCAGTTCGATGCCCCTGTAACAGCATCAGTTGGCCCGGTATCTAGCATATTCGTAATGTCTCGAATCGTGCCATAGACGATGCGTTTAGGAGCCGAATAGGGCTTTCCGGAGGAAGGCTTCCCCACCTGCGCGTTCAATGAAGATGATCTGGCTTCAACATGAGACAGTTATTTCATGACTCCTACGGTATGTTGCAACGGATTTAGCAGCTGGATGCGCGCGTTCCAGCCAGAGAGCGCGCGTAGGCGAACATCGGTCGATGGTTAGAGCGAGAGGCCTGTAACGCCGTCATCACCGGCCGGAGCGAGCGCTTTGGTAATCTCCGACACTGTGCCATGGATCGTCAGCTGAGGGGGAACATAGGCTTTCCGAGGAAGGGGCGCCGCCCGCTCATTTTCGGGGACGACTGACTTTTCAGAGTCTCGGGATTCCATAACTCCTCCGTTACCGAGCAGCCGGCGAGAGAGATACTGGCGAGGACTCAAGCCACAGCGCGAGCGTCACGGCTTTCCAAATGGTCATGGCATCCGCGTGACTGCCCGAAACCTGAAATCTCGAATAGACCTGTTTCAGGTTTTCGATGCTGACATAGGGGTCAAGCACGCTCGCGTCTTTATAAATGATCCGGTCCATCGTCTCTTTTTCGTACCGGAGGAGGCTGCGATTGAAGTTGGCGCTGAGACTCGATTTACTCTTCCTCCATCGCACCTGCTCCGGGAGAATCCCCTTCATCGCGCGCCGCGCGACCACCCTGGTCCACCCCCCACAGATCTTTTGACGAGGCGGCAGAGAAAAACACAACTCGATCAGGCGCTTGTCGCAAAACGGGTATCGCCCCTCAACCCCATACATTGTGCCAGCACGATCGAGAATCTCCAACACAAAAGGCAAAATCCCTCCGACCAACCGTTGGTAGTGATGGAGGCGTTCCGTCGGCGGGGGAACTTCCCACGTGGTGTCGAATGACGCGCAGCGGTCGCTCAGATCGGTCCGAGCTGCAAAGTCGGCTCTGATCGTCGGATTCATCATGGCGAGGCGATCTCCACATCGCCGAAGCCATCGCCATCCTTGGCGAAGCCGTCGTGGCGCCAATGGACCGATCACATATTTCCTGGCGATATGGAAGGGTGACTGGCCCAGATTCTGAGCCAAGCCTCGTACATTCCCCCAAAGCTCCCCCCAGGCACCCAGCCGGGCTTGCTCCGCCATGTATCCCAATCCATGAGAGATCGTCGTATCGCCATCGATCCCGTCGAGGAGCACACCGACACCCTGTTCGGATGCCTTTCGGTAAAGGGCGTGGTGCATGAACAAGTTGGGGCCGAAAAACGGCTCGTCCTGCCGCCTCAGCACGGCATCAAGCGAGTCGAGCGGGCTCACTTGATCGGCTTGAACGAAGTGGGGATCGCACCCCCCTTGGCCATGGATAGCCTGGATGAATGGACGTTCATCGCACTGAGGCACCTCGGGGAAGATCGCAGAAAAGGTCGGAAGCGGCGCAATCCCCTTCTCAGCGAGAAGGTTCCGCGCCACACAGGTGATTGAAGAAGAATCGAGTCCGCCGCTCAGGAAGGACCCTACGGGAGGTGAACTGGAGAGACGACACCGGACGGCCTCCGTAAAGGTCTGCAAATAGGCCTCGTCGTACCCCTCATTCGAGGAGAGCCGCAGCTCCGACACCGCGTCGAGAGACCAGTATCGTTCAAGATGGACTCCGCCGCGACTCACCAGCGCCCAATGGGCAGGCGGGAGGCGACGGATGCCCTTGTAGAATGTGATTTCCTTGTCTTCAAGCAAGGGAACGAGGTAATCCGCAATCCGCGTCTCATTCAGTCGACAGGGCACCCCGCTCAGCGACAGGAGCGCCTTAATCTCCGACGCATAGGCAAAGAATGTAGAGGAACTGTAGTAATAGAACGGCCGAACTCCAATGTGATCCCTTGCACAAAACAACTGCTGCCGATCGTTGTCCCATATGGCAAAGGCGAAATTACCCAGCAAGTAGCGTGGGCAGGCCGTCCCCCACCGTTGATAGGCCATGAGGATGAGTTCCTCGTCTGAGAAGGACGCAGTCTGCAGCCCCATCCCAGCGATCAACTCGGCTCGATTATCCAATCGAACATCGGCGCTGATGCAGGGCCTCACGCCGTCGCTGCGCCCCACCGTCGGCTTACCGAACTCCGGACGATCCTTTCTGCCAGATCGGAGCTGGCCCAATCCAGTCGAGCGGCAGGTAGTAATGGTCTCCCCATGCCCTCGATGGGCCAACGTCTTCGCCATCCTCAAGACATCTGCGTGCGTCGCAGGCTGTCCATCCAGGTGATAAAGCCCGACGATCCCGCTCATGTGCGCCCTCCTGCCCAGGCCAAGAGGCGCGTGTAGGAGGCGTGGGGAGCCTGACCGAGTACCGTTCGTCCTTCAAGTTCGACCCAGGCATGGGCGGCTAATGCCACGTCAATGGGGCGCTGAACCCCAATCCAGAGATAGGCGGGATATCCGAGTAGTTGAAGCCAGGTCGTGGCCGCGAGCGCTTGTACCAGGCAGTTGCGTCCCCCCGGGAAATAACGACTCGAAAGAACAATGGCCCAGATAACCTGGCGAGAGGGCATCCGTCGACGGGTCGCCAGTGAAGCGCCACAGCGTATCATCCACCCCCACACCCGCAAGATGCGGTGAAATCGTAGCGTGGCGAGCCCGGCGCTGGACAACAGGAGGAACCCCATCGCGCAATACAGAAGACGCTTGCTACCGCGCGGAAGCGCAAGGAATTTCTTCACCGCGGTCATGATGGATTTCTATGAGCTGATTGTCCGACAAGGCCTGGAGGAGTGTGGTGAGATCCGCCTCGCACTGAGCGGAATCGACTTCAAACTCTCTCAGGAGGCTTGAGGTGATGTCATCGATCGAGCGGGGCACTTGAAGAAGATTCCATACAAAGGCCCCGACAGGATTCAGTCCGTAGTAGATCCCCTGTTCAAGATGGAGAATAACGGCCTCCCCGGAAAGGTCGCAGGAGACCTGCCGCCGAGTGGCGACGACGGTTGTGTCCGGAGACCAGGCCGTCTTCGTCTGAACGCCAAGAAACATGGCTCCAGGTTACAACGGCCTTCCAATTAGCCAAAGAGAATTCGGGATTCTTGCAGGTGGGAGAACCAATAGAGAAAGGCGGGCGTGACGGCAGAGCCCCGCCTTGTGCGGAGGCGATCGAGGGAATACGGTCTGTCGATCAGACGGCGCGACCCTGGGTATCCGATACGTACCGCCCGGACTGATTTTCAGCGAGCCCACCGCTTCCGACGCCAGAGTCCCAATCCGGCAAGCCCGGATCCCAGGAGCAGCAGCGTGCTCGGCTCCGGATTGTGGATCAGGGTTAGATTATCGACCGTAAAATACGAGGCTCGACTCGAAACGACGGAAAAATCGATCGTATCGATATGTTCGAACCCAAAGGTGAAAAACGTGGGCGACTGGTTCCCGGTTGTGATGACCTGATTATAGACAATTTGGCCGTCCCGCCATCCCCGGACACCCACATCGATCGATGGACGGTGAATCGACGTGATATAGGCGCCCTCGAAATTCCAGTAGCCGTTTAACCCGATGGAAATATCTTGGGCCTGCCGATTGTAGAGCGCGACGTTCCCCAACACTGCATTCGGGAAAAAGGCCTGGGTCAACCACCAGGACTTCGAGCTCCAAGAGAAGCCGCTGTATCCGCTAGGGATTTTCCCATAGGCTTCGTCGGGAAACGCGTAAATATTCTCGAAATCGAAGACGGTTGGGACGGCGTGAGCGTTTGGCGTGGAGAACACAAGGCACGCCGCAAGCGCGGCAGTGACGCTAAAGACGCGGAAACACCTTCCCAATGTGAATGGCTCCATGGCCTCACCTCCTGGTACGGCAGACCTGAAATCCTTCTCGACCTACCGTCACCCAAGCAGGTTCAATGCCCAACATACGACCCATGTTCTATATCGGCAGAAGTGTCGTAATTTCAATCAATTCCGCCCACAGCGTCATCTCGCAATCAGCCTCCTTGGATCTCCAGCTGTAAAGATAGCTGACGGGTTCTTCCGGGCTCTTGAAGTGACGATTCATGGATTCGTCACTAATGAATCCCAGTGAAGTCCACCCGCCGGCAATGACCCAAAAGGTGCTGACGACGGACTGCTTAACAGTCACGAACTCCAAGTGATCACCTTGCGAGACTCCTTTATATAGTGAGAAACGTGGCTCCGCCCTTCCCGCCCACAGGCAAGCCGTTGGGGCGGCACAAGCAAACAGATTGATCAAGGCTAGGCTTGACCGCTGAGGCGGGAACCGAGTTCAGCGTAGGAGAGGCTCTTGGGGAGATAGGGAGAGGGCGGCTCGGCGCCAACAGAATTCTGGTCGGACACGACGAGCCCAGCGGGGCGATAGCCGGGGATCAAGTGGCGGAGCGCGTCCAAGACGGATTGGGTATGACCGAGCATGGCATAGCGCTCGAGCTCGAGCACCTTGGCCCGCAGCAAGGCGGGATCAGGAAGAGCGGCGGATCGGATTTTCATGATGTGTTCAACACCGGATTCGTCGACGGTCTCCGTATCCTCGATCAACTCCTCATAGAGCTTTTCCCCCGGCCGGAGGCCGACAAAGGTAATCGGGACCTCTTCGTCCGGAACGAACCCGGACAAGCGAATCAGATTCCTGGCCATGTCGACGAGCTTGATCTGTTCGCCCATTTCCAGCACGAAGACTTCTCCCCCCTCGGCCAACGTGGCGGCGTGCATGACCAGCTGAACCGCCTCCGGGATGAGCATGAAGTAGCGGCGCACATCGGGATGCGTGACCGTCACCGGTCCGCCGGCCTTGATCTGCGCCAGAAAGCGAGGCACGACGCTGCCGTTGCTGCCCAACACGTTCCCGAATCGAACCGCCGAGAAAATACATCGGCTGGAATGGTTCATCCGCTGGACCAGGAACTCCGCCACACGCTTGGTCGCCCCCATCACGTTGCAGGGGTTGACGGCCTTGTCGGTCGAGATAAGGATGAAGCGCTCCACCAGATAACGCTCGGCCGCCTCCACCATCGTTCTCGTCCCCAACACGTTGTTCTTGACGGCCTCACAAGGATTCCCCTCCATCATCGGCACATGCTTGTGCGCGGCGGCATGGAAGACGATCTGCGGTCGATATTCTCGCATGACGGCGTTGACACGCGTGACATCTGTCACGTCGCCAATGACCGGCTGCACTCGGATCCCGTCCCGACGGATTTCGAGCTCATTGGTGATGGCAAAGAGCCCGTTCTCATATCGGTCTAAGAGCACCAGACGTTCCGGGCGTAGAGTGGCAATCTGGCGAGAGAGCTCGGATCCGATCGACCCGCCTGCGCCGGTCACCAACACCCGCTTCCCTTCGATCAGGTCTTGGACTGGTCGGCTATCCAGACCGATCGGAGCTCGCTCCAACAGATCTTCGATCGAGAGATCTCGCATACGATTGATCTCAACCGTTCCGGCCAGCACGTCCCGAAGCGAAGGCACCGTGATGAGGCGAACCTTATACGGTTCCAAGAGCCTGACGAGTTCGCGGACGAGTTGCGGTCGCCCTTCCGGCACCGCCACGAGGACGGCGTCGGGGCGAGTGGCGGCCACGATTCGCGGCAGGGCTGCCCTGGTACCCAGGACCTTCACCCCATTGATGCGCTGTCCGACGATCGTCGGATCGTCGCTCACAAAACCAACCGGCACATAGTCGCTCTTCGCATCGTTCAAGAGTTCCGGCACCAGAGTTGCGCCGATATCGCCCGCTCCATAGATCAGGAGCCGCTTCCCCCGATCCACATGCCAGACCTCGCGGAGAATGCGGCGCGTCAGCCGAATGCCGCTCAGAAAACTCAGCAACACCAAGGCGTCAATGAGATACACCGATCGTGGGTACTCAACAGCGCCAAGGCCCCACCGCGTGATCAGATAGAAGAGAACGGTGCTGCACAGCACCCCGCCGATGATGTTCCGAAGATCCCAGATACCGGTGTACCGCCAGAGCCCTTCATAGAGACGGAAGGGAACAAACAGGAGTCCCCGCACGACGAGTAACCATGGAAGCAACTCGAGAAAGGCCGCCCACTGCGGGTCCGGAATGTCGCCGTCAAATCGAAGCCAGAAGGCGAGATAGTTTGCAAGGACGATGAGCCCAAGGTGTAAGGCTCCCACGAGAGGCCTCCGATAGCGGAGCGCCCGAAAAACGAGACCTTCCTGTCCCTTGGATCGACATCGCTGTTCCAGCATGGACACGCCGAGGCCGAGTGAAACAAATCCGCCGATCACTCCATTCAGCACCAGCAACCGCTGTGAGTCTGTGGCGTGAAGATAGGCGAAGGCTCCGAGCCCCACCATGATCATCAACAGATACTCGGCCATGACCGTGCGGCGATGTCCCCACCCCGTGAGGACTACCCGCTGATAGTAATGTTCCCGGTGCGCCTGCCAGACCTTCTTGCCCTGGACCGCTCGACGAATGAGCGTGACCGTGGCATCCACGATAAAGGGAGAGAAGATCAGGGCGGGGACCCACGGATCGAACACAGCGTGCTGAATGCCGATCAGCGAGAGCCCCCCGGCAAGAAATCCCAAGGGCACACTCCCGATGTCGCCCAAAAAAATTCTGGCGGGTGGCAGATTAAACGCGAGAAACCCTGCCGCAGCGGCCACCACATACCAGGCCGTCAAGGCCATGAAGGGATGTCCTCCGGTCATGGCTAGTCCGGCGAGACACCCGAACCCCACGACGGTCATCCCCCCGGCAAATCCATCCATCCCATCCATGAAGTTATAGAGATTGGTCATCCACATCAGGAAGAGGATGGAGAAGGGGGCCGCCATCAACCCCAGGTCAATGGCCCCGAGCGTGGGAATGGGGATCGACGTGATGCGAAGGTCCGCGCCGACGACGATTCCAGTCGCCGCCAGGCACTGGGCTGCCAGCCGGACGCTGAGCGAAAGATGACGGCGGTCGTCCCAATACGACACCAGGCCCAGCGCCAGCGCGGACAGGAGCACCCACATACAGGCAACGACATCATCGACCCTATCGCGCAGGGCCATCGATCCGGCGAACTGCAGCACGGCCGCGCAGGCGAAGGCCAGCGCCAATGCGGTGAGGATCGCGAGTCCGCCGGTCCGCGGCGTGGGTGTGCGATGCAAGGATCGCCCGTTTGGTTGATCCGGTGGCACCAGGAACGCCGGTCGCGCGCTCAGCCAGGCTGTCGCCCCCCACGAGGCGAGAAACGCGACCGCGCCGATGAGGACACAAGCCATCAACATGTGGAGACTGTGCGATACCAGTGCAGCAGTTCAGGAAGCGCCGTCCGCAAAGACATCCGGGGACGAAAGGCCAAGTCTTGGGTAATCTTGTCGGCGCGATAGCAAGCCGAACCGATCAGCTTGTCCAACGCCGCACTATCAAACGGAAGCCGGCGGCGCAGTAGCGCTTCCCCCGCATCTCCCATCCGGGCCAATAGTCTCAGGAATCCCGGCGGGACCTCCCAGGCCGGAGGTACCTTCCCCAGAGCCAGCGAGAACTGCTCATAGAGCTCCCGTGTCGAGTAGGGCTCCCCGTCCGTCACGATATAACAGGCGTACCGTTCCACGGGATTCACAGCGCACAAGTAGGCCGCGTCCACGACATTGGCGACATGCACCATGCTGCGACGATTGGGGACCGACGGCCATGGAGGGAAATAGCCTCGATCAATGGCCTGCATCATTCTGAAGAGATTCCCCTTCGTCCCAGGGCCGTACACCATAGGCAACCGGAGGCTGACAGCCTGCAACCCGGAAGAGAGCGCTGCCTGGCGAACAGCTTGTTCTGCCTTTAATTTCGATCGCCCATAGGCTGTCTGCGGAGCCGGCTGGGTCTCCTCATCATCTTCCTGATGCGACCCCTCCCCCATGGCTTTGACACTGCTGATGAGCACGAGGCGGCGGACGGCGGCGGATTCAGCCGCCTTCAGCAGGTTCAGGGTTCCGCCCACGTTCACTCGCTCATACGCCTGCCCGTCTTGACTGATCTCATGAGTTTCGTGGACCTTGGCCGCGAGGTGGAAGATCGTGTCGACTCCCGCTGCGGCCGTCTTCACCGCCACCTCGTCACAGATATCCCCTTCGACCCATTCCAGACCGGGCAGCGGAGGCGCTCCTCGACTCGCAGACCGAGTCAGCCCCCGCACCTCGTGGCCCTCCCGCAACAACCGCTCCACAAGATGAGAGCCGATAAATCCGCTGGCGCCTGTAACCAACGCCCGCCGCATGACGTTATTCGGAATAGATGACCTTCGTGCCCTCTCGATCGAGCGCAATCGGCAATTCCCGGAGTGCGAGGGCTCGACGCACCGAGGGCTGAAACTGCGGTTCGCAATAAAACATGAGAAACCCCCCTCCGCCGGCTCCGAGCAGCTTCCCTCCACCGGCGCCGGCGGCCATCGCCGTCTCGTAGAGACGATCAATCTCTCCATTGGAGATATTGCCGGCGAGGCTCTTCTTGAGGAGCCAGCCTTCGTGGAGAATCTTCCCGACCAGGGTGAGCTCGCCGTTTCGTAGGGCGCGTCGCAGGTCTTCGGCCAGCTGCACCATCCCTTGTGCCGCCCGAAACTGATCACCCTCTCCAATCGTAGCCTGCTGACGACTGAGGATGTCGCGGGCCGCGCGCGGGTTGCCGACATAGAACACGAGCAAGCGGCGAAACAGCTCCGTCGTCACTTCATGGTTGGGCAGGAGTTGCTCTACGTCGACCGATTCATCCGCGTTGAACCGGATGTAATTCAGGCCACCATAGCTGGCTGCGTATTGATCCTGCTTCCCGATGGGCTCCTTCAGCTCCTGAATCTCAATTCGGCAGGCTTCCCGGGCCAGCACGTCTTTGGTGGCATACCGCCCTCGGTAGGTGTGCAGCGCGTGCAGCAGGCACACCGTGAAGCTGCTGGAGGATCCGACGCCCAGCCCGGCCGGGATATCAGCGATACTAGCGATCTCGACGCCGGACGTGACGTTCAAGAGCCGCAAGCACTCCCGCACGATCGGATGCTTCAGATCATCGATGCGCTCGACATCCTCGGTCTGCGAGTACTTCACGCGCAGCTTGTCATGGAAGTACGGATGGATCATCACGTACATGTATTTGTCGATGGCCGCGCTGACCACCGCGCCGTGCCCGTGACGCCGATAAAACGCGGGCAAATCGGTGCTGCCTCCGACGAAACTGATGCGAAAGGGGGTCTTCACAAGAATCATCGAATCACCCGCGAGGCGACTTCCAATCGCTCGAATGTCCCGATGTCGTAGTACCGTTCACGCACGGGATAGGCTCCCAGTTTCCCGGCGGCAGCCAAGGTCGGAAAGATATCGTGCTCCAGTGAGCAGGGACGCCCGGCGAGCATCCTCGTGACGATCTCCTTCGTCATCACATAGGCCCCGGCATCCACATGCGTGAGCCCAGCGGACGCCGACTTCTCATAGCGGCTGACCTGGTTATCCTCGTCCACCGCCACATTGTTCGGTGCGAGGCCCTCCTGATTCCCATACACGGCCATCAGGGCAGCCATTTCCCCTGGCTCGAATCGCGCAATCATGGCCTTGTAATCGATCGGCAAGTAGGTGTCGCCATTCAGGAGCAAGAAGCGGTCTTCCAACCTGGCCTCCGCCCATTTCAAGGCGCCGGCTGTCCCGAGCGGTGTGGGCTCCACGGAGTAGTCAATGGCCATGCCCCAATGGCTCCCATCGTCAAAGTGATGTCGAATGGTGTCCGACAAGTAGCCGATCAACAGGAGGATCCGGCGCAGTCCGCAACGGCGCAGCCATGCCAATTGATACTCGAGAAAGGGCCGGCCGTTAATGGCCACCATGGGCTTCGGAATGGTCTCCGTGATCGGCTTGAGCCGGGTGCCGAGGCCTCCAGCAAGAATGGCGACCTGCATTACGTGAAGAATTGAACGTGGAGCGATGAATGCGGAACGATGAAGTGAAAACCGATTCGATTGCTCATCGTTCATCGCTCACAGTTCAGCGTTGATCTGTTGGCGAGCAGAAGAACGTCCTGTTACCGGGCCTTTTGCCACGTCGTGGACTGCCCGGCCTTGAAGGCCGCAACGAGCCCCGCCAAGGCGGCCGAGTTCACCATGAGGAAGTAGGACGGTACGAGACAGATCCGAGGGAGGCTGGCCCCCTCGGCTTCAGCCACCCAGCCCAGACCGGCAACTCCATAGAAGAAGACTTGAAGCAGCACTGCGCCCATACAGAGCGTGGAGCTGGGCGCCAGCCAGAGGCTGGCCAGAAATCCTGCGATCAAGAACAGCGGGGCGAGGTAGCGCAGCAGTCGGTGCGACACGATCTGAAACGCCACGAGCCAGGCCTTGTGGGCGAAGGCATCGCGAAGCAAGAGCAACGAACTCATCGTATTCCATCGCACCAGACGTTTCTTTCGAGAAAATTGTTGGGGCGTGCTTTCCGATGCTCGCTCAATGGCGATCCCAGCGGGCTCGGAGATCACCTGACGACCTCGAATGGCGATTCGGGTGCACAGTTCATAATCATCGCCCCGGTCTTCGGCAAACGGAAGGTAGAGCGACTTCCGAATAGCAAATATCGACCCATTAATCCCGGGAACCATGCCCCTGACACGGCCGAGATGTTTCCGGAGCCAGAGGTCATAGCGCCAGTAGAGACTTTCCCCCCGTCCGCCGACCGAGTCGGCAGGATCACTATAGTGCAGCGCCCCGATCACACTGCCGACCGTGGGTTCGGCAAAGTGCTTCACAATCTGGCGAATGGCGTCAGGCCGGTAGAGGGCATTGGCATCGGAGAAGACGATGATCTCGCCCCGCGCCTCCGGCACCACTCGATAGAGCGTGGCCGACTTGCCGGATCGACCTGGAAACGCCCGCAACCGGATTCCTTGCCCCACATACCGCCCGGCAATCTCATGCGTACGATCCGTCGATTCGGATGCCACGATAATCTCAAGCCGATCCTTGGGGTAGTCGAGCAGGAGAGAGTTCTTCAGTTTCTCTTCGATGACGGCCTGTTCGTTGTAGGCCGAAATGATCAGCGTAACCATCGGCCTCGCCTGCGGATCGATGACGGAGGTCTGCCGCCGCACGAATCCCAAGCCCACGATCAGCATGGGATACAAGGCGTAGGTATAGAGCAACAGCCCAAAGCTAGCGGAGAAGAGGACCCAGGCCAGGCTGTTCATCAGTTGAGTCGATTAATCGTCAGGATTGGACGGTCAGCACGGGGATCTCACGCGGGCGCTGCAGCTTGGCGACGGGAGAATCGAGCGGATAATGCACTGTGCCCTGATACCCAGGAGTGGACGTGACCGCGGAGATGTTCCCGACTGGCTGGGCTGTCTTGTTGCCAAATGTTCCAGCCCAGAGGAACCGCCAGAATCGTTTGGCGGCCTTCAGATTACGCACCAATTCAGTCGGACGCGTGACAGTCTGCCATGCCTTATAGGCGAGGTACCGCGGTCTCACATAGTATTGCCGCCGCGCGTGGTCGCACCAGTCGACGATCTCCCGGCTATCCATGTCCGGCATCCGTACGACGCTATTGTGCAGCCCCTCTTCCGTCACCCATTGGTCATAGCGGCTGACGGTCAACAGATTGTTCGCCTTCGCCCATTCATAATCGGGCGTTCCGGGATAGACGATCAGCGGGAAGAACTGCATGGTGTCGTCGTTTAACTGCAGGGCGAGGTCGAGCGATTCTTGGAGGGTCGCTCTCGTATCTCCTGGATTGCCGACCATGAAGCAGCTGTGCACCATGATGCCGGCCCGCTTCGTGTCCCGGGAAAAGTTGAGGATCGACTCGGCCTTCATGCGCTTCTTCATCTTGTCGAGCACGTCCTGGTTGGCGCTTTCATAGCCGACCGTGAGCAACACGCAGTTGGCCTGCCGCATCAACCGAAGCGTCTCGTAGTCCAGCGTGGCCCTGACGTTCGTGTACCATTTCAAGCGAATACCCCGCCGGATCTTCTCCTCGCAGAATTCATGCACGCGCTTGATGCTGCCGGCGAAGGTGTCGTCTTCGATCCCGATCTCCTTGACCTCCGGCAGGTTCCGCTCCACCCATTCGAACTCATCCGCCACGTTCTTGGCGCTCCGCATCCGATATTTCAGATCGTGCATGGCATAGGGATAGACACAAAACGTACAACGATCCGTGCACCCCCGCGCGCTCATGATTTGGACTTCCGGATAGTCGCAGGCGGCGAAAAAGTAATTCCGGATGTTGAGGTGCTTCTTATAGACGGCGCTGGCGAACGGCAACACATCCAGGTCCTTGATAAGGGGGCGCATGGGATTGTGATAGGTGCGCCCGTCGACCTGAAAGGACAGTCCTTCGATGGATTGAAGGATCTCGACCTTCTTTTCGGAGGGCATCCGTTGAAGCCGGCAGCCGTGCAGTTTCTCCGCGATCTCTCGGACCGTGTAATCCGCTTCGTTCCGCGCAATGGCATCCACCGTGTCGTTCCACCGCAGGGTCTCTTCCGGCAACGAGGACGGATGCGTGCCCATCAGCATGACGAAGGCATCCGGATGTTGCGCCTTGAGGGCGGCGGCCACATCGATATCGGAGTGCACGCTCGGGGTGCTCGTATCGAGGACGACCAGGTCCGGTTTGAAGTCCGCCGCCAGCTCGAGCGTGCCGGCCCTATTCACCCGATCCGCGCAGGCGTCGAAGAGCTTCACCTCGTGGCCGGCCGCCTCGGCGGTCCCCGCCACATAGGCCAGCCAGATCGGATAGTAGTTCGTCCCGCTCTTCGTGATGGCCGGGCTCCGCGACTCGCGGGA
>CAYZTJ010000029.1:23350-26821 GCA_964481215.1 uncultured Nitrospira sp. | reverse complement strand
ATGCCCCCCACCGCACCACGCCTCGACCTGCACCTGCACACGACGCATTCCGACGGCAGCCTGTCGGTCCGCGAGGTCCTGACCCGCGCCAAGCAGGCCCAGGTGGTCGCGCTCGCCATCACCGACCACGACACCGTCTCCGGCATCCCCGAGGCCCTGGCGATCGGGCAGGAGCTGGGCATCGAAGTCCTGCCCGGCATCGAGATCAGCTCCCGCCACCGCGAGAAGGAGCTGCATATTCTGGGCTATGGGTTCGATTGGCAGGAGCCGGACTTCCTCGACCGGCTGAAGTCCCTGCGGGCCGGCCGGCACGACCGCAATCCGCAGATCGTGGAGAAGCTCCGGGCGCTGGGGGTGGAGATTACGTATGAGGAGGTCCGGGACCTGGCCGGCACGGAGTCCGTCGGCCGGCCTCACATCGCCCGCGTCCTCATGAAGCGAGGCTATGTGTCATCGGCGAAGGAAGCCTTCGATCGGTTCCTGGCGGACGGCAAGGCCGCCTATGTGCCGAGAACCTTGCCGGACCCCGCGACCGCGGTGGGATGGATTCGCGCGGCCGGGGGCGTGCCCGTGCTGGCGCATCCGACCTGGGTTCGGGAGAGTCAGGCCGGGTTGGCTCAACTCTGTCGCGACCTCAAGGAGCAAGGCCTGCTCGGCATGGAGGTGCATTACAGCACGCACCGCCCGTCCGAGACTTCGGAATACCTCACGCTCGCGAAGAGCCTCGATCTCATTGTCACCGGAGGCAGCGACTTCCACGGAGAAACCAAACCGGATATCGAGGTGGGGATCGGCCGGGGCGACTTGAAGGTGCCGGCGGCGCTCTTGGAGCCGCTGAAAAAAGCGGCGGGAAGGTAAGCGGCCCAGAGCAGGGTCTCCAGTTATCAGTGAGCAGTTGTCAGTTTCCGGAACAGTCGACCGTTTACTGAGAACTGATAACCGTCTACTGTTGACTGCCCCCTCTAGATTTCATCCAACGACTCCCCCCGCAGCACTTCCAGCGCCCGCGTGAGGTTCGTCACCGTCAGCACGACGATGGCGCGCTTGCCTTCACGCGACGGCGTGAGGTAGGCGCAGGTGATATTGACCTTGGCCTGCTTGAGGTGTTCGGCCAGGCGGCCGAGCGCCCCCGGCTTGTTTTCCAGGCTCAGCACTAGGGCCGTTTCCTCGCGGAACTTGATTCTTTCCGCCTTCAGGGCGATGCGGGCCCGCTCCAGGTCCGAGACCATGATCCGCAGCGTCCCCTTGCCGCTCTTGCCGGCCACTTCCGGAGCAGAAAAGGCCTTGATATTGACCCCGGCGCTGCCCAGCACCCAGGCCACATGGGCCAGAACACCCGGCTTGCTCTGCTCTTGTATCAAGAGTTGCGTCGTCGTCGGCATAGCGGAACTCCTCCTCGCCTCACCGGCTTGCGGCCCGCCGGTCCTTCAACTGGACGTCACTTTACCGTATCTGCCACCGTTTCGTCACCTGGTCCCTAACAGGATATTGAAAAAGGCCGCCAGCGGGGACACGCTGCACGTTGAGCGATGAACGAGGATCCGGCGAGACGAGCGCGAACGGCGAGACCAGTTCGCCTCCGCATCACGCCGATCCTGCCTGTCTGGCTCGTCCCGCTGCCTGCCCCGCTCAGCGTTCCGCATGCATCGTTCAACCTTTAGGCCCCCTGCTCGCTGCGGCCCGGATACCCGCCCGGCGGGTGCGACGGCCCTTTTGAATCTCCTGCGGGGCGGTCCGATGTCATGCGTGATCCCCCGTCGTCACACCGTTTCAAGGGGCGAACAAGGTTCTCAACAGCCTGCGAGAGAGTAGGACAGACCCGGCAGGAAGACAAGCCACGCCCCGAGGCCATCACGACATCTGAAGAGAAAAAGAGCCTTTGCTCCCGCTGGGGGAGCACCGAAGGAAGGTCGACGATACGCCGGCTCGCCTGCCGGCGGGCCAGGCTACGCGATCTGGAGCTGGCGGGACACCCGGTGGCGCATGGTGTCTTTGATGACCGCGCAGAGGATCGTGTTGTAGAGCTTGGCCACTTCTTCGGCGGTCTTCTCGCCGGCCTCGGCCGACAGGGCCTCCTTCTCCAAGGCCCCGATCCGGTGGCAACGCCGCATCGCGTCCTTGAGGGAGAGGCCGGCCAGTCGCCGATAGTAGAGACTCGCCGCAGGAATCTCCCGCAGCAGCTCCGGATGGCAAAAAATAAGCTTCGGCTCGTAGCCCCGCCGCCTGGTCGTGTAGTCCCAGACGTGGCTATCGATGAGCAGATGCTGCAGGGGTTTCCAGCGCAACTTGGGGCGAAACTCCCGAATCTGCTGGATGACCTTGGTGAAGCGATTTTCCGGGACGGACCGGCGGGCCGCCGCCGACTTGGACGCGGCTCGCTCCCGTGGGCGACCGGCCTCGACTGCACGTAGATTTCTCCGCTCACTCATAAGCACACCTCCACGACGTGATTCACGGTTCTCTCACGCCGCTCCTGCCTCCGGTTCGCCGCCACAGGCGCACCGGGCTAGAGCAGCTGAAACGTCTTGTTGACGAACGAATATTCGTAAATGCCGTTCACTTTGACGCCGGCGTGCTGCGCCAGCTGTTGCGCCGCGTCGCGGTGGCCTTTCGGCACAAACAGGAAAAACGGCAGCCCGAGCGACGTCTCTCCGCGCCATCGGCTCTCCAGTCCGGCCTCCGAGAGTGATTCCGCGGTTTCCACCTTGGCGATCCATTCGAGCCGCTGCCGTCCCCCGCCATACTGCCACCCAACCAGATCGGGACTCGCCTCTCTGAATTGCGGCCAGACCCCATTCTCCGCTCCGGGTCGAATCGTCACTTTGCAATAGCCGGCCTGCGCCCACCGCTGGGCAATGAGCTGCAACACCTGCTCGTGCGACGTGTGCGCCGGCGCCTGTTCAATGAGCGTTGCCATCGGGGGACTCCTCTTCGACTCATGCGGCGACCCGCATCGGCCTCTGCGCCGACCGGCCGTCGCTCGTCAAGACAGCTCTACGCCTCCCTCGTCCACCCGATACTCGAACACATGGTGGACGGCCACCCCCGCCTGGAACGCCAGCGACCAGGCTCGATGCCGAGTTCCCTGCGGCACTACGAGGTACAAGGGCACGAGCATCGACGCCGACCGGCGCCACTGCCCGCGCGCCTGCGCCTCCGTGAGGGTGTCTTCGGTTTCCACTTCGGCCAGCCACTCGATCGTCGCCGGCCTCGCGTCGCTCCGATAGCCCGCGAGATCCGGCAGGGGGGGAGGCGCCTCGTCCCTGAGTCGCCTGCCCCGCGCCGTGCCGGTGCGGATCCGATACCGGCCCGGCTCTTGGAATCGCGCAGCAACCAGATGCACCACATGGTCATGTATCGTCTCACGGCGGACATCGCACGCAAGAGTCGCCATGGCAGCCTCCATCCGACAGGGTTCGACAGCCGTACATCCATGGTACGCACTACCTCTCCAGAGGCCCGACCTATGTG
>CAYZTJ010000029.1:15217-23250 GCA_964481215.1 uncultured Nitrospira sp. | reverse complement strand
GAGCAGCCGCTCGTCGCCCCGCAGCCCATGCACTTCAAGCAGGTGCCGTTGCGCACCAACTTGAACTCCTTGCAGTTCTGACAGGGATCGCCCTCATACCCTTGCAGCCGCGCCACTTCCCGATCCGTGCTGGCGGCGGTGGCCGTCGCGGTGGCGGTGTAGGTCACCGTCTCCCGCTTCAGCTCGAGCTTGTGGGCCACGCTGCCGTTCCCATGCCCGTTGCCGTGGCCGTTCCCCCGGACGCCGTTGCTCTGGCGAGCCGGGAAAACTTCCGGGCTGATCGCGGACGAGGCCAACGACTGGGAATCGGCCGGCTCGCTGTCGGCCTCCTCGAGATCGGACTCGTCGGCCTGGACGGAATCCATCCGGAGGTCCTCTTCCTTCACCTGGGCCAAGTCATGCCGGCTCAAATAGGTGACGGCCAACTCCCGGAAGATATAGTCGATGATCGAGGTCGACATCTTGATGCGATCGTTCAGCTTCACCGGCCCGTTCGGCTCGAACCGCGTGAAGACGAAGGCCTCGACATATTCCTCGAGCGGCACGCCGTGCTGGAGTCCGAGCGAGATGGCGATCGCGAAACAATTCATCAGGCTGCGGAAGGCGGCGCCTTCCTTGTGCATGTCCAGAAAGATCTCGCCGAGCGTGCCGTCCGCATACTCGCCGGTCCGCAGATAGAGCTTGTGCCCGCCGATGATCCCCTTCTGCGTGTAGCCGGTCCGCCGATCCGGCAGGCGCCGGCGCCGGGCGATATAGCGCACCATGACGCGTTCGGTGATGCGCTCCGCCGCGGCCAGCACGTCGATCTTGGCCGGCTCCGCCGCGTCGCCCGACGCCGACGTGGCGTTGAGCGGCTGGCTCAACTTCGAGCCGTCGCGATAGAGCGCCACGGCCTTGATCATGGACCGCCAGGAGAGCAGGTAGGCCGCCTTCACGTCGTCCACGGAGGCGTCGGCCGGCATGTTGATCGTCTTGCTGATCGCGCCGCTGATGAACGGCTGGGCCGCCGCCATCATCCGGATGTGGGCGTCCACCGGAATATAGCGCTGGCCGATCCGGCCGCAACGGTTGGCGCAGTCGAACACCGAGAGGTGCTCGCTTCGCAGATGCGGCGCCCCCTCGACCGTCATGGTGCCGCAGCAGTAGTCGTTGGCGGCGACGACCTGTTCCTGCGTGAACCCGAGCGCCTTGAGCATGTTGAAGGCCGGGTCGTTGAGCTGGACGTCGGTGAAGCCCAGCGTCGTCCGGCAGAAGTCTTCGCCCAGGGTCCACTTGTTGAAGGCGAATTGGATTTCGAAGGCCTGCCCCAAACCCGCTTCCAGGCGGTCCAAGGCCGCCCCGTCGAATCCCTTCGACTCCAACGCTTGGTGATTGATGAAGGGCGCGCCCTTGAGCGTACGGCGTCCGGTGCAGTAGGTCACGATCTCCTGGATCTGCGCCTCGCTGTAGCCGAGCGTCGCCAGGGCCGGCGGAAGACTCTGGTTGATGATCTTGAAATACCCGCCGCCGGCCAGCTTCTTGAACTTGACCAGGGCGAAGTCCGGCTCGATGCCCGTGGTGTCGCAATCCATCACCAAGCCGATCGTCCCGGTGGGGGCGATGCAGGTCGTCTGCGCGTTCCGGTATCCGTAGGCCGCGCCGAGCTCCAACGCCCGATCCCAGGCGCGGCGCGCCCCGAGCAGCAAATCCGGCGGACAGTGCTGCGGCTGGATGCCCATCGGCTTGACCGTCAGCCCCTCGTATTCCTCGGCCGGCGCGCTGTAGGCGGCCCGCCGGTGATTGCGGATGACCCGCAGCATGGCGTCGCGATTGCGCGCATAGCCGTCGAAGGCGCCGAGCTCCGCCGCCATCTCGGCCGAGGCCGCGTACGACTCGCCGGTCATGATCGCGGTCACGGCGCCGCAGATGGCCAAGGCCTTGGGCGACTCGTAGGGGATCCCCAATCGCATGAGGATGGTGCCGAGATTCGCATAGCCCAATCCCAAGGTCCGGAACACGAAGCTCTTTTCGGCGATCGGCTGGCTGGGGAAGGAGGCCATCAGCACGCTGATTTCCAACGTGAGCGTCCACAACCGCACGGCATGGCGAAAATCCTCCAGGAGAAATTGACCGTCCGGCGTATAGAACGCGGCCAGGTTCAGGCTCGCCAGATTGCACGCCGTGTCGTCCAAGAACATGTATTCGGAGCAATTATGGACGACAAGTCCGCTCGCCACGAAATGATGGGTGGCTTCCTCCGTCAAATCGAAGACGTCGGCATCGCCGGCCGGCACGATGGAGTCCACGGCATCCGTCAACTCATCTCGATAGGCCGCGACCTCGGCATTGAGCATTCTCAACGCAGCGGCTTTGGGACTGTCGGGATGGAAGCCGATTTCCCGTTCGAAGAGGAACCGGGAGGACCGGCTGATCCGCAGCGAATGCATCTCCTTCACGGGATACAGGCGAGATCCACCCTGGCCGTCGGGCAACAGGGATTCGATTTCCCCATGGCGTCGGTTCTCGTAGAGCTTCGATTTGATCCCAAACGAAAGGAGCAAGAGCTGGGTCTGCCGCAGCAGATCTATGGACGTGGAGTCTAAGCCCACGTATTGCGACTTTTCCCCGTAGTTCGCCACGGTGCCATCCGCCGTAAAGAGGCCTCGCAACACTGCCGCCAGGGCCGGACGATCCAAGTCATAGACGGCAGGCGTAAACCGCTTCCGATCTGATCCTTCATCCAATACGGCAAACTGGCGGAACAGCTCGACCACCGGCTTCGAGCCGAAGGACAACCGCGCGCCGCTCCCGCTTGTCATGACATGGACGCCGTCGTTGCGCCCGACGGACCCCACGGCCTTGAGCGCCCGCTTCTGGAGATTGACCGCCTCGGCGATCGCAGCCAGCACGCCGGCTTCAGCGGCATGCATGGTCAGGATGACAATCGCTTCTTCATGACCCCGACTCACCGATCGCGTCAGGCAGCCGTCGCCCACCGCGACTCCAATCCCCAACGCGACATCCTCCGACAGCGTCCGCCGGCCGAAGCCGGGGCCTTGCAGGAACAGGCGATCCGCCTGCGTCAATTCCGAAACAGGCACATCGCCGCGATCCACGGTCAGCACGCGATGGTCGCCGGTGATGCGGACCCGATAGCCGGACTTGGTGGTCAATTCGAATATCGGCTTGTGGCCGGTCGGGAAGACCTTCGTGACCAGATGCGCCTGGCCATCCGCCCCGATAATGCGGGCGGTCTTGCCCACGAGTTCATCGATCCGTCGCCAACCGTCGGCCGTCGCCACCAGCGTCTCGCCGGTGACGCAGGGATTGGAGGCATTGATTCGCCCGTCCGCAGGACAAGTGTGCCATTCGTTGATCGTCGTGTCGTACTGCACGCCGGGGTCGGCGCAGATCCAGGCGGCCCAGGCGATCTTGTCCCAAATCTCGCGGGCCTTCACGGACTTGGTCACCTTCCCGTCGGTGCGCCGCTTCAGCGGCCACTCCCCGTCTTGTTCCAAGACCGAGAAGAACTCGTTGGGCACGCGCACGCTGTTGTTGGAGTTTTGTCCGGAGACGGTCTGGTAGGCCTTGCCGTCCCAGTTGACGTCGTATTCATGGAAGACAAAGTGCGTGAAGCCTTCCCGCGCATAGGCGAACATGCGCTGGATATAGGCCTCCGGCACGGCGGACTGTCTCGCCGCGCGGACGGCCTCCCGCAGTAAGGGATTCTTGGCCGCATCCGTCTCGACTCCGGCGCCGTCCTCGCCGCCGGGAAGATGGCAGGCCTTCAACACGTCGTTGAGCCGCTGGGCGCAGATCTTCGAGCCGGTCACCATCGCGGCGACCTTTTGCTCTTCGATCACTTTCCAATCGATGAACTCCTCGATGTCGGGATGGTCCAGATCGAGACAGACCATCTTCGCAGCCCGCCTGGTGGTGCCGCCCGACTTGATGGCGCCGGCCGCGCGATCGCCGATCTTCAGAAAGGACATCAACCCGGACGAGCGCCCGCCGCCCGACAAGGGCTCGTTGTCGCCGCGCAATTTGGAGAAGTTGGTGCCGGTCCCCGAGCCGTACTTGAACAGCCGGGCCTCCCGGCGCCAGAGATCCATGATGCCGCCGTCGTTGACCAGATCGTCGGTGATCGACTGGATGAAGCAATTGTGGACCACGACATTGTTGGACAGGTACTGCCCGCTCGCCGTCTGAATGTCGTAGACCGGCTGCACCCCCAAGGCCTCGATCCGGACGATGACCTCCTCGCGCAACGCCGGCAGGCCTTTTCCCGGAAAGTCGAGGGAACAGGCCCGATCCAGCTTGCGTTGCTTTTCCTCGGATACAAACCCGATCAACTCGCGGAAACGACGCCGCGCGTCCGCGTAGCCGATGGAGACGAAGAAGGGCGTGCGGCGATTGTGCCGCGATTCGACGCCGCGCTGCACCCGGGCGTAGATGCCGAGATTGAGCAGCAGGGCCTGCACGTCGCGGGCCAATTGCGGCGAGACGGTCGTCAGCACCACATCGGACGTCCGCGAGTGTCTCGACCTCAACCGAACGGCGCCGTCCGCCTGAAACAAGGCCCGCAGGTAGGCCGCCTGCACCTCGCGGCCGGCTCCCTTCAGATTGGCGCTGATCGTCGCGTCCTCTTTGGGGCCGCGCAGCAAGTCGTACTTCTCGACGAAGGGCCGGAGCACGTCTCCATAGAGCCTGATGCGGCGCACATCCAAATCGGCGGACCGCGTGTCCACGGACCGGACGTGATAGTGCACGTTCGGGAACACACGCTCGATGCGGTCCAGGACGAACTGATACTCGTCTTTATTGATCGTCAGAAACTCCAGGGTCAGGCTGCGATTGGTGCCGGATTCGTATTGCCCCACGAACCCATCGCCTTGCAGCCATCCGGCCAGCGCCGCTTCATCCTCGGCCGAGTGATCGGGCCGGCCGTCGACGGCGGTGACCGTCGAGAGATCCATGCGCATGCCGGGAACGAGCGCATCGACCCGACGCCACTCGCCCCGAGTCCGGCGAGCGGACTTGGCCCAGACCAGATGGTCCGTCGTGGCATCGATGCACGCTCCGTTTTTCAGGAGGATGCGGAAGACCGGCTTGCGCCCGTTGTCCTTGACGGCCACGACCTCTGTGACGCCCCGGCCGTTCTCACGGCCATCGAACACGCTCAGCCCGATCATCCGACTCGTCACGATGTCCCCGATCGCGATGGGGCCCCGGGGCGTGGAGATCAGCGCATCGTAAGGCTGGCAGGCATGCGGCTGCGGGTGCTCGAAGGCGTTCGACGACTTGGTCAATTCTTTCGTGGCCGGATCGACGTAAAAATGGCCCTGCGCCGGGCCCGAGAGTCCGTAGGCGAAGTGCAGGCCGGTGTTGAACCACTGCGGAGAATTGGGCGCGGCCATCTGCTTCGCCAGCATGAGGCACATTTCGTCGTAGTAGGCCGCGGCATCTTCCTCGGTCGAGAAGTAGTTGTGGCTCTTGCCCCAGGCCGTCCAGCAACCGGCCAGCCGATGGAACACTTGCCGCGCGTCGCGCTCGCCGCCCAGCGCCGGCTTACCGTCGGGGCCGGTGAGCGGCTTCCCCTCGCCGTCGGTCTGCGGCACGCCGGCCTTGCGGAAATACTTCTGGGCAAGAATGTCGACGGCCAGCTGCGTCCAGCTCTCGGGGACGTCGATCCCGTCCAGCTTGAAGACCGTCGAGCCGTCGGGGTTCTTGATCTCCGAGGTGCGCTTGACGAACCGGATGCCTTCGTAGGGGGTTTGCCCCCGCTTCGTGAAACGGCGCTCAATCCTCACAACAGCCCTCCCTGGTCGATACGTTTCCGGCACGAATTCGACGGCCCCGTCGAATTCCCGCTCAAGAAGGTCGCTCTGTCACTCTGAACGTCTGAGCCCGGTGGGCTCCTTGCTGATTTGGGTCTGAGACGACCCGAGGAAGTACCCCTCTCCCCTCACGACCGGCTTGCCATTGGGGAACCCTTGAGAGGCTAAAACATCCACTCTGACCTGCCTCTGAAACTTTGTGAGAAAACCGACGAATGAGTGCGGGAAAAAGACTATGACAAAAGCTGAGGATACGCAATATATGGCGAAGGCTTTTCTTTGTCAACACTAAATATTGTGGTTTTCCCGTGGAAACGGGGGAAAGGCTGTGAATAGCGATCGAGCGGCTCCAGAGAAGGATTAGGGAAGATTTTGAGAGGAGTTATCCACAGAAAAAGAGGAGGCGACGAGGGGGATCCTTCACTTGCCTGGGGTCATCACCATCATCCCGACTTTACGCGTCAGCGTCTCCGGTTCATCCTGTGGGATAAAGCGACCGGCCACGCCATAGACCATCACCTCGACGCTGAACATCTTGGTCTGGTAGGTGCTCCAAAGCCCGTAGTTCGTACGGAGCGTCGCCGGCAAGACGAACGTATGAACGACCTGATTGCCATGCGCTTTGAGAATGTCGCGAAGAATCGCCTGGTCGCGCGCGGAAGGCTGCGCCCCCATGCGCTCCAGCGCGGAGACAATCTGGCCCTGGAGAAAGCGCTCATAGTCCTGTGCCGTCGGATTCGTCACCGCCAACCCCACCGCCGCGCCCAGGACGAGGACCAGCACCAAGAGCATCCATATTTTCATGGCGGTTCACGCTCCCATCGAGCTCAGTCGAGGCCGGGATCCGGCCCACCCGCCTGCCCGAATCCATCGAATTGACAGGCTCGCCGCACTTGCCTATGTTCCCTTTGCAATAGCTCCCTGTCAGCAAGATAAGAGAAGTGGAAACAGGGTACGTGGAGAAGGCTGTTCAAAAAGGCCGTCCAGCAAGGCCGCAAGAAGCCCGGCGACTGGCGTACCGGGGACCCGTTGCTTTCCATTGCAACGGGTGAATACGTCGCAGGGAGACGGCGGGTACCCGTTGCCACTCCTCATGCAACGGGTGGTGAGAACGCCGCTGGCGGCCTTTTTCAACAGCCTAACCAAGGAGGTCTCCCATGTTCGTCTGGAACAAGCAATTGGTGTTCGGCCTGCTCGGCGCCTTCGCGCTGCTCACCATCGTCTTTTTCATCGAAAGTTCCAGCGGCGCCGTCAGCGCGCTCAAGCCCCACACCACCCGATGGATCACGCTCAACTATGCCGGGCTCGTGCTCTGGGTCTTCGTCTGGATGATCGACCAAGCGCGCGTGCGCGGCAAGAATGTGTGGCTCTGGCTGCCGCTCTTTCTGTTTGCGCCGCTGCCGGTTCTCATGCTGTACGTCTTGTTTCTGCAACGGCGGGTGGCGTAGCCGTTCGCACCGCCGGCCCCGCGGCCGCCGCGCCGGCGCCGCGATCCGTCAAGGTGTCGCGGAGCCGCCACAGCACCCAGAGCCCGGGCAGGGCCGCCGCGGTGCTGATCAGAAAAAAGACCGCCCAGCCGACGTGGTCGACCAGATAGCCGGACGGCGGCCCCACGACCACCCGCCCGACGGCGGCCAGGGCCGACAGGAGCGCGAACTGCGTCGCCGTGAAGCGGTGATCGCAGAGCGACATCATCAAGGCCACAAAGGCGGCGGTGCCCATCCCGCCTGACAGGTTCTCGACAGCGATCGCCCCCACCATCAGCGGATAACTCTTCCCGCTCCAGGCGAGAACCATAAAGCTCAGGTTGGACAGCGCCTGCAGTAGCCCGAAGACGAGAAGCGATCGGAAGAGCCCCCAGCGGGCCATCGCCGCGCCGCCGATCAGCGCCCCGACGATCGTCGCCGCCAGCCCCATGCCCTTGTTGACGACCCCCACCTCCGTCGGCGAAAACCCGACGCCGCGAATGAGAAAGGCGGTGGTCAGCGCGCCGGCCAAGGCATCGCCGATCTTATAGAGCACGATGACCAGCAGCAGCGCGATCGCGCGCTCCCGCGTGAAGAACTCTTGCAGCGGCAGCCACACCGCGTCCGAGAGGCTCCGCGGCACCTGCGCCGGCGCGGCCGGCTCCGGACTGAAGAGCGTGGCCAGCAGCCCGACCGCCATCAGGCCTGCCATCAGCACATACGTTTCCCGCCATCCGATGCGCTCGGCCAG
>CAYZTJ010000029.1:0-15117 GCA_964481215.1 uncultured Nitrospira sp. | reverse complement strand
GTGCAGGGCTTGTAGCGCGACACATCGAACTCCACGTTCTCAAGGTAGATTCGCTCGTTGCCATTCACGCCGTCCATCTCCGGATCGTTCCACATCTGGTGGTTCCACCAATAGAAGAGCGGGTGCGACTCGGTGAGATAGACGGGATTCCCAAAGTGGCTCCGCTGATTTTCGAGGACCGACCGCCCGGTGACATAGTCGACCTTGCCGTCACCCTTCAAAGAAAACAGCATCAAAAAAAGACGCGATTCATGGTCGTAGACTTCATCGATGCGGGAGCTGATGTCGGGCTCGGCCGGCAGCCGATCGCCTGGGAAGCCGGATTCGGGTGAAAAGAGGATCGTGACGGCCAGGCCGAGGAACAGAAGGCTGAATCCACGGAAGCTCGACAGCGCCATCGCGCGAATCGGCATGGGACCTCCCGACTCCGGCCTCAGGAAGGACGACGCGAAGATTCTAGCATGGGGAGACTCGACACAAAAGGGCACCTTGCTCCGCTCTTTCGCCCTCCCCTATAATCACCCGATCATGGCGACTCACACCAGACGCGCGTCCCTCTATACGATCGGCTGCCGGCTGAATCAGGCCGAATCGGCGATCTTGGCCAATCGGCTCAAGGCCGACGGCTATCACCTCGTTGAGCCGGGCGAGCCGACCGATCTCTTCGTGCTGAATACTTGTTCGGTCACGGAGGAAGCCGAGCGCACCTGTCGCTACCTCATTCGCAAGACCTTACGCGCCTCCCCTGAAGCCTTTGTCGCCGTCACCGGCTGCTACGCCCAGACCGGTCCTGATGCCGTGAGACGGCTCGACGGCGTCGATTTGATCCTCGGGGCCGAGTTCAAGATGCGGTTGCCGGACTTGCTGCCCCCGCCGACTGATCTCCGCAAGCGCCCCGCGCCCGAGGTACTGCACAGTAAGCGCATCGGCCGTGACGACTTCACCATCGACGGTGTCGGCGACTACGACTCCACCCGCGCGAACCTCAAGATTCAGGACGGCTGCGATTTCATGTGCGCCTTCTGCCTCATTCCCTTCGCGCGTGGACGCGAACGGAGCCGCGACTTCGACGATATTTTGCGTGAAGCTGAGGCCCTGGCCGCGCTGGGCCATCGGGAGCTGGTCCTGACGGGTGTGAACATCGGCCGCTATCGACACCAAGACCGCGGACTGCTGCAACTCATCGTCGCGCTCGAAGCGATCGGAGGTTTGGACCGCATTCGCATCTCCTCCATCGAGCCCACGACGGTGTCGCCGGAACTGCTCGACCATATGGCCGGCTCCAACAAACTGTGCCGCTCCCTCCACATCCCCCTCCAATCCGGCGACGACGAGGTGCTGCGCGCGATGAATCGCCAGTACCAGATCCGCGACTATGTCGCCCTCGTCGATCGCGCCCTGCGCCTGATGCCCGATCTCGGCCTCGGGACCGATCTGATGGTGGGTTTCCCCACAGAGGGCGATCGGGAGTTCGCCAACACGCGGGCGGTGGCCGCCGAGCTTCCCTTCGCCTACTTCCATGTGTTCCCCTATTCCGAACGGCCGGGAACGGCCGCGGCGCGCCTTCCGCACACCGCGAGCGAGCGCGTCGTCGCGCAGCGGAACCAGGAGCTGGCGGCACTCTCCCGGCACAAGCGATTGGCCTTTGCCCAACGCCATGTGGGACAGGTCGTCGATGTCTTGTTCGAAGGCCGCCAGGAATCGGGTTACTGGACCGGTCTGACGGGCAACTATCTTCGGGTCGGCGTCGCGGGTACGCCGAGTCTCAAGAATCAGCGGCTGCCCGTGACCGTCTCCGGAGCCATGGATGGGCTGGCGCTGGGGACTGTCTCCACTCCCTTGCCTCGCGAATAAGCCATGCGATCGCCATCACGGCTCATGCAGGTCCGCCTCGCCCTCTGCTTGATCGCCGGCCTGCTGATCGGCTGCGCGCACGAGCCCCCGCCTCCGGCCACGAGCGCCTTCGATGGAATATGGACCAGCGCCCAGCTCGACTACGATATTGCGCTGAGCGGCATGATCGGCCTCGCCGAGCGGTCCAGGGCGAAGGGGATTCAGGACGGCGATCCCGTGCTGCGGCTCTCGGTGATGGAGGGCGCGCGGGTCACGGCTCGCCAGTGGCTGCCGGACGGCGAGTGGCACACGGTGACGCTGGAACGGGCCGCGGACGGCACGGTGACCGGCTCGGACGGCGCGCGCGCCTGGACGCTGCGGCGGAAGGAGGCCCGGACGCCATGACTGCCGGCTATCGCGTCCACATCGAGACCTTCGGCTGTCAGATGAATGAGTACGACAGCGAATTGGTTCGGTCGCTCCTCCTGAAACGGGGCTTCACCTTTACCGACGATCGCGAGCGGGCGGACGTCGTCCTCATGAACACCTGCGCCATCCGCGAGAATGCCCATAGCAAGGTCTATGGCCACCTGGCGGACCTGAAGCCGATCAAACGCGCGCGCAACCTCGTCGTGGGCGTGCTGGGCTGCATGGCGCAGAACCTCAAGGAAGAGTTGGCCGAAAAGGCGCCGGTGGTCGACGTGCTGGTCGGCCCCGACAGTTATCGCCGGCTCCCCGACTTGATTTTGGGCGCCATCCAAGCCCAGGAAGAAGGCCTCTCGCGCAAGGGCTTTGCCGTCGATCTGTCGGAGTATGAAACCTACGAGGGCGTGCTGCCGGATGCGCCGGTCGGCGTGAATGCCTGGCTGGCCGTCATGCGCGGCTGCGATAATTTTTGCACCTTTTGCGTCGTGCCCTATACGAGAGGCCGCGAACGGTCGCGCGACCCGGAAGGCATCTTGCGCGAAGCGGCAGGGCTCGCGGCGCGAGGCTGCACGCAGATTACCTTGCTCGGCCAAAACGTGAATTCTTATCGATATGAGGGCTGGGATTTCGCGAAACTGATGACGGCGGTCGCCGAGGTCCCAGGCATCGAACGGGTGCGGTTCACGTCGCCCCATCCGAAAGACTTTCCGCCGGCGCTCCTGGACGCCGTGGCGAGCCACCCAAAGATCTGCAAGCACATCCACTTGCCGGTGCAGTCGGGAAACGACCGGATCCTCGGCTTGATGGATCGGACTTACTCGCGCAAGGAGTACCTCTCCCTGGTCGAAGAGATCCGCCGACGCCACCCGGGCATTGCCCTGACCACCGATATCATCTGCGGATTCTGCACCGAAACCGACGAAGAGTTCCTCGACACCTATCGGCTGGTGCAAGATGTGGGATTCCACGCCGCCTTCGTCTTCAAGTACTCCGAGCGCAAGAATACGATTGCCGCCCGCAAGTACCCGGACGACGTGCCGGAACCGGTCAAGAGCGAGCGGGTTGCGAGATTAGTGGATCTCACGAAGGCGCTGTCTCTCGAAAAGAACCGAGAGCTGATCGGCCGGACGGTCGAGGTCCTGGTCGAAGGCGATTCCAAACGGTCCCCCGATCAATGGATGGGCCGGACGGACACCTTCATCACCGTCGTCTGGGACAAGGGACCTGCCGGTGTCCGACCGGGGATGCTTATCCCCATCACCATCCAACGGGCTTCCGTGACGACCCTGTTCGGCGAACCGATCAGGGGCCCCCTCCCACCTGCCTCCGCCTAACCAGCAAGAACCGGCCGTACCTGGGCCCAGCCCCCACCACTGGGCAGAAACTGTCCCAAGACCGCCCCTTGCGTACGCGCAAAAGGCCGCTATACTTCGAGCAAAGGTTTAACCCGTCCGATCCGATAAGAAAAGGACGCGTGGCGAGCCCGGATACAGGGGCTCGACGAAAGGATAGGGATAGTCGCTATGAGCCTGACGCTGGAGAATCTGATTTCGTACGGACTGGTGGCATGGATGCTCGCCGGCTTTGTACTGATGGGCCTCAATATCTGGTAGACATCCGGCACACCCCGCTAATACTTTCTCAGCGGTGGAAGTCCCCGGTTCCACAACCGCCTCCGAACCACTTCCCAAACCCGATCCTGCGCCGCCCGTAGTCCGTCACCACTTTTGGCCACGAGTTTGATCGCCAAGCCGGCCGCGGCCGGGCGCGAGACGCCGCCCAAGACCTCGTCGCCGAGGGCATCGAGTGCGGCCGCCATGTCCTCCTCGAGCAGCACCAACTCCTTCTCGCCCAGTCGATCGGCGACCAAGAAGGCCGAGGCGACGTAGTCCCACTTAGCGGCCAACCCCACGCCATGCTCCGACCTGCCAGGCACCACGGTAAATCGTTCAATGAGTTGCCGCCCGTCCGCGTCGTGGATCCGGATGTCGGATGAAAACTCGGCGAAGGCCCATCGCTCGCCCCGCGCGATTCGTCCGCTCGCCAAGGCTTCACAAAACCATAAGACTCCGCCGCGGGCCACGGTGATCTCGAACGATTGGGCGAAGCGGGACCCGGCATAGGGAATGGCCGGTTCCGGCGCCCACTCGGCGATCGCATCGGAACCGACCTCCAGCCGCACGGTCTGCCGAGCCGTCTCGACGCTGGATCGATAGATCCGGTTGGCGGAGGGCGTGGAAAACAGCGCGTGAGCGCCTGCGCCGACCCTCGCGTGGATCGCGAGGTGGTCCCCGCCGACCAACCCGCCGGAGGGGTTCACGAGCAGCGTGTAAAGAGCCTGCTCGCCATCCAGCTCGCTCGGGGGAAGAAAGTGCCAGGGCGTCGTGCAGGCGGAGCGCTCCAGGACCGTGCGGCCCCCGCGACGCACATAGTCGAGGTCGAGCGCGCCGACTCGTCCGATCGTCGCCGTCGAGCTCATGGGCGCCAGGGCCGGCTCCGAAGGGGACACCCTGCGGGCAGCGGACGTTTTCCTCACAGTTCCACGGCTCACGCATCACGCCTTACGCGTCACGAAGCACGTGGCTTCGATCCATTGGACCACCTGGTCCAGCCCCTTGCCGGTGAGAAGATTCGTACAGATGAACGGAAGGTCGCCGCGCATCCTTTTGCTGTCGCGTTCCATCACGGCCAGATCGGCGCCCACGTGAAGCGCAAGGTCGATCTTGTTGATGACCAGCAGATCGGATCGCGTGATGCCCGGCCCGCCCTTGCGTGGAATCTTGTCGCCGGCCGCCACATCGATCACGTAGATGACGCGGTCCACCAACTCCGGGCTGAAGGTCGCAGCCAGGTTGTCGCCGCCGCTTTCCACGAACATCAGTTCGACGTCGGGGTGGCGCTTCAGCAGATCGTCCAGCGCTTCCTGATTGTGGGAGGCATCCTCGCGAATCGCCGTATGGGGACACCCGCCCGTTTCCACTCCCAGAATCCGGTCTTGGGGCAGGGCCCCCTTCCGGGTGAGAAATTCCGCATCCTCCTTCGTGAAGATGTCGTTGGTCACCACGGCGAGACTATACCGATCCCGCAGCCGCCGGCAGAGCGATTCCACCAGGGCCGTCTTACCGGACCCCACCGGTCCGCCGATGCCGATAACAGGGATGCCGCGGGTCCGAGCCTTTGTCGGATGCCCGCTTCCACAGAGATGGTCGTCATCGCGATGCATGGTTTCAGCAAGAGCTAATAGCTGATGGCTGATAGCTTATGGCAGAAGCAGGAGCTGCTCATCGTTTCCAAGCCCTTGTGCCATACGCTATAGGCCATGGGCTCTGCTAGCTCCTAAAGAGCCGCGATTCCAGCCGGCTGTGCCGCATGGCGTAGATGTCCTGGATCGGCGTCCAGGACACGAAGGCCTGGTCGGTGCGAACGGAACGGCTGATACGTTCGATGATAGGAGTCCACTGTTCGAGCAACCGCTGCCCGTCTCGCTGTCCCATCGGCAAGAGCTTGAGCCCCGCGGATACGAAGCCGACCGCCGTGTGATAGAGAGCGCCGGCGACAGTCATCTCACAATCCCAGCCCGCGGCGCCCAGGGTGAGGCCCATCGCAATCGGCAGATGGCCCGGCGTCGACTCTCGATCGGCGGCGGCGCGAAACTCCTGGACGATCGATGAGCTCTCAAACTGATCCGCGGCAAGGCGGATCACCTGCCGCCCCATTTGCCGGCTGGCCAGGCGGGATTCGCGTCCGAGTTTCATCGCCTCCAACTCCCAATCCGCTTCGATGGCGTCGGCTGCTCCACGATTTCCTTTGGAGCCCTGCGCCTGGACATCCCAGGCCCTTGCCACCGCCACGGCTTCGCGTCGGCCGACGCCATTCTGGAGCAGATCAGTCACGTACCGAGACAGATCCTCGGCATGCTTGACCAACCCGCCCTGGACCGCCGCCTCCAGCCCGGATGAGTAGGCAAATCCCCCGGAGGGAAAGAAACTGTCGAGAAATCGCAACCCTGTGATAAGTGCCGCAGTTTCCATGACTCAAGGCAATCGTGGGGGGCACGAGGCAAGGGGCAATAGGCAATGGGGGAGAAGTCTGTGGGTCAAATCCATCTACCTATCACCTATTGCCTCTAGCCCCTCGCCTAAAAGAGAAAATACCGCTGCGCCATGGGGAGGACCCGCATCGGCTCACAGGTGAGCAGCTCGCCGTTAGCGCGCACTTCGTAGGTTTCCGAATCCACTTCGATCTTTGGAAGCGCATCGTTGAGTTTGAGATCGCGTTTGCCGATGCTCCGGCAGCGCATGACCGGCGCCACCCGTTTCTGCAGGCCCAGCATGCGCGGCACCCCGCCGTCGAGCGCCGCGCCGGACACGAACGTCACGCTCGTGGAGAATGGCGCGCGGCCGAAACTCCCGAACATGGGACGTGTGAGCACCGGCTGCGGCGTCGGGATCGACGCATTCGGGTCGCCCATCGCGGCGGACATGGGGAACCCGCCCTTCAGCACGATCTCCGGCTTCACGCCGAAGAAGGCCGGCCGCCACAAGACGAGATCGGCCAGCTTGCCGACCTCGACCGATCCCACTTCATGGGCGATACCGTGCGCAATGGCGGGATTGATCGTGTACTTGGCCACATAGCGGCGGGCTCGGTAGTTGTCGTGCGACCCCCTCTCCCCGTCCGTTCCACGATCCGACAGGTGCCCCCGCTGGATCTTCATTTTGTGCGCCGTCTGCCAGGTGCGGATGATCACCTCGCCCACCCGCCCCATGGCCTGCGAGTCGGAGGACATGATACTGATGGCGCCCATGTCATGCAGGATGTCTTCCGCCGCGATGGTCTCGCGACGAATCCGAGATTCGGCAAAAGCGACATCCTCCGGTATGCGGGGATTCAGGTGGTGGCAGACCATGAGCATATCGAGATGTTCGTCCATCGTATTGACGGTAAAGGGCATCGTCGGATTCGTGGACGAGGGCAGCACGTTCGGCTCGCCGCAGACCTTAATGATATCCGGCGCATGGCCGCCGCCTGCGCCCTCCGTATGGAACGAATGGATCGTGCGGCCTTTGAAGGCCTTGATGCTGTCTTCCACAAACCCAGCTTCGTTCAGCGTATCTGTGTGAATCGCCACTTGGACGTCGTAGCGTTCCGCGACATCCAGACAAGTCGAAATCGCCGCCGGTGTCGTGCCCCAATCCTCGTGCAGCTTGAGTCCGATCGCCCCCGCGTCCACCTGCTCCGCCAACCCCTCGGGCAGGGATGAATTGCCCTTTCCAAGAAAGCCCAGATTGATCGGAAAGCCATCCGCAGCTTCGAGCATCCGATGGATGTTCCAAGCGCCGGGTGTGCAGGTCGTGGCGTTCGTGCCCGTGGCCGGCCCCGTGCCGCCGCCGATCAACGTGGTGAGCCCGTTCGCCAACGCCTCATGAATGATCTGCGGGCAAATGAAGTGGATGTGCGTATCAATGCCGCCCGCTGTGACGATCTTGCCCTCGGCCGACAGCACTTCCGTTCCCGGCCCCACTTCCATCCCGGGCGTGACACCATCCATGAGATCAGGATTGCCCGACTTACCGATGCCGACGATGCGCCCATCGCGAATCCCGATGTCGGCCTTCACGACGCCCCACCAGTCGATGATGATCGCGTTCGTGATCGCGAGGTCCAACGCCCCGCTCGCCCTCGTGGCCCTCGGCGATTGCCCCATGCCGTCGCGAATGACTTTCCCGCCGCCGAACTTGGCCTCTTCTCCCGGCACGGTCAAATCCCGCGTGATCTCGACCAGCAACTCCGTATCCGCCAGCCTGATCCGATCCCCCGCCGTCGGACCATAGAGATCGCTATGCTGCCGCCGCGGAATCTTCATTTCTTCTCTCCCCTCTCAGTGGCCTGGGCGGACTTGCACTTCGAGCTGAACACCCCAGCTTTTGCACAACGGTTAAACCTGATGACAATCCAACTGGCAAGGTAGCCAGGGTTGACTTCACTGCGCGCGTCGAGGGAGGCCCGCCATCTCACCCGCCCGCCCCGCGGCCGCCAAGACGTCCGCCTTCCCGGCGGGCGCGGCCTCCGCGAGCAAGAAGTCTACCCTGGCTATCTTGCCCCTCTTCACCCTGATGGCGCGCGCTCCGGGAGCAAAGAGGTTGAACCCTTCGACCCGTCAGTCAGTTATTTCCCCTCGATAAACCCTTCAGCCTTGGCTTTTGCTAGCGCATTCGCCTTCACCTGCGCATCATCCAACCATCCGTTCGTCAACCCGTTAATCCCGTAGGCCACCCGCTTGCCGCCCAGCGCCACCAACGCCACCTTCTTGGTCTCCCCCGGCTCAAACCGCACCGCCGTGCCCGCCGGCACTTGCAGCCGGAACCCAAAAGCCTTCTCCCGATCGAACTTCAGCGCCCGATTGGCCTCGAAGAAGTGACAATGCGAACCGACTTGAATCGGCCGATCCCCGGTATTGGCGACAGTCACCTCCACCAGCGGCCGCCCATGCAGGGTGATAATGTCACCTTGCCCGAGAATCACCTCCCCCGGAATCACATTGGCCGGTTGCAAAGAGGCGCCCTTCACCTTCGCCACCCCACCCTTCTTCGTCACTTGGACGGCTTTCGCCCGTTTCTTGCTCCCTCCAGCCTTTGAACTTTTCTTCATCCCCGCACCTCGTACCTCGCACCCCGAACCTCGGTTCTATCGAATCGGCTGATGCACCGTCACCAACTTCGTGCCATCCGGGAACGTGCCTTCCACCTGAATCTCCGGAATCATCTCCGGCACACCAGGCATCACATCGGCCCGTTTCAAGAGAGTCGCACCGTAGGTCATGAGATCCGACACCGACTTCCCGTCGCGGATGCCCTCCAGCAGCTCGGCTGTGATGAACGCCACCGCCTCCGGATGGTTCAGCTTCAGCCCGCGGGCCTTTCGGTCCTTTGCCACCTGCGCCGCCACATAAATCAGCAGCTTCTCCTGCTCCCTCGGTGTCAGGTGCATGATAACCCCGTCTGGTTATGGGCAAGAGGCGATCGGCTATAGGCGAGATTTGAGAACGTCGTTTCTTTCCCCATAGCCTATAGCCAATTGCCCCTAGCCTCACACTGTCAAATGTAGCTTCACCATCTCCGCGCTCAGCTCATCGCTCTTGCCCGACGCCACCACCGCCCCTTTGGCCATCACCACATACTGCTCCGCCAGCCGCGCGGCGAAATGGAGTCCCTGCTCGACCAGCAGGATAGCGAAACGCCGGGAGTTTTTGAAGCCGACGATCACGTCCTCGATCTGGTCCACGATCGAGGGCTGAATACCTTCCGTCGGCTCATCCAGCAAGAGTAATTTCGGATTCGAGAGTAAGGCCCGGCCGATCGCCAGCTGTTGCTGCTCGCCGCCGCTGAGCACCCCGCCGGGCCGATCGAGAATCTGCGCTAATTTGGGGAACAGGGTAAACACCTCATCGAACGCGGCCTTCTCCGCGCCATTCCGTCCCGAATCGGCGCACGCCCAGTAACCCAGCTGCAGATTCTCGCGGACCGTCAGATGCGGGATGATCTCCCGACCCTGCGGCACATAGGCCAGCCCCTGCTTGGCGCGCCGGTCGGTCGGCGATTTCGTGATATCAACGCCATCGAACACAATCCGCCCCGAACGCACCGGCAGCAGGCCGGTAAGGGCCTTCAACGTCGTCGTCTTGCCCACCCCGTTCCGCCCCATGAGGCAGACCACTTGCCCCGGTTCGATCGAAAAGGACACATCCCGAAGAATGTGGCTCTCTCCGTAGTAGGCATTGATGGTGTCGAGTTGGAGCATGGACGGTCCTTGGGGACGGAAGGGTTGTCAGTTAGCAGTCATCCGTTTTCTGTCTCTGTAACTGACCACTGACAACCGTGTACGACAAACCCTTCACTTTCACTCTCCCCCTTACGCCTCACGTCTTCTTCAGTCAGTGCGCCACTTTCTGTCGTCCGAGGTAAATCTCCCGCACCCGGTCGTCCGCCTGCACCGTCTCCACCGGTCCTTCGCAGATCACCGTTCCCTCGTGCAGCACCGTGACGATGCGGGCGATCTGACGGACGAACTCCATATCGTGTTCGATCACCACAATGGCATGGCGCTCCGATAGGGATTGGAGCAACCGTCCGGTCTGTTCCGTTTCCTTGTCGGTCATGCCCGCCACCGGCTCATCGACCAGCAAGAGCTGTGGATCCTGCAAGATCACCATCCCGATCTCCAACCACTGTTTCTGTCCGTGCGAGAGCGCCCCGGCTCTGGTGTGCGCTTGGTCGGACAGGCCGATCGTTTCCAAGGTCTCTTCGATGCGCGCACGCTCCGCGGCGGTGGTCTGTCCTCGCAAGGTCGTCAAGACGCCCTTGCTGGGCCGCTTGAGCGAGAGATCGAGATTCTCCCACACCGACAGATTGGCGTAGATCGAGGGCGCCTGAAACTTGCGTCCGATGCCCAGCTTCACGATGTCGTCCTCATGTTTGCCGATCAGGTCGACATTCTTGCCGAAGATCACTCGGCCCGCCACCGGCTTGGTCTTGCCGCAGATAACGTCGAGCAAGGTGGTCTTCCCCGCTCCGTTCGGCCCGATCACCACGCGCAGCTCATTGTACTGGACGATGAAATTGAGATTGTTGAGCGCCTTGAAGCCGTCGTAGTCGACGATGACGCCTTCGCAGTAGATGATGGAGCCCCGATCGGTCATCTCAGCGCGCCGCCATGAAGGAATGAACGATGAACGCGGAGGGCTGAATCACGCTGCGCCAGCTTCTATCTATCGCGTCTCGTTCATCCTTCATCGTTCCGCCTTCATCACTGGTGGTGGAGGTCTCCCGCATGGGCCTGCACGGCATCTCCTTTCCTGAAGCCGCGCCAGAGATCCGAACATCGTCGCATCAACCCAACCAGCCCATCCGGCGCCAGCAGCACGACCACCACGAAGAGCCCGCCGAGGATGAAGGGCCACAACTCAGGAAAGGAATTAGTCAGGATGCTCCTCGCAAAATTCACGCTCACGGCTCCTAGCGCCGCTCCCACGAGGGTGCCGCGTCCGCCAACCGCCACCCAGATCACCATCTCCAGCGACGGCAATACGCCGATTTGCGCGGGGGTGATGATGCCGACCTGTGGCACATAGAGGAGCCCCGCCAATCCCGCCAAGGCCGCCGAGACGACGAAGACAAACAGTTTGTAGTTCGCCGGCGTGTAGCCGGAAAAGACCACCCGTTGCTCGCTGTCGCGCACGGCGATCAGCACCTTCCCCGCCCGCGACGTGGTGATCCAGCGGCACAGCCAGTACGCGCCCCCCAGACACATCACGGTGATGACATACAGCGCCCGCTGGGTGCCGGGATCTGAGAGCCGGAACCCAAGCAGCTGCTTGAAGTCCGTCAGGCCGTTGGTGCCGCCGAGATTGGTTTCATTCCGATTGAAGACCAGCCAGGCCACCAGAGCCAGCGCCTGGGTGATGATCGCGAAGTAGACACCCTTGATCCGACTGCGAAAGGCCAGAAAGCCGAACACCGACGCGACCAGCGTGGGCACGAGGAGACTGCCGAGGAGCGCCGCGGTGAAACTATAGAACGGTTTCCAAAAGAAGGGCAGATCCTTGACCTGGTTCCAGACCATGAAATCCGGCAGCTCGCTGCCGTAGACGCTCTCTTTGCCGATGGTCAGCATGAGGTGCATCCCCATGCAATAGGCGCCGAGCCCGAAGAAGACACCCTGCCCCAAGCTCAAGATCCCCGTGTAGCCCCAAATGAGATCCAAGCCTAGGGCCAAGATCGCAAATGCGAGGAACTTGCCGAACCGATTGAGACTGAAATCGGAGACGTGCAGCCAGGAGTCTTCCGGCGGCAGCACGTTCAAGAGCGGAAGGAGGATGAGGAGCGCGAGACCGGAGAGCCAGAATAACAGGCCCTCGCGCTGCGTCGCACCCTCCTCTGCCTCTGGACTCGGGGACACGGTTACCTCACAACGAGTGACGAGCGACGAGAGACGGCGGCTTAGGCATCCGCATGACGTCCTTTCATTGCGAACAGACCCGAAGGCCGCCATTGCAAGAAGAGAATCACCAGCACCAGGATCAGCACCTTCCCATAGACCGCGCCGAAGCTCGGCTCGAGCAACTTATTGAGCCCGCCGATCCCGAGCGAGGCCACGATGGTGCCGGCCAATTTGCCGACTCCGCCGGTGACCACCACCATGAACGAATCGACGATGTAGTTCTGCCCGAGTCCCGGCTCCACGTTGCCCACCAATGTCAGCGCCCAGCCGGCGATTCCGGCCAAACCCGAGCCGAAGGCAAAGGTGTAGGCATCGACCTTGCGGGTGGGAATACCGAGACAGGCGCTCATATTGCGATTCTGCGTCACCGCGCGGACGCGTAAGCCGAGGCTGGACCGGAATAAGAGCGCATAGATTCCCGCTACGCACAAGATCGACAGGCCGATGATGAACAGGCGATTGTACGGCAGATAGACGCCCACCATGACCTGGGCGCCGCCGCTCAGCCAGACCGGCGCCACGACGGCGGTCAGATCGCCAAAGTAGACCCGCGCCGCCTGCATGAGCACCAAGCTCACGCCCCACGTCGCCAACATGGTCTCCAGCGGTCGCCCGTACAGAAATCGAATCACCGTGGCTTCCAGCAGCAAGCCACAGGCGGCGGCGCTGAGAAAGGCCACAGGGAGCGCGGCCAGAAAATAGGAATCGAAGTAGGCCGGCGCGAGCCAGGCCTTGAAGCATTCCTGCGTCACGAAGGTGGCATAGGCGCCGACCATCATCAGTTCGCCGTGAGCCATATTGATCACGCCCATCAGCCCGAAGACGATGGCGAGGCCCACCGACATGATCAGGAGAATGGAGCTGAGGCTGATCCCGCGGAAGACCGTCTCGAGGGCGTTCGACCAGGAGGCCCAGAGTTCGATTCGTTCCACCGCCACGGCCGCGGCCTTCGCGACGGCCCGTTGCGGCTCCGTCGCCTCGGCGCCCGAGCCGGCTTGAATCAGTTCCTTGAGCGCGGGGAGGCTGTTCGGGCTTCGCAGGTCGCCAAGCTTCCCGGCGGCGGCGATCGTCACAGCCGGATCATCGGCGCTCAGCTTGAGGAGCTGGGCGGACTCTTCCATGCTGTAGCGCACCCAGCGATTCGGCTCCTTCGCCGTGGCCTCCTCCAGCCATCCGATCGCAATCGGTCGCCCAATCGTGCCGAGGTCGGCCGCGGCCGACCGCCGCGTATCGGCGTTGTCGCTCGCCAGATTGGCCCGATTTTTGAGGAGGTCGACGATCGGTTTGATGGCCTGCCGCACCGCGCGGTCGGCGTCGGCGCGAATCTCGTCGAGCTTCGGGAGCAGACTGACATCGCCCCGCTCGATCAAGACCGCGACCGCCGCATCCCGAACGGCTTCGTCCTCGCTCTTGAGATCAACGAGCGCCTGTTCGAGCGCCAAAGGCGGAGGAGACGCCATCGCCTCCTCCGCCCATGCGGCCGGCTGGCCCGGAGGACCGGCCAGCGCGGCGAGCGTCAACACACAGACGAGGATCAGCACGTTGAGCCCGGCCTTCCGACGCGCCTTACTTCTTCTGGTAGGTGCCCTGATGCGCCACCCAGTCACAGCCCTTATCCGGATTCGTGTATTCGCTCCAGGGTTCCGGCTTCACCAACCCTTTGGATCGGTTCACGATCTTGAACTGTCCGTCCTTCAAAATCTCCCCGATCAGCACCGGCTTGTGCGTGTGGTGATTGGCCGTGTCCATCATGATTTCCCCGCCCGGCGCGAGGAACTTTTGCCCGTAGACGGCCTTGCGGACCTTGTCCACCTCGGTGGAGCCGGCCTTCTCGACCGCCTGTTTCCACACGTACACCCCGAAGTAGGCGGCTTCCATCGGATCGTCGGTGACGCGCTTCTCGCCGTCCGGCAAATTGTTCCGCTTGCAGTGGGCTTTGAAGCTCGCGACGAACTGCTTGTTCTGCGGCGTCTCGACGCTTTGATAGTAGTTCCAGGCCGCCAGGTGACCGACCAGCGCCGTCGTGTCCATCCCGCGCAGTTCGTCCTCCGCCACACTAAAAGCCATGATCGGCGCGTCTTCCGCGCGCAAACCCTGGTTGGCGAATTCCTTGTAGAACGGCACGTTGCTGTCGCCGTTGATGGTGCTGATCACGCAGGCGCCGCCGCCGGCCGCGAACTTTTTAATCTTGCCGACGATGGTCTGATAATCCTGATGGTGGAACGGCGTGTACTCTTCCATGATGTTGGCCGCCGGCACCTTCTTGGCCAACAGCATCGCGCGCAGAATCTTGTTGGTCGTGCGCGGATACACGTAGTCGGTTCCGAGGAGGTAGAACTTCTTGTGTCCCCCGCCCTCCTTGCTCATGAGGTATTCAACAGCCGGCACCGCCTGCTGATTGACGGCCGCCCCGGTGTAGAACACGTTGCGCGAACATTCTTCGCCTTCGTACTGCACGGGATAGAACAGCAAGCCGTTGTTCTTCTCGAAGACCGGCAGCACGGACTTGCGGCTCACCGACGTCCAACACCCGAACACGACGGCCACCTTGTCCTGCAGCAGCAACTGCTTGGCTTTCTCGGCAAACAAATCCCAGTTGGAGGCCGGATCCACGACCTTGGGCTCTATTTTCCGCCCCATCACCCCGCCCTTGGTGTTGATCTCCTCCACGGCCATCAGCACCACGTCGCGAAGCGACACTTCGCTGATTGCCATGGTGCCGCTCAGCGAATGCAGCACGCCGATCTTGATCGGCTCCTTGTCCGCGGCATAGGACAGCGCCCAGTTGCCCAAATTCCCCAGCAAGGCGGCCACGCCCACACCGGCCGCCACTCGCCCGCTCTGCGCCAGGAACTCTCT
>CAYZTJ010000028.1:16871-27408 GCA_964481215.1 uncultured Nitrospira sp. | reverse complement strand
TTTTCCCCTGAAATTCCCTTGACATAGGCCGTAACCTTGCGTAATTTATGGCGAAATTTTCCCCGGAACAGTGGGGAAGCATTCGACTCACTCGCGAAGTCTGTCACTCGCTGGGCCGAGGGGGATGGCATGAGAAAGTCGGATATCGCCAATGAAATTTTCGAAAAGGTCGGCATTTCCAAGAATGAAGCCGCCGACATCGTTGAATTGGTGCTGAATTTGCTCAAAGCGGTGCTCCAGAAAGGCGAATCGGTCAAGATCGCCGGCTTCGGCAATTTCATCGTCCGCAGCAAGGGCGCGCGAAAGGGGCGGAATCCGCGAACCGGGCAAGAGATCGGCATCACACCCCGGCGCGTCGTCACCTTTCGACCCAGCCAGGTGTTCAAGAAGTACGTAAACTCGTAAGCGGCCCGTTCGGGAGGCGCGGATGAACCTGCACACCGAGCCGAACCGGAAAATCTTCTATAAAATCGGAGAAGTCAGCGACATGACGGCGCTGCCGTCGTACGTGCTCCGGTTCTGGGAGTCGCAGTTTGGGTTTTTGAAGCCTCAGAAAAGTCGAGGCCAACAACGCCTCTACATGCAGCGGGACATCGAGACGGTGCTCGAGATCAAGCGAATGCTGTATGAAGAGGGGTACACGATTGCCGGCCTGAAGCGCTATTGGGGGCGGCGGGGGCGCCGCGCCGGCAAACGGATCAATCCTCGGGAAGTCACCGAACGGCTTCGCGGCAACTTGCAGGCGATTCTGCGCATTCTGGATTCGTACAAGGCATAAGACGCCGGTCTTCGGAGGGTCCTCGTGTTCCATGGTGTGAGTCGGGGCGTAGCGCAGCCCGGTAGCGCACTCGCTTGGGGTGCGAGTGGTCGTGGGTTCAAATCCCGCCGCCCCGACCATTACCCCGCCACGCGTGAGGCGTCAGGCGTGAGGCGTGAAACGTGAAGCGCGGCAGCGCCGAAAATCTGAAAAAGGTCTCCCTGAGCCGGCATCCGCCCGTTGCTGATCGCGGCAACAGATCCTTCCATCCTTGAATTCCGTGAACATTCTGGTCACCAACGATGACGGCATCAGCTCGCCGGGGCTGGCCGCCCTGGCGCGCGCCATGCGGCGCTTGGGCGAGGTGTGGGTGGTGGCGCCGGATCGCGAACGCAACGCGGTGGGGCACGCGCTGACCCTGCACAAACCCTTGCGGATCACGCGTATCGACCGGAGGACCTTTTCGGTCAACGGCACGCCGACCGACTGTGTCAACCTCGCCCTCAAGAAGTTGATGCCGAAGCCGCCCAAGCTGGTGATCTCGGGCATCAATCGTGGCGTGAATCTGGGCGACGATGTGACCTACTCCGGCACCGTCTCCGCCGCGCTCGAAGGCACGATCATGGGCATTCCCTCCGTCGCCGTCTCGCAGGAAGGGGACGAAGAGTTTCAGTTCGACGCGGCGGCGGTCTACGCGGCGCGCGTGGCGAAGATCGTGTTGAAACATGGGTTGCCCGACGAGACCCTGCTGAACGTCAACGTGCCGAATCGGCCGCTCAAGTCGATCAAGGGCGCGATCTTCGCGCCCTTGAGCCGCCGCCGGTTTGACGATCCCATCGTGGAAAAGCGCGATCCCAGGGGACGGACCTACTATTGGATCGCCGGCACGCGGATGTCTTGGAATCGAAAGCCCAACTCGGACTATGATGCGGTGCGGCGCGGCCTCGTGGCCATCACGCCCATCCACTTGGACGTCACGCACCATGCGGCGCTGGATTTGCTGCGGCACTGGGAGCCGCTGATCAACGGCAAACCTCGAACGGGCAGACGCTAAATGCTCACCGTCTACAATACGTTGACCGGTCACAAAGAACCGCTCAAGACCATCACGCCGGGCGTCGTGCGGATGTACGCCTGCGGCGTGACGGTCTATGACGATTGCCATCTCGGCCACGCCCGCAGCGCGCTGGTCTTCGACATGATCCGGCGCTACCTGGAATTCTCCGGCCTCGCCGTGACCTACGTGCGCAACTTCACGGACGTGGACGACAAGATCATCGCGCGCGCGGCCAAAGAAGGAGTGGCCTGGACGGACATCGTCGATCGGTATCTCAAGGCCTACGATCGCGATATGGCGCGAATCGGCGTCCGGCCGGCCACCGCGCAGCCCAAGGCCACCGAGCATATCGGCGACATCATCCGGCTCATCGAGCGATTGCTGGCCGGCGGGCATGCCTACCGCGTGGAGGGCGATGTCTATTTTCTGGTCGAGAGCTACCGTGGCTACGGGCGTCTCTCGAAACGGAAAGCGGAAGATGTGCTGGCGGGCGCGCGTGTCGAGGTCGATGAGCGCAAGCGCCATCCCATGGACTTTGCCCTGTGGAAGGCCTCCAAGCCCGGCGAACCGGCCTGGGACAGCCCCTGGGGCGCGGGCCGGCCTGGTTGGCACATCGAATGTTCCGCCATGTCCATGCAGCATCTCGGCGAGACCTTCGACATTCACGGCGGGGGCATGGATTTGATCTTCCCGCACCATGAGAACGAGATCGCTCAGTCGTCCGCGGCCACCGGGAAGGAGTTTGCCAACTGCTGGATTCACAACGGTTTCGTGCAGATCAATCAGGAGAAGATGTCCAAGTCGCTCGGCAACTTCTTCGCCATTCGCGATGTGTTCGAGCGATCCGGCTGCCGCGAGGCCGTGACGGCCGAGGCGCTGCGGTACTTTCTGCTGGCCACGCACTACCGCGGGCCGCTCGATTTTTCCGATGCGGGGCTGGCCGAAGCCAAGCGCGCGCTCGACGGAGTCTACGGGCTCTTTCAGCGGCTCGACGAAGTGACCGCGGCCGCCGGCGAGGGCGACGCCCGTCTGCGCGAAGAGATCACGCGCCTGGACGGCGCCTTCCGCGCGGCCATGGACGATGACTTCAATACGGCGGAGGCCATCGCGGCCTTTCAGCAATTCCGCGCCGAGGTCAACCGGCTGTTGGGCGCGGGGTTGTCGGCGTCAGCCTGCAAGGCCGCGCGGGAGGCCTTTCGGACCTACGGCCTGGTGGCGGGGCTCTTTCAATTGCCGGCGTCGGAGTGGGAATATAAAGAGCTGCAATTCCGAGTCGGGGCGTCGGGCGGAGGGCGCAGCGAGGCGACACCGTCGCTGTCGAACCAGGACATCGATCGGCTCCTCCAGGAGCGCAACGAGGCCCGCCGACGGAAAGATTTCGCGCGGGCCGACGAGATCCGCAAGACCCTGGCGGCGCAGGGCATTACCATTGAGGATCGGCCCGATGGCACCAGCCGCTGGAAAAGGTGAGGGCGCCGAGCTGATCTACGGCCTCCATGCGGTGCGAGAAGCGCTGCGCTCCGGAGTCCGGCCCATCCAGAAGATCCTCCTCGTCGGCCAACAGCGTCAATACGGCGAACTCTACCAACAGGCGAGAGCCCAGGGCATTTCGGTTCGAGTCGAGCCGCGGGCGGCCTTGGATCGCCTGGTGGCGGAAGGGCGGCATCAGGGCGTGGTGGCGCTGGTGGCGGCCAAGGAGTATGTCGAGCCGGAAGCCATTCTGGATGCCGCGCGCCGCCGAGCCGAAGCGCCCTTCGTGCTGCTCCTCGATGGCGTCGAAGATCCGCACAATCTCGGGGCGGTGCTGCGGACGGCAGACGGGGCCGGCGCCCATGGCGTCGTCATTCCCGAGCGGCGTTCCGCCGGTTTGACGGGCGCGGTCGCGCGGGCCTCCGCCGGGGCGGTGGATCATGTGCCGGTGGCCTGCGTCACGAATCTCATCCGGCAGATCGAAGCCTTTCAGAAAGAAGGCTTGTGGGTCTACGGGGTGGATCCCTCGGCCGAGAAACTCTATACGAGTCTGGACTATCGGGGCGCGATCGGGTTAGTGCTGGGAGGCGAAGGCGAAGGCGTGCGAAAAGGGGTGCTGGATCAGTGCGACGATCGGGTGCGGATTCCGATGCGGGGGCAGGTGGCGTCGCTCAACGTGTCGGTGGCCGCGGCGGTGCTGTGCTATGAAGTCGTCCGGCAGCGGGCTGGCGCCTAGACGGCCTTCACCATGCCGCCCGTCAAGGCGGTTTTCAGGAGCTGAGCCGTATTCGAGACATCGAGCTTCTTCATCATGTTGGCCCGATGCGCTTCCACGGTCTTCACGCTGATCTTCAGCCGGCGGCCGATTTCCTTGTTCTTCAGGCCCGACCAAATCAGTTGGAGAATCTGCCGCTCCCGCTTCGTCAGGTCTTGGGAGCGCCGGCGGGTGGAGATCCGGCTTCCGTTCAGTCGTCCATTTCTGCTTGTGAGTGCCATGGGACGCCACTCCCTGTGAGAGATCGACCAGACCGGCCTCTGCGGGCCCGCTGGGTCTGCGTCGAAATATGTAAGCAATCATATCAGTGGACCTCCCAGATGCAACGAAAAACGCCATGTGCGGCAACCGCTAGATGGTAGGCCTCTCTCTCACCGCGTTCGTCGTCGGCGCCTTCATCGGCAGCTTCCTGAACGTCTGCATCTATCGGCTGCCGCGCGGCGAGTCGGTGGTCTGGCCCGGCTCGCATTGCCCGGCCTGCCACAAGCCGGTGGCCCCCTACGACAATATTCCCGTCCTGAGTTATCTGCTGTTGCGCGGCAAATGCCGCCGCTGCGCGGCGCCGATCTCCATCCAGTATCCCTTCGTCGAGCTGCTGAACGGGCTGGCCTATGTCCTGGTGCTGTGGCGCTTCGGACTCACCTGGCCTGCCATGGCCTATGCGGCCCTTTGCTCCGCGCTGATCGTCGTCAGCGGGATCGATCTCGAGCATCAGATCATTCCCGATCGCATCACGCTGCCGGGGTTGGCGATCGGGCTGATTGCCGCGGCGACGATTCTGCCGATCACATTGGTGAATGCCCTGCTCGGCGTGGCCGTCGGCGGGGGGCTCTTGTGGCTCTTGGCCTGGTTGAGTCCCTATCTGTTCGGCAAAGAGGGGATGGGCGGCGGGGACATCAAGCTGATGGGGATGGTGGGGGCCTTTCTCGGCTGGAAGCCGGCGCTGCTGACCATCATGCTCGGTTCGATCAGCGGGTCGGTCGTCGGGATCACGCTGATCGGATTCAAAGTGCTGCGTCGCGACCAATATATCCCCTTCGGGCCCTTCCTCGCCCTCGGCGCCGCCCTGGCCCTCTTCTGCGCGGACGACCTGCTGGCCTGGTACCAGGGGCTGCTCCCTCCTGGTCCATGACGGGTGTTGAAAAGGGCCTCCGACTGCGTTCTCCCTCGCTCAGACCCTGCGACGTACCAACGGCAGTACGCCTCGGGTCCTCGCATCGGTGCGGCCTTGTCGGGCGACCCTTTTGAACACCCTGACCGTGAGAAGTAATCTCAGGCTGACACTGAGCGAGTTTAGAGCCAGTCAATCTGTATCCATTTCGATTCCTGTTGTATCCCGACTTGCATCTGAGGCAGTCGGCTCCCCGTCGCGCATTCCCTAGACACGGCACACCATTTCGATAGCCCAGCCATCACGCATCTCCGCATCTAGAGCGGGGAATGGCGCTGTTCTGTACTCGCTATCCCGTGCCTTCCTGCTACCCCTTCGTTCTGGCACGCCCTTTGGAATACCGGCTCCCCAGGAGGCATTCACATGGGGGAGCGAGGTGGGAGCATGATTGAACTGATGATGGTCTTGGGGGTGATTGGGATGGTGACGATGTTCGCGGGGGAGGGGTTCGTCTCGGCCGCCGCCGACAAGCAGCGGCAGGCGGCGACGCAGGAAGTGGCGGCGGAGTTGCGCGCGGCGCGCTTTCTGGCCATGACGCAGCGGCATGCCGTGCGGGTGATCTTTGAGACGGAGGAGCATCGCATTCTGACCGAATGGGCGGATCTGCCGGATTCCGTCTTTCGTCGCTACGAGTACGCGACGAAGCCGCTCCGGATCACTCGCCTGTCCGCGGGGCCGTCGGTGGTCTTCTATCCGAGCGGGCGGTCGGCGACCGCGACGACGATGACCATGCACGACCGGAAGGGCGCCTATTCGGCGATGACGGTCAGCCTCACGGGCCGTATCACGGTGAAATAATCAACGGGAAACGGTGAACGATGAACGTTGAACGAGTGCGAGACAGCGGTGAACGAGGAACGATGAACGGCGTACGAATGAAACAGTTCCGGGCTCTACCGAGGCTCAACGCTCAGTCCTCATCGCTCATCGCTTCTGACACTGGCTTCAGCCTCATCGAGGTGATGGTGGCGATGGTGGTGACGGCCTTTGGATTGTTGGGAGCCATGGCGCTGTTTCAGATTGCGGATCACGGACTGCGGGATGGCGGGGTGGGGCTTCGGGCTTTGGCGCTGGCACAATCGCGGCTCGAAGCGAAGCGGGTGGCGCCGTGGAGCCAGATCTTGCAGGACGATCTGAATGCGGACGGGATCGTGGATGTGACGATGCGGGACGACGGCGCCCAAGGAGATCTCCAAGGCGGCGACGGGACCTACACGGGGATGCATCAGCAAGCCGGCATTGCCTTATCGTGGACGGTTCGACCCGATCGGCCCGGTACGTTGGAGCGCGCCGGCGCGGTGGTCGTGGAAGCCAAGGCCGCCTACCGGCTGCCCTCGGGCCGTATCCGCACCGTCACGCTGGCGACGATCCGGGCCAATCCCAACTTTGTGGGGGAACGCGCATGAAGGGGCGGCGGGGTCTGTTCGGGTGCGTACAGGGGATGGCCGGCGTCTCGCTGGTCGAATTGCTCATCGGCTTGGCCGCCGGGTCGCTGGTCATGGCGGCCACGATGCAGACGCTCGTACACCTAGAGCACCGGTTTGGCGCGCAACAGGACACCATGGCGCAGCATCAAGAGTTGCGCATCGGGCTCAGTGTGTTGGAATCGGAACTGCGTCTGGCCGGCAGCGGGGCTGCGCCCACGGCCGCGGCGGTGACGAAGTCGACCGCGGACGAGGTGGAGTTTCTGGCGAATCTGGCCGGCGCGGTCACCGTGCTCACGAGTGCGGCGTCGGCCGGTGAGACGACCCTGGCCGTCCGATCCGGTTTGGGCTGGCCGAAGGGGAAGCGCGTGCTCATTTGCGATCAAACCCGGTGCGAGGAGGGGCGGCTGAGCCGTGACGGCAAGACGAGCCAGCTCGCGCTCGCGACGCCGCTGGCGAGCGCGCTTCCCGCCGGGGCGGTTGTCTCGCTCTCGAACACCGTGCGCTACTATGTGAAACCGGACGGCGCCGGCTCCTCCCAGCTCATGCGCCAGGTCGATGGCGGCGCCGGGTCGTTGATCGGCAACGTCTCGCACTTTCGCCTGAAATATTTGACGGCAACCGGCCAGCCCACGGCCGACCCGCGCCGCGTGTCCCGCATCGCGGTCGATCTGGCGGTTGGGCGGGATCGAGAGCCCGTGTCGACACTCGTCGGCCTTCCGGTCCGGAGGACGGCATGAGGAAGACCTGTACACCGGTCGACGACGAGCGGGGGGTCGCGCTCCTGGCTGCGCTGATGGTGACCTGCATCCTGGCCGTGCTGGGATCGGTTTCGCTGCAGCTGGCCGCGCAAGAGACGGTCAGCGTGCGCGGCAGTCAGGATGAGGCGGCCTCTCGCGCGTTGGCGCAAGCGGCGACCGAGGTGGTCACGCAGTGGTTTCACGATCCGTCGGGCGTGCCGACGCCGGAGATCGGCGCCTTGGTGGCGACGCGCATGGTGTTGCCGGACGGCTCGCTCTCCTACTTCGACGCCAAGGGGCTCTCTCAATTTGTCGGCACCGCCGAGCGCCCGGATCTCTTCTTGGATGCGGCCCGGCCCGAGCAGGATCAACTCTTGAACGATCCGGCGCGCGGCTGGTTCCGGTCTCTTCGCGGGCTCGGCCGCATCCTCACGCTCAAGGCATACGGGCCGCTCCGCCCCGGCGCGCTCTGCACGGTCGAGGTGCGCGCGTCGGCCGGGGCGACGATCAGCACCCTGTCGGTCGAGCTGGGCCAGTTTCGGATTCCGCCGGCTCGTTCGGCCGCGCAGATCGGCGCGCATGCGCTCGATCCTGCCCTGGCCGCCGTGCCCCTTCCCGTGAGCGCCCACTGGGGCGACATCAAGGTGAAGGGCAACGTGTTGCTGGGCAAACACAGCGAGGCGCCGGTGAAGTCTGACCTGGCGCCGATTACGGGGCAGTCCTACGGCGAAATGGGTCTGGCGCAGGATCGGTGGACCACCTATTGGATCGGCGGCGACGTGCGGTTCAGCGACGGCGCCGTGTCGCTTCCGCTCAACGTGATTCCCAAGCGCGAGCCCTCGCCCGGCCTGAAGGAAGATCTCTGGGGCTACGACGAGCTGAAGCGACAGGCGCAGCAGTTCGGGACCTACTATGCGATGGATCGCGCGGGCCTCTTGTATCGGGACGGTCTCATCGAGCCGGGACAAGGGGTGACGCCGGATGAGGCCTTTCGATCCGAGACGGTGGGCCAGCATCGCGGGTTGGTGTTCGTCGACACGCTGGATCAGCAAGCGCCCAGAGGCGACAACCTCGGAACCGTGACGATCGGCGCGGACTATCTGGAAGGCCTGTTCGTGATCAATGCCCATGTGCGGTGGCTCGCAGCCGGATCGGGGAAATCGCTGGAGGTGTTGAGCCCGCCGACCACCGGATCCGCCATCGGTACTCGCACGCCTGTCCTGTTAAGCCGGATCCGCTTCAATGGGGTGCTGTCGACGCCGGGTTCGCTGACCTATGAAGGGGCGCCGCGCCTGTTCGGGACGATCATGGTGGGTGGGGCGGTGATCAAGGGGGCGGGGGCCACGGCGTCGATCGAGATCTGGCATAACCATGAGCTGAAAAGCGGCTTGGTGCGGGGCATGCCGGTGGTCTATCCCATCCCCGGGTCACAGGTCACCAAGTTGTAATCCGCCGATCACCTCTCGCGCATCTCTGTATAGATATGGCTCTTCCGACTTTTGTGTAGGTTGCGCCGACACCCCCGGCTGACGTTCGACCCGTTGCATTCGAAGAGCAACGGGTCCCCCGTCTCTCCGGGTTGCGTCATGATGCGTGGGCGTCGGGATCCCCTCTCGGTTCGTACCGTTGGCCGCTGCGACTGTGACGCGGCGCCGGAGCGCCAAGCTGTCACACCGGGCGGGGGTGTGAGCGGGGCACCCATGGCTCTGAAGATTGCAATGGGTCCCAGGCTGCTCGGCGACAGGACCGCATGTTCAAAGCAGCCATATATATAAAGGATAGGGCGGACATCTGCCTTCTGGAAGTGGTTCACCCGCCTCTCACGTCGCCTTTCCCTTGTTCAACGAGCGGCATTCAACAGTAACGGGCGCCAATCGGCCGCATCGCGCCGGAACGGCGCGATCCGTGCCCAATCTCGCCCTACAGTGCCCGCCGAAAATTGTTTGCTAGGCTCACCTCAGGGCCAAGAGGCCATTCGCAGTATCGCGCTCCAACCGGACGCAACGAGTACAAAATCGGCAGGCTGACGCTCTGCGTCCGTCAACGGCGACGAGGGAGCGGGGGGCATACGACTTGCTGAAATTTCCGTGGAATTCTGTGTGCCTACGTGCAGGAGTATCAACAATGAACCGATTGAATAGGAAGGGGGAACGCGGGTTCTCCACCTTCGAGGTGCTGACGGTCGTGTCGCTCATCGGCATCGCCTCGGCCATGATCTTGCCGAACTACATCCAAATGAATGAGCGTTCGCTGATGAAGCAAGCGGCGAGCGAGCTGAATGCCCAGATCAACGTGGCGCGCATGAACGCGATGAATCTGAACACGACCGTCAACGTGAACATGGCGGTCTCGAGCGGGATCGTCGTCGCGACCTTCACGAACGCCGGCGGCGGGGACGTGATGGAGCCGAAGGTAATGCGACGAGACATCACGGGATTCTCCGGGGCCACGCAGGTGCGGTTCAGTTCGTTGGGATTGCGTCTGGGCGGCGGAGCCGGCAATCAGACGATTACCTTGCAGTCGAGAAACGGCCTTCGGCACGACATTCAGATCACGCCGGCCGGCAGGACTCGCTGGTGCGCGAGCTCGCCCTGCCCGGCGTAAGAAGCACGATGGACGGTGAACGATGAACGAGGAACGAGGAATGGGGAGCACGCGAGAGGACGAATCCCTATCCAGCATTCAGCGTTCCGCCTTCCGCGTTCGGCATGGGGGATTTACGCTGATCGAAGGCATGGTGGCGCTGACGGTCCTGTCGATCGGGTTGTTCGGGATCGCGGGCATGCTGGATATCGCCATCGGCCGCAACACGGACGCCAGCCAGGTCAGCGTGGCGACCAGTCTCGGCACGGAGATGATGGAACGTATTCGCTTCAACCATTACAACGCGGCGGCGTACAACTTGATCGACACGACCAATCTCGCGACCCGTCCGCCTGCGACGCAGGCCATGGCCATGGGGGACTACGACCAGTGGCGGGCGCGGCTCAACGCCTCCGGCCTGTCCAACGTGCAGGGGCTGGTGAACGTCGGCACGACGGGGCCGACCGCGATGAACCAGAGCCAGGTGACCGTGCAGGTGTCCTGGCGCGGCGGGATTCGGTCTCAGACGCTGCTGGTCAGCACGATCTTCGCGCCGGAAT
>CAYZTJ010000028.1:0-16771 GCA_964481215.1 uncultured Nitrospira sp. | reverse complement strand
AGCGCGGGCACTCCCTGGTCGAATTGATGTTCGGGTTGGGGATCGCGTTGGCCGCCATCGCGGCGGGGTACACGGTCGCGAGCACCAGCGACAAGACATCGGTGGTGAACGATCAAACGGCGCAGCTGCAACAGAACGTGCGGATCGCGATGAACCTGGTGTCCTCCGATATCAAGACCGCCGGCTACGGGATGACCGGCGCCGTCGGCGCCTGTGGTCAGGCGATCGTCCCGGCGGACAATCAGCCGGCGGGTCCCGACTCCGGGCCGGACTCGGTCTCTCTGGTGACCCCGACGCCGGTGGGAACTTTGGCGGCTCAAGCCACGGCGCCCTTCAGCGCGATTACGCTCGGCGCCGGATCCGTGGCCAACTACTCGTCGGAAGGATTTGGGGTGGGATCGGTGCTCTCGATCGGAGGCGCCACGCCGGCCACGGTCAATGCGGTCGCCGGCGACAGTCTGACCTTGGCCGCCACGGTCGGCCTCCCCGTCGTCTATCCGGCCGGCACGCAGATTTTCTGGTTGCGCTGCGTCACCTACGCCATCGGGACGACCAGCGCCGCCTGCTCGGGGAACGCGCCATGCCTGCTCCGCAACGGCAGCGCCGTCGCCGAAGGGATCGAAGATCTGCAACTGGCCTATGCCTGCGACGGCTGCGTGGCGGCGATCAACGGCGCCGTAGCCGACGGGATCATCGATGATCAGAACGGCACCAGCACCTTCGATACGGCGGATTTCGTGTCCAACAATGCCTGGGGCGTCGCGCCCATGACTCCCGACAAGATCCGCATGGTGCGCATTACCGTCATCGGCCGCCAGCCGCGACAGGACCCGAATTGGCACGGGACTTCGCCGACCACGGTGGAAGATCACGATCCGACCGGCGATACGGGCTATACGCTGGCCACCTATCAGCAGTTCCGCCGCCGGATTCTGACCCGCACGGTGCAAGCGCGCAACCTGGGGCTTTAGCGTGGAACGATGAACGATGAGCGATGAACGACAGCCGGTACATCTTAAGTCTCCGTTAGTTCCGCGTTCAGCGTTCACCGTTCAGCGTTTCGGTGATGAGCGCGGCATCGCCCTCTTGACCGTGGCGCTGCTGCTGGTGGCGCTGACCGTGATCGGCATCGCCGCCGTCTCCGTGACCGGCATGGAGAATCGGATGGCCGGCTACGGCCGGAGCGCGGAAACCGTTCAAAGCGCGGCGGAAGCCTGCATGGGCACGGCGGTGAAAATCATCCAGGACACCATCGACCAGGGACAGTTGCCGGCCAATTATCTGGCCAACGCCAGCCCGGCCGGGCCGGTGCCGGTGGCCAATGGGCCGCAGCTGCAGCAGGAAATCATGGGGCAATCGGACAATAACGGGGATTCGCCGGATAGCGCCCCCAACACGACGGCGACGCTCTTCAACTTTACGGTGCGGGGCGACATCGATCGGCTGTATGCGGCGCCCAAAGTCGGCGGCTCGCTCCAGTTCGCGGGCGGCTACGAAGGCACCGCCGGCGGCGCCGCGGGCGGCGGCGTGGACATCTACTACCGCGTCGACTGCGTCGCCACCAATCCGGCGTTGAATACCAGAGGCCGCATCACCGCCGTCTATGCCTGTACGGCCAGCGGCGAAACCTGTTTGCGGCGAGTGTAGGAGGAGATGTCATGATGAGCTATCGCGACAACGCGGATATGAGGGCCCTGTCGGCTGCGCTGAGCCGGGCGGCCTGTGTCGCGGCCGGCGCGGCCCTGATCTGGTGCGCAGGCCCGATCGGCGCCGCGCAGGCGCACGAGGACAACGGCAAGCCGCCGCAGGTCGCGCCGGCCGGCTCCGCCCATCTGCAATCCGGCGTGGTCACCAGCGTCGGCTCCGGGAACCTGCGTATCGATGGGACGGATTATCCGGTGGATTCCCAGGTAAGCGTGTCGGACGACGAAGGGCACCCGCGCGAGCTCAAGGCCGTGGCACCGGAGGCGCAGGTGCGGTTTCATGTCCAGCATGGGCGCATCGATCAACTCGTCATCGTACTGCCGAAATAGATCCCGCTCACAGACATGTGACGCAGAAGTGAGGTCTACCATGAGACGCAGAACATTCGCGATCTTGGGGCTGCTGATGATCGTCGCGCTCTCGGGCCCGACGCAGGCGGACGCCCAATTCCTGTCGGACTATACGTCGACGCCGCCCTTCATTACCTCGACCGTGGCGCCGAATATCCTCTTGCTCTTGGACAATTCGGGCAGCATGAACAGCCGGGCCTATCAGACGGCCTTCGACACGGCGACGACCTATTACGGGATCTTCGATCCGACGGAATGTTATAGCTACAGCAGCAATCGGTTCCAGCCGGACTCGTCGGCCAATCCCTCGACGCCGGGGACCTGCGGCGCCTCCTACCCGTGGAGCGGGAATCTGCTGAACTATGCCTCTATGCGCCGCATGGACGTGGCCAAGTGGGTCATGACCGGCGGCATCTGCTCGGTGGCCCGCGATGCGTCGGGCAACTGCACTCGATTCAAGGGGCAAGATAGCTTCAACGCCAGCACCTGTTGCCGGGATCAGACGCAATCGGTGACCAATGCCCAGGCCACGGGACGAATGGATGCCGCCTATATCCCTGGCGCCGGCGATGTCTATTTCCACATGGTCGGCAGCAATGCCAATCTCCGAGGATATTTCTGCGTCGATAACGACAGTACGGCGCCCGGGTCGGGCGACGCCGACTGCGCCCAAGACGGCGGCGGCTATACCGAAACCCGATGGAAGATCGAGGTCGACCATGCCGTGGCCGCGGGCGGAATCATTCAGCAGGTCGGCACGCGCGCGCGGTTCGGCTTGATGGAGTTCAAGGGCGCCGGCGACGGCGGCCAGGTCTTGGCGGACGTGGGGTCCAGCATCAGCACCATCACCACCGCGATCGATACGACGGTGCCGGCCACCTGGACGCCGCTGGCGGAGTCCCTCTATGAGGCGACGCGCTACTTCATGCAGATCGCGCCGGCCTATACGAACAGCGACTATTCCTACACGGACCCAACGCGTGATCCCTACTATTTCGCGGCGCCAACCTGGGCCGGCACATCGCAGAACGTCACCTGCTGCAAGAGCTACGTGATCATCTTCACGGACGGGCAGCCGACGCAGGATCTGAACGTGCCGTCCAGCATCCGCGACTACGCGCACACGGCGTTGAATCACGGGACGAGCGATCACTGCACCAGCACGGCCGGCTGCACCAACGGCTATGCCGGCCACTCGGCCAACAACAACGCGGCCTGGCACAACAATGCCGCCAACTCGAACCATCACGACAACTGCTCGACGTACTTCGGCGGGACGACGAGCGACCCCTGCAACAACAACGGCTCGCACTTCCTCGACGACGTGGCCTACTATGCCCATACCAATGACCTGCGACAGGCCACCGTGCCGGTTCTTGGGGGCGCCGGCAAGGATCTGACCGGGCTGCAGAACCTGACGATCTATACCTTCTTCGCCTTCGGGACAGGCAGCAATCTGCTGAGCGACGCGGCCAAAGCCGGAGGCTTTGAAGACCGCAACGCGAACAACATTCCGGACCTGCCGGAAGAGTATGACAAGGTCAATAACACCACCGGCGCGGCGGGCGCCGACGGTGTGCCGGATACCTATTTCGTGTCAGACAACGCGGACAACCTCCACGATCGGCTCTTGGCGGCGATCACCAGCATTCTCCAAAAGAGCGCCTCGGGGACGTCGGTCTCGGTCTTGGCGACGTCGGCCACGGCGGAAGGCTCGCTCTACCAAGCCTTCTTCTTCCCCAGCACCTTCGAAGGCACCAGCGACATCAAGTGGACCGGCTACACCCAGGGGCTCTTCCTGGACGCCTTCGGGAACGTCCGCGAAGACACAAATGGAGACGGCAAGCTGATCTTGAATGCCGATAAGATCATCAAGGCCCGATACGAGACATCGACGGGCGATGTGAAAGTCGACCGCTACCACGACAACGATGGGAACGGCCAGGCCGACTCCACGACCCCCTATGAAACGATCGGCCTGAAGGAAGTGAAGTCGATCTGGGAGGCGGGCAAGCGATTGGCCTTCACGGATTCGTCCGCCCGCAAACTCATCACCTGGGTGGACAGCGACAACGACGGCGTGGTGGACAGCGGCGAGCAGATCTACTTTACGGCGGCCAACGTGTCGACGCTGAGCCCCTATCTGCGGCCGGGGGCCTCGCCCTTCACGGCCACGAACATCATCAATTTCATCCGCGGCGATCAGATTACCGGGATGCGGGACCGGCAGTTGACGGTCACCGAGGGTGTGACGACCGCCGTGAGAGTGTGGAAGCTGGGCGATCCGATTCACTCCACGCCGACGATCGTCGGCGCGCCGAAAGAGCGGTATGACCTCATCTACGGCGACGCCAGCTACCAGACGTTCTACACACAGTACCGCAATCGGCGGTGGGTGGCCTACGTCGGGACCAACGACGGTATGCTGCACGCCTTCAACAGCGGGTTCTACCACCGCGGCGACGACACCTCGACGTCGGGCGTCGTCGAACACGGGCGCTTTACGCGCGACGCCAGCGGCGGCGCGAGCGGCGCGCCGCTGGGGCAGGAGCTCTGGGGCTTCATTCCCTATCACCTGCTCCCGCAGCTCAAGTGGCTGACCCAAGGCGACTACACGCACGTGTACTACGTCGACCTGAAACCGAAGGTGACGGACGCCCGGATCTTCACGCCGGATGCCGATCATCCGGGCGGGTGGGGGACGATCCTCATCGGCGGGATGCGCATGGGCGGGAGCTGCCGCGGCGCTGTGTCGCCGGCGGCCGCCACCTGCGTCGGGGCGACCGGCGCGCCGCCCATGTCGGTGACGGCGGATTTCGGCAGCGGCACGCAGACGCGGAACTTCTACAGCGCCTATTTCGTGCTGGATATCACCAATCCGGAAGTCGATCCGAAGCTGCTGTGGGTCTTTACGGACGAGTCGCTCGGGCTCACGACCAGCTACCCGGCGATCGTGCGGGTGGCCCCGGACGGCGCGCCGAAAACCGACAACACCAACGCGAAGTGGTACATGGTCGTCGGGTCCGGTCCGACCGGCTATGACGGCATCAGCGGCCAGACCGGCCAGATGTTCGCGATGGATCTGGCCACCGGGCCGATCAATCCTGGGACCGGCAGCAGCCAGCTCTCGAAATTTCCAACGAGCGACGCCAGTTCCTTCATGGGCAACCTGATCACGTTGGACTCGGAATTGGACTACAAGACCGATGTGGCCTACGTCGGCAACAACTACAACAACGGCGTGTCGCCGCAGTGGGCCGGCAAGATGTACCGGCTCATGACGCGCGGCTGCACGGCGGCGCCGTGCACGACCAATACGTGGGGCGTGCTGTCCGGGGGCAATCGCGCGCCGTCGGTGCTGCTGAGCAGCTTCCCGACGGCGGGGACGTACAAGGTCGGCCCCACCGTGGCGGCGCCGACGGTGACGTCGGACGATACCGGCAAGATTTGGGTCTTCTTCGGGACCGGCCGGTTTTTCAGCAACGCCGATAAGACCAATACGGAACAGCAGTACTTCTTTGGCGTGAAAGACCCGGTGGTGACCAACGGCTGCGCGGACAGCAGCGTCACCAACTGCGAGAAGAAGAACCTCCTGAACGTGTCGGGGGTCACGGTCTGCGTCACCTGCGCCACCGGCACCAATCAGGTGACCGGAATCGGCGGCGTGACGCAATTGGAAGGGAGCGCGACGACGACGCTCCAAGGGTTGATCATGACGATGGACGGCTGGTACACGACGATGCCGACCTCGTTGGAGCGGGTCGTGGTCAGCCCGACGGTCCTGGGCGGGATCATCTACTTCCCGTCCTTCATCCCGAGCACCAATATCTGCGATGCGTCGGGCACCGGCAATCTCTACGCCCTGTTCTACCTGACCGGGTCCGCCTATAAGGAGTCGGTCATCGGCACGACGGTGGTGGGGAGCAACACCAACGTGCTCCGATCGATGGCGCTCGGCACGGCGGGGTTGGCCTCGCAGATGGCCGTGCACATCGGGGCGCAAGGCGCCGGCGCCGCGGGGACGACCAGCAGCACGGGCTGCGCGGGCCGCATCACCGGCTTCATGCAGTCCAGCACCGGGACCTTGAGCCAGTTCTGTACGAAGCCGGCCTATGCGACCTGGAGCCGGTATATCTCCTGGATCAACCAGCGCGAATAGCGGCGCCGGAGGGTCCGATTCGAGACGATCGGACTATCGAGAGAGGGATCTCTTGATGGCGAGCACGGGAACAGACGCGCGTGTTCAATCGGCCGGCCGCGATCTCGCGGCCGGCTTCGGCATGGCGGCGGCCTTGCTGGTCGCGCTGACCGGCGTCGGCTGTTCGTCCGATTCGCCCACGGCCGACGGCGTCACGGCGTCGGCCGGGTCGCGCGCGGGCCGCGCCAAGCCCAACCGTCTTCCGGTGATCTCCTCGGTGGCCCTCTCGCCGAATCCCATCGCGCTGAATGCGCCGGTCGCCATCTTCGTCGACGCCGACGATCCCGACGACGATCCCCTCACCTTTCGCCATCGCTGGTTCGTGAACGGCCGCCACGTACCGGACCATACCGGTCCGCTCTTGCCCGCCAGGGTCTTGAAAAAGGGCGACTCGGTGATGGTGGAGGTCACTCCCTTCGACGGCAAGAAGGAAGGGGCGCCCATGCAGTCGGCCGCCGTGCCGGTCGGCAACACGCCGCCGGAAGTGGCCGGGGTCCTGCTCGAGCCGGCGGAGGTCCATGTCGGCGATACGGTCCGCGTCCAACTCCAGGCCAAGGACGTGGATGACGACGACATCCACTACTCCGTCAAATGGTGGCGGAACAACAAGCTGGTGCTGGAAGGGGCGCATCTCGCGCTGGACACCGCCGGATTCGCGCGCGGCGATCATATCGTGGCACAGGTGACCCCGCTCGATGGCGCCGGCGCCGGGAAGACGGTCTCCTCGCAGATGGCCACGGTCGTCAACAGTCCGCCCAAGATCCTCTCCAATCCGCCCGCGGCGCTGGAGCGCGGCCGCTACGTCTACGGGGTCTCCGCGCAGGACGCGGACGGCGATCCCTTGCGCTTCGCCCTGGCGAGCGCCCCGGCGGGCATGACGATCGAGCCGGCCACGGGCGTGATCGAATGGGCCGTCGCGCCGGGCGCCACGGGCACGCATCGCGTCAAAGTGGTCGTCGAAGACGGCCAGGAAGGCCAAGCGTTCCAGGAGTTCGACCTCGCCTTCACCGCCGCATCGTAAAAGCCATCTCTCCTTGTCAGTCTCTCCGAGCCTTTGATAGAATTTAGGCCTGATGGAGCCGAGGGGCGTGTCTCGAGGGAACGCCTGCCGGCGGTGTCGTGAATCAGAGGAGACGGCCGACCCGCGCACGTGCGAAAACTCAAACTCCGAGAGGGCGCCAACACCGCGAGCCTGTTCGGTCAGCACGACGGGAACTTGAAGCTGATCGAGCAGGAACTGAACGTCAGCTTGTCCGCGCGCGGCGACGAGGTGGCGATTGACGGGACGCCCGAAGGCATCCGGGCGGCGGAACGGCTCCTCGGCGAGTTGGCGGCCCTGACCAGCGAAGGCTACGATCTCCGTCCGGACGACGTCACCCTCGCGCTGCGCACCTTCCGCGGCAATCCCGACACGTCCCTTCGCGAGCTGCTGCTCAACACGGTGCCGATCGCGACCAAAAAGCGATTGGTCGTGCCCAAGACGGCGACGCAGAAACTCTATCTCGACGCCATCCAAAAATACGACGTGGTGATCGGCATCGGCCCGGCCGGGACCGGCAAAACCTATCTGGCCATGGCCATGGCGGTCGCCGCGCTCACGCGCAAGGAAGTCAGCCGCATCATCCTCGCCCGCCCGGCCGTGGAGGCCGGCGAGAAGCTGGGCTTCTTGCCCGGGGACATGTATGCCAAGGTCCATCCCTACCTGCGGCCGCTCTACGACGCCCTCTACGACATGATGGACCTGGAGCGGGCCAATCGCCTCGTGGAACGCGGCGATATCGAGATCGCCCCCCTGGCGTTCATGCGCGGCCGCACGTTGAACGATTCGTTCGTCATCTTGGACGAGGCGCAGAACGCCACGGCCGAGCAGATGAAGATGTTTCTCACGCGGCTGGGCTTCAACTCGAAGGCGGTGGTCACGGGCGACATCACGCAGGTCGATCTGCCGGCCGATCGCGTGTCGGGGCTGATCGAAGTCGAGCACATCCTCCGCGAGATTCCCGGCATCCAGTTCGTCTACTTCGATGAGCGCGACGTGGTGCGGCATCGATTGGTGCAGGACATCATCCGCGCCTATGATCGGCACCATGCGCAACAAGCCGGAGGTCGAACCGCCGCCTCGGCGCCGCGGCGTCAGGCCTCCCCTTCCTTGCGAGGCAAACGAGACGTGTCTCGCGACGTCGATCCTTCCGGGCACGATCCCGGGGTCCAGCCGCACTAATGCCTGTTCAATTGTCCTGCCGACTCCGCCGCGTCCGGATGAGGACCGCGGCGATGCAGCGGATCGCCCAACAGATTCTTCGATCGGCCGACAACGCCGGGGCAGAGCTGAGTCTCTCACTGGTGGGGGATCGGCGCATGCGTGGGCTCAACGCCCGGTATCGCCACAAGCCACGGCCGACCGACGTGCTGGCCTTCGCCGCCCGCGACGCGCCCCAACCCGCGACTCGGCTGCTCGGGGATGTGGTAATCTCGCTCGATACGGCGCGTCGCCAGGCCCGGCGGGCGGGACAGAGCCTGGACCGCGAACTCGTCACCCTCTTGATCCACGGCATCCTCCATCTCGTAGGCTATGACCACGAGCGCTCCGCCCGCGACGCGAGTCGAATGCGACGGAAGGAACGTGCTATCTTGCACGCCTTGGGACGAGTGCCGAGATTGGTGACGAGTCACAAGTGACGAGTGATCGGTGATGAGTGAAGAGGTGAAGATGTTTCTCATGCGTCGCCGATTGCAGCCCAATCCCTCCGACCTTCTCGTCACTCGTCACTCGTCACTTGTCACTCGAGTTTAAGGATGGGTTGGCTGCAACGACTCTCAGAGGGATTGGCGAAGACCCGCGACGCGGTTCGCGGCTCATTGGACCGGTTGCTGGCGCGCGGGCCTGATCCTGCCGCGCTGGAGGAGCTGGAAGCGGCGCTCCTCGCGGCCGATCTGGGACCGCGGACCGTGGCCCGTTGCCTGGAGCAGGTGACGACGTCGATGCGAAGGGGCGGCGGCGACCGCGACGTGACGGAAGTGTTGAAGGCCACGCTCCTGGAGGCGCTGACCCCGTCGCAGGCCGGCGGCTTCGATGAGCTCGTCGCGAAAGGTCCGCGTCCCTTCGTCGTTTTGGCCGTCGGCGTGAACGGGGTCGGCAAGACCACCACGGTGGCCAAGTTGGCCTGGCGGCTTCAACAGCGGGGACTCAAACCGATCCTGGTGGCGGCGGATACCTTCCGCGCGGCGGCGACGGAACAACTCCAGACCTGGGGCGCTCGCCTGGGGGTGGATGTGATCCATCATCGCCACGGGGCCGATCCGTCGGCCGTGGTCTTCGACGGCGCGGCCGCGGCCAAGGCGCGCGGCGTCGACGTCCTGTTGGTGGACACCGCCGGGCGGCTGCATACCAAATCCAACCTCATGGACGAGTTGAAAAAGATGCGGCGCATCCTCGAGAGGGAAATCCCGGGCGCGCCTCACGAAGTGTTGTTGGTGCTGGATGCGACGGTCGGCCAAAATGCCTTGGCCCAAGCGCGACAGTTTCGCGAGGCCGCCGGCGTGACCGGCCTCGCCCTGACGAAACTGGACGGGACGGCCCGTGGCGGCATGGTCGTGGCCATCGCGGAGGAACTAAAGCTCCCGGTTCGCCTGATCGGCGTGGGCGAAGCCGCGGAAGACCTCCAAGACTTTCGGCCGCGTGAATTTGTCGATGCGTTCTTCGCTACGCGATAGGATATCGGCAGCCGCTCTGGGGTGTCTGCTTGTTTCCTGTGCCTGCCAGGGGCCGGCGACCTCGCCCTCTCCGTCCTGCTGTCCGGATGCGGCCCCATCGCGCCCCACGATCCTGTCGCATGACCTCACGCTCGCGCTGACTCCTGAACGGCACCGGCTGGTGGCCACGGACCGGATGCGTCTCAGCATCCCGTTGAACAGCCCCGAGGAGCTTACGTTCTCGCTCCATCCTGCTCTCACGGTGCAGGAGATCGTGCGGACCGACGGCCGGCCGATTTCGGTGGCCTTCCGCGCCGAGACGCGGGTGGAGCCCGAGACGAACGAGTCCGTCCAGTGGATCTCGCTGCCGGCGATAGCCGATGGGGAATCCGGGATCACCCTGGAGTGGCGCTACGAGGGCAGCATCGAGGATCCTCCGAGAGAACCCCGTCACCTGCGTTTCGTCACCCCGAGCGAGACGTCGGGACATATCGGCCCGGACGGCGTGTACCTGAGCGGAGAGACGCGTTGGTATCCCGACGTCTCCGGTTCGCTGCCGACCTTCCACGCGCAGGTTCTGACACCGATCGGGTGGGAGGCCGTCACACACGGGCGCCAAACTGCGCGGCGGGAGGAGCAGGGCCGCACCGTGGCCGAGTGGGAAGTGAACGTCAAGACCGAGGCGCTTACGTTGGTCGCCAATCGCTTTGTGACGGCTCGACGCGACTGGAAGGGCATCGAGCTGGCGACCTATTTGTTTCCGGAGGAGGCCGGACTGGCTCAGGAATATCTGGATGCCTCCGCCCGCTATCTGGAGGTTTACATCAAACTGCTGGGGCCCTATCCTTTCCCCAAGTTCGCCGTCGTGGAGAATTTCTTCGCGAGCGGGCTCGGCATGCCCTCCTTCACGCTGCTGGGGAGCGGCGTCATCAAACGCCACTATACGCAGCCCTATGCTCTGGGGCATGAGATCGTGCACTCGTGGATCGGGAACAGCCTGTTCAACGATCCCGCGCAGGGAAACTGGGTGGAGGGGCTGACCACCTACCTGGCGAACTATTACTACGAGGAGCTGACGGGGACGCCCGCTCAGGCTCGGGAGCAACGGCGGCTCATGTTGTTGGGCTATGCGGTCTATGTGAAGCCCGCCGACGACTATCCAGTGGGGCAGTTCAGGCGGAAAATCGATCAGAAAGACAACGCGATCGGCTATCAAAAGGCCGCGATGGTCTTTCACATGCTCCGTCGAGAAATCGGAGAAGCCGCGTTCTGGATGGGCCTGCGGCGCCTCGTCGCCGCCTACCAAGGCCGGTACGCGAACTGGAAGGACATCGAGCAGGTCTTTGCGCGGACGGCGGGCAAGGATCTCCGAGGCTTCTTCGCCCAGTGGATCGAACAATCGGGCGCGCCCACGGTGCGGATCGCCGGCGCCAACCGCGTCACGACTGCCGCGGGCGGTTCGCGAGGAGGGATTACGCTCGTGCAAGCCCCGCCGCCCTTTTCGATGCGGGTGCCCGTGACGGTGACGGAAGAGGATGGGACGTCCCGCTCGCTTCGGCTCCCGTTTGAGTCGGTCCGGCAGACCCATGAGATTGAACTCACGTCTCGGGCACAACGAGTCATGGTCGATCCGGAGGTTGAACTCTTCAGGCGGATCCCCCGCGCCGAGATTCCGCCCATGCTCAATCTCTATGTGACGGATGAGACTCGCGCCGTCGTCCTGCCGAGCGGGGGGACGGACGAAGCCATGCGTGAGGCCAATGAGTTGGCGACGCGTATCGCGGGCCGTTCGATCGGGACGGCGGTGGTCACGGATCGGGATCCGCTCCCGGCCCATGGCTCAGTGCTGGTGCTCGGAGGGCCTGAGGAGAATCAGGCCGCCCGCTCCCTGCTCGATGGCTGCAAACCGCATCTGAGCGTGGAACCACGTCGATTCACCGTCGGGGGCGCCTCGTACGATGGAGCCGGCATGGCGCTGCTGGTGTCCTGTCCCAGACCCGGGGCTCCAGGCAGCGTGGGCACGGTGTTCTATGGGCTGTCCCCCGCCGCGGTCGCGCGCGTGGCCCGCCTCTTGTTTTTCTACGGCTGGCAGAGTTATGTGGTCTTTCGTGATGGAGCGGTCGTTGCACGCGGGGATTTCCCGGCGGTGCAGAAGGGGATGGAGGTGACGATTGCAGAACGATGAACGTGGAACGATGAACGCTGAACGGGAGTCCTGGCTGAAGCTCCATGGTCTGTGGATCTGCGTCTTTTTAGGTCTGCTGATAGGATTCTGGTTAGGCCCGGACGGGCTTGAGACGGAGTCCTCGACTTCCCCTCGTTCCGCGTTCCGCGTTCCGCGTTCAGCCTTCGCGGCGGAGCCTCATGCTTCCCCTTCCGAATCTCCCCGCTCATCGCTCAGCGTTCAGCCTTCATCGTTACCCTCGGAGCGTCACCTGGCCAACATCCGCCAGCTCACGGTGGGGAGAAAAAATGCCGAGGCCTATTTCTCCTTCGACGGCACCAAACTGATCTTCCAGTCCACCAACGACTGGTCGGACCAGCGCGGCGATCAGCCGATCTCGATGCCCGCGTCCAGCCCCAAGGGGCTGGGCTGCTACCAGATGTACGTGATGGATCTGGTGACGGAGACCATTCGCATGGTCAGCACCGGGGTCGGCGCCACGACCTGCGGCTACTTTTTCCCGGGCGACCGGCGCGTGCTGTTCTCCTCCACCCATCCCGTCTCCCCGCAATGCCCGCCGGCGCCGAAGCGTGAAGGCAAGTATCGGTGGGCGCTCGACGACTACGATATTTTCGCCATGCGCGTCGACGGACAGGGCGTGCATCGGCTCACCCACTCGCGCGGCTATGATGCAGAGGCGACCATTGCGCCCGACGGCAAGACCATCGTGTACACCTCCATGATGGGCGGGGACTTGGACCTCTACGCGATGGATCTGGACGGCCAGCATGTCCGCCGGCTGACGACCGAGGTGGGCTATGACGGAGGTGCGTTCTTCTCGCCGGACAGCAAGCGGATCGTGTATCGGGCGTCTCACCCCTCGGATCAGGCCGAGCTGGCTGAGTATCAGGCGCTCTTGAAGCAGAATCTCGTCGAGCCCAGCCATTTGGAAATCTATGTCATGAATGCCGATGGCTCGAACAAGCGGCAGGTGACGAAGAACGGCGCGTCGAACTTCGCGCCGTTCTTCCATCCGGACGGCCGGCGCATTATCTTCTCTTCGAACCTCTCGTCGCTCGTCACTCGTCACTCGTCACCCGAAGCTCAGCCGCCCGTATTCCATCTGTATCTCGTCGGAGACGACGGCTCGGGCCTCGAGCAAATCACCACCCAGGGCCATTTCAACAGTTTCCCGATGTTTTCGCCGGACGGCAAGAAAGTGGTCTGGGTCTCGGATCGCGGGACGAAGGAACGCGGCGAGTTCAATCTCTTCCTGGCGGATTGGGTACCATGAAGGCGAGAGGCAATGGGCACGAGGCAAAGGGCGACGGAGCTGGGGCGACTCCTCTAGCTCATAGCCGGGCGTCTCTTGCCAATCTTTCGCCCATAGCCTCTGGCCTATTGCCCATAGCCTTCTATGTTTCCGCCATCGTGTTGGCCTTTTGGGGGCTGCTCCAGGTCGACGTGCAGCTGGCCCGGGCGATTCAGAAGATCGATGAGCCCTGGTTGGAGCAGTTGGGCTTGATCGGTCAGTGGCTGGGCGACTGGCGGGTCCTACTCGGCGTCAGTGGAATCTTGCTGGCACTGGGGACAGCGTGGAGTCAGGCCGGGCTGCGGCAGGTCGGCCTGTCGACGCTGATCGCTCACGCCTACGCGGCGGGGGCCGTGCAGGCGTTGAAACATCTCATCGGGCGCGCCCGTCCGCGGCTCACGCAGGAGAGCAGCCTCCTCATCGGCCCCAACTTCGATTCCGGGTTCGATTCGTTCCCGTCCGGCCATACGACGGCGTCGGTGGCGATCGCCATCGTGCTCGCCCGACGGTTCCCACGCGTCTCATGGCTGGCCTATGGGATCGCGGCGGTGATTGCCGTGAGTCGTGTCATCAAGGGGTCGCATTTCCCGGTCGATGTGCTGGCCGGCGTCTGCCTCGGAAGCCTGACGGGCCATCTGGCGGCCGCGCCACCGGCTCAGTGGCGGAATGCGCTGGCGCAAGGGATTCGGACCATCTGGCCGTGGATCGTCGGGGGCGCCGCCCTCCTGATGGTGCTGGCTCGGGCGATGACGTAAGCCACCGCAAGCGAGGGGTGGGTCTCTCCTACGATTTGTAGCGCGCGTGCGGGTCCTTGGCCGGATCAAGTTCTTGGGGGGTCGGCGGGGGCTCGGGCACGTTGATCACCGGCTGCGTCGCCAGGAGACTGTAGCCGTAGCGTTCCAGCAGCGTGACGTAGCCGGCGGTCTCGGCCGGGAGATTGGGTCTCAGGCGCGTCGGCATCACGATCATGATCTTCCCCGCCTGGCGCACTTGCGCTCGCAGCGTCTCTTCTTCTCCGGGCCGCACCACAATCGCGCGGCGTTTCGCATAGAAGAGCAACGAGGGGCGGGAGGGGCCGTAGAGAATCAATCGCTCCTCCGGCGCCAGGTTGAGCCCCGCCGTGTAGGCCAACTGTTGCGGCGGCTCGATGAAGTAGTGGCTGAACCGGGGAAGCGTCAGGTGGATCAGGATCAACAGCATCGATCCGATCGCCGCCCCTGCCGCCCAGAAGGCGCCCGCCCGCCGATCGTCCGATAACCCGAAATAGCCGATCGCCGCGGCCCCGACGATGAGCACGGCCGCCAGCATGAGCGGACTTTGCCCGATATCGACCAGCGGCGCCATCGGAAATTCCTTGGCGATCTTCTCGACGAATCGGGTGTACAAGGTCGGCCCGAAGGCCATGGCCAATCCGAGGAGATACCCGAGGATCATGGTGACGTGAATCGCCGCCCGCCGCCCCGGCGTTTGATCGTCCGTGAGGCACCGGGTCCAATAGCGTGAGGTCAGAATGGCCGCGGCCGGGAACAGCGGCACAATGTAGTGCGGCAGCCTCGTCGACGACAGGCTGAAAAAGACAAAGCCGGCGAGGAGCCACAGGGCGGCGAACAGCTCCAGCTCCTGCGCGGCTGGAGCCGTGACGAGTGACGAGTGACGAGTGACGGGCAAGCTCCTGGTTTCACGCCATCGACTCCATGTGTGCGAGAGGGCGAAGGGAAGCAAGCCGCTCCAGGGAAAGAAGCCGAACAGGAGCACCGGCACATAGAAAAAGAGCGTACCCCCGTGCCCGCCGATCACATTCAAGAATCGTCCGATGGTATCGGCCTGCGCCGAGGCGGTATAGCGCGATCCATGGATCGCCAGCATGGTGGCATACCAGGGCAAGGCGACGGCGACGAAGACCAGTAGGCCGGCCAGCGGCTTGCCTTCTCGCCAAAAGTGTCCCCACCGACGGGTCAGCGACAGATACGGGATGACCGCGAGCAGCGGGATCAAAAAGCCGACCGGTCCCTTGGTGAGGGTGGCGAGTCCCATCCCGAGGTAAAAGAGCCAAATCGCCTGCCGCGCGCGTCCGGGTCCGTGCAAGCCCAGCCAGAATCCGAACAGCGAGAGCGTGGTGAAGAGGTTGAGGACGCTGTCGGTCAGGGCCATGCGGCCGATGGCCACGAATTCCAGATTGAGCAAGAGCATCAAGGCGCCCAGCAGGCCGGCCTGCGCCCCGAACAGTCTGGCCAGAAACCCGTATTGCAACAGAACCAAACCAATGGCGCAGACGGCCGAGGGCAGGCGGGCGGTCGCTTCGCTCACGCCGAACAGTGTGTAGGCGCCGGCCATCAGCCAGTAGACCAGCGCCGGCTTGGCGAAGCGCGGCTCCCCGTTGAGGGTGGGCGACATCCAGTTGCCGGACTCCAGCATCTCGCGCGCGGCTTCGGCGTTGCTGCCTTCGTCCCGATCGGTGAGCGCCGGCGTGCCGAGGTGGGTCATCAGCAGCAGCCAGGCCAGGACGAGCAGAAGCCCGATGTGCAGGAAGGAGGTGCGGTCGCCGACCGCGACCTGGGGCGCCGCAATGGACTCTGACGCGATAGTGCTCACGAGGCCGATGGGGGCGACGGTCGACGGATCAACATGAGGTTGCGGACGTACACGATGGCGCCGACGCTCTGCCCGGCGATGAAGACCGGATCTTTGCGATAAACGGCATAGGCCAGCGTGATCAAGCCGCCGATCAAGCTCATGTACCAGAAGGCGACCGGCATCTTGCTGGCGGCGCTGCGCTCCGATGCCAGCCACTGCACCACCCAGCGCATGAAAAACAGCCCCTGACCGAAGAAGCCGATCGCGACCCAGATGGTTTCGGTGGTGGTCATGAATTCGTGATGCGTGAACCGTGAGGCGTGACCCGATCGGCCTTCAGAAACCGCAGAAGGCCATATAACATCATTCTGACGCGTTCGATTTGGAACAAGAGAGGCTTTGCTGAAACGAACTTCATCCTCTCAGCCAAAATGAGCTGAGTTTCTAACTCAGCAGCCGATCCCATGGCGACATACAGGAACTGAATAAACTCTTTCTTTGATCGCCTAGCTGCTCCTTCTGCGATATTAGAGGGGATAGACACAGCTGCGCGTCGAAGCTGCATCGTCAAACCATAGGCTTCTTCCTTGGGAAAGCCTTGAGTGGCTTGGTATGCGGCTTGCGCCAGATCCAGGGCAGCCTTCCAGACATCAAGGTCCTTGTGCGTCTTCAAGACGGCTCTCTCGCCTGTTGACGGCTTACGCATCACGCATTACGGCTCACGGCTCACCCATCACTGATCACTGTTCACTTATCACGGATCACGCATTACGGAT
>CAYZTJ010000027.1:0-27746 GCA_964481215.1 uncultured Nitrospira sp. | reverse complement strand
CCGCCGAAGAAGGCGAGGATCGCCACGGCCAGGAGAAACCATACGGAGGACTGGTTGATGGTGAGGTCCGCCGACGCCATTCTCCCTTGTCCCACGATTCATCGAATCCACGCCATTCCCAGGACGCGGGGGGCCTAGCCCTTCCTGCATCGGCTCGGACGCGCAACGGCGCACAACGGAGAGGAACGGGCAGCAACCCGAGAGGCAGCCTACTTGATGGCCAGGTCGACGCGGCTGAGCTTGCCGGCCGCCGGTTTCGCTCCGGACTTCTCCGGCGCGGCGGCGCCCGCGTCGAGCAAGAAGATGCGCTGGGGGGCGAGCTGGCTGGACTTGACGAGAAAATCGCGGACCGCCTGCGCGCGTTGGGCGGCGAGCCGGCGCAAGTCGTCATCGGAGGGCGCGATCGTGTCGAGCAGCAGTTGCTCCATCTCGTTCTGAGGCAGGCTCTTGGCGATGCCGAGAAAATTCGTCGGTTTGTTCGGAACGTCCTCGTCCTTATAGGCTCTCGTGAGATAGGTCAGGTATTCGTCCGGTCCGATCGTGGTGTCTTCCACCGAGGCGGCCGATTCGCCGCGTTTGATCAGATCCTTCACCTTCTGGGCCTTCAGCTTGCGGTCGAAGGACGCCTTGCGCAGCCCCTCGCGATCGTTTTGCGCATCGACTCGCCCCGTCACTTCGACGTTGAGCGAGGGGCGATCGGCCAGCACGGCGCCGAGCGAGGTCAGACGCTTCTCGGCCGCTGCATCCAATGTCGCCGCTCCAGCGTCGAACTCCACGACATTCAGTTCTTCCCCGCCGCCCGGCAAGAGCGAGCCCAGTAAGGCAAAGGGCGCGGTGGCCGCCTTGGTGAGCAGATTGACGACGATATCCAGCACCACACCCCAGACGCTGAACTTCGGGTCGTCCAGCGACCCGGTGACCGGCAGGTCTAGGTTGATCTGGCCTTTGCGATCCTGCAGCAACGACACCGCGAATTTGACGGGCAGGCCGGTGGCGTCCGGACTGTCGACCTTGTCGCCGAAGGTCAATTGGTCGATGAGCACCTTGTTCGTCGACTCGAGCTTTCGCTGGTTGATGAGATAGCCGAGATCGAGCGACAGCTTGCCCTTCTGGATCGTATAACCCGCGAACTTGCCGGAGTAGGGTGTCAGCGGGCTCAAGTCCATCTCGCGGAAGTCTACTTTGAGATCCGCAAAGAGGTCGTGACTGAGCGGATTGACTGTGCCGGTGATCGCCAGCGGGGCGGCGCCGTCCAACTGGGCCTTGACGTCCACGGTGGCCGATTGGGCGGCATCGGACGACAGGTTGGCGAGCGTGGCGTGGAGATCGCCGAGCGTTGTGGCGTAGGCCGGCTTGACGCTGCGATCCGTGAACTGCACGGCGCCGTTCGTGAGCGTCAGGGTGCCGATCCGAATGACCTTGGGCTCCGTGGCGCCTGCGGTTGGCGGAGCCGGCTTCGGCTCCTCGGCGGTTTTCTCCCTTTCGGCCGGCGGCGCCACGACCAGATGGCTGACGTTCAGCGACTTGTCGGCCTGTACCGTGAGATGGGCGGCCAGGTCGGCCAGCGTGACCGACTGCACGTCGAGGGCGAAGGGATTGGTGGTGAGTCGAATTCCAGTGACGGCGAAGCTGGAGAAGCGCAGCAGGTCTTCTGAGTTGGCCTTGTCGAGGGTGGCCAACTTGGCCAGTCCCACATCGCCGACATAGCCCACCGTCGACTCGCCTGGCCTTGGGGTCGACAGGGTGACGGTGCCCTGGGCGGAGGCCGTGCCGCTGGTGACAACCAGATTCACGTTTTCTGCAAAGTAGGGCTGGAGCGGGACGAGGTCGAGCCCTTTGGCTTCCACCTTGACGGCGGCTGAGAGCGGATCGAGTCCGGCCGTTCCACTCACGGCTATCGAGCCGCCCTTATTCAAGCCGACTTTCAGAGTCACCGCGGCCTTGTTGTTCTTGGCCGTCGAGAAATCGGCGACGGTGAGCGCAATGGGCGCGAGGCTGAGCGTCACCGGATCGGCCGGCGTCTGGTCGTGCAGCTTCACCCCATACCGGTCGAGCGAGAGGTTGGTCAAGGCCACCGTCCAGGGCGGCGCCGGCGGGATCTCCACGGTCGAGGGCGCGGCAGCCGGCGGCTTCACCGGGGGAGCCCCCGCGCTCGGCTGCGCCACGAGCCTAGCCAGGTTGAGCGTGCCGTCCTTCGCCCGCTCTACGAGCAACTGCGCCCGGCTCGTGGTCACGTTGCCGACAACGACGGTGCGCTGTTCGACGTCGACGCTCGCCTGCTTGACAGTGAACTCGGGCAGCGTGAAGAAGTCGGCCTTCTCGCCCTTGCGTCGGAGACGCAGCCCCGACAGCGCTAACGAGGCGTCGGTCAAGGTGGTCGCGGCCGGGTTCTTGGCGTAGGCGTACTGCGCTGAGAGGTCGAGCCGCCCCTCCTCCACCGTCATCAACAAGGCCTTGCCGTAGTAAGGCGCATAGCGTGTGAGCGGCACCTGTGTCACGGTCAAGGTCCCGTGAGCCGACAGCGGCTCGACGGTCAATTCTCCCTGGTGGGTGATGGTTTCGCCGGCATCGGTCGTCAATGAAAGGTCCACGCCGCTCGGCTTGCTGGGCTCGTTCGTGAAATGACTGACGGTGAGGGTGAGCGGCTGAATCGTCGCCCTGAAGGCCGGCTCCGTCGTCGCGTCCGTGAAAGCCACAAGCCCGGCATCGAGCGTGAGGCGGTCCACCAGGACCTTGAAGGGCGCCTCAGGCTTCTGCTCAGCCGCCGATGCGGCGGGCTTGGAGACCTCCTGGGGCGGCGAAGGAGGCGCGGATTCAGGATGCGGCTCCAGCCTCAGCTTCGTCACGCTGATGGCGCCGTCGCGTTCCCGCGTGACTCTCAGCTGCGGTTGTGTGATCAGGATGGAGGTCACGTGCGCCGATCGGCCGAACACATCGATCACCTCGGTGTCCACCTCGAGCCGCGGGAGTGAGAAGATCGGCTGATCCTCCAGGCTCGTGACGACCAGATCGTTCAGTGCGACCGTGCCGGAGACCGTGAGGGTCGGCGCCTTCTCCTTGAATTGCGTGAAGGCCACCTTGAGCCGGCTGTTCAGCGTCGCCGAGGGCAGCTTGAACGTCAGCTTCCCAGGGAGATATTCGAGATACTTCGGAATCTCGAATCTGTCGATGTCGACGTTCAGTTCCGTCTCCAACGAATCGTGGAACGGTTTGGTCTGTCCCTTCAAGCCGACCGGAGTGCCGTTCACCACGGCTCGGAATTCAGGGGTTGTAAAGATCTTGATCGAGGCCGGCAGATTGGAGAGGAACGGGACGATGATCGTCAAATCGCGGATGACGTGATCCGTGTGTTTCGGCCGGTCGTGAAAGTCGATGCGGCCTTCCGTCAGCTGAATGTTGTTCAGCGAAAAACGGAGCGGCTCGGCATCCGGCTTGGGCGGAGGCGGCGGGGTCGCCGGCTTGGCTGTGAACTCCTCAATGAGATCGGTGAAATTGTACGTCTGGTCCTCCCGCCGGGTGAGCGAGACATGCGGGCCCTTGAGGCGGATCTCGCTCACCACCGGGCCGAGCCGAATCAGCGACATGCCTTCCAGATTGACGAACAGCTCGTCGAATCCGATGAAGGGCTCGGAACTCTGGCGGTCTTTGATCAGGAACCCGTTGATCTGCAGCGTGAGGGCGAAGGGATTGAGGCGGATCTCTTGGATCGTGGTCTCGCGGTGCAGGAGTTCCGTGAGCTTCTTGGAAAGCATCGATTTCAGCAGCGGCGGTAAGCCGAAGAACCCAAGGAGCGCAAAGGCGATCAGGAGGCCGGCGCCCCAGAGGGCGACCGTCCGCCATCGAGGCCTGCGGGCGGCGGGTGGTACAGGCGGCGGAGGCCCGGCCGTGGCGGATTCAGGTGTGGCCGCGAGTTCGTCGGACATAGGCAGGTAGATGGCTGATTGGGGGCGGGAAAGTCAAGAAGAGTGGGACGGGCTGGGCCGGATGCGCGGTTCGCTGGCGCCATCATGCGTCGAAGGGCCATGGCTTTCTCGTGCTAGTGGTACCTCTCCGCCTGCGCCTCTGAGGCCGCGACGCGGCGTCGCGATGGCGGCACAGGCTACATCTTATCGCAGCCCTGCGCAGGCCTGCCCGCGATAGCGCGGCGCTCGCCACGCATCCGGCCCAGCCGTGGCGAAGTGAGCCGGACAGCGGAGGAGAGCGGTTCGCTGGCGCCGTCATGCGACGAAGTGCGGTCTCTCCTGGAAATCGTTTTGATGGAGTCGACGACTCCGGCTGAGGCAGGGCAGACTCTCCAGGTCGCGTCATGATGCGGTGACGTCAGGAGGCTGTTCTAAGCCGTCGTATTGGCCGCCGCGACTGTGAGGCGACGCAAGAGCGTCAAGCCGTCGCGTCGATATTGGGATCGGCATCGATCCGGCCTGTGCCCGCCATGACGCGGACCTTCCGTGTCCGCCCTTCCAGCCGGAGCTGGCACATGCTCACCTCTTCCGATTATCCACTCAGTCATTCGCATAACTTCCGGAGGCGCCGAGATTCCATGATTTTTGACGTCGGCGTCTGGCCACCGTGAGCGGATCTCAGGCTATGAGGAGGCCCTGGGATATCGGTGCCTCCTGCATCTCACCCCACGCCTCCGGCTCAGCCCTGGCGAAGTGAGCGGGGCAGCCGGGCGCTCGTGCGCCTGCTATCGATCCGGAACTTTAGAAGAGGAGACAGTTGGAGCGATCGCCTCGAAGACAGCGGAGTAGTCGGATGGGCCATGGCCGGCGGCGATGGTCCGTTCGAGGAGCGGCCGGAGGGCGGCGAGGGCGCCGGTTTCGAGCCCCTCCTTCGAGCGGGCTTCGTGGAGGATCAGGTCGACATCCTTCAGAAGATGTTGCGTCGAGAAATTGGGGTGGGCATAGTCGCGGGCGAGAAGGCGGGGTAATTTCTTCTCGAAGGTCGGCGCGAAGAGGGCGCTGGCTTTCAGCGTGGCCATGAAAGTTTCGACCGGAATGCCGGCCCGCTGCACGAGGCCCAGGCTCAAGGCAAAGGCGGCGATCTCCGCCGCGATGAGCTGATTGAGCGCGAGCTTGAGCGCCGCCCCATGGCCCACCGGGCCGATGCGCTGCGGTTCCCGGCCCAGATGGCGAAGGAGGGGGAGACAATCCGCGAAAAGTTCGGGCGGGCCGCCCGCCATGACGAGCAACGTGCCGGCTCGCGCTTCCGCCAGGCTGCCGAGGACCGGCGCTTCCAGATAGCGCGCACCGCGCTGGATCATCTGGTTACCGAGGCCGCGGCTTTCTTCGGGCCCGATGGTGCCCATCTGGATGAGGGTGCGTCCGCCCAGCGACGCTCCGGCGGCGGGTGACAGCAACACGCGGCTGATGGCCTCGGCATCGGCCAGCAGGGTGAGCACGATGTCCGACGCGCCGATCGCCTCGGCCGCCGTGGTCGCCACGGTGATGCCGAGCGGCCGTAAGGCCGCCGCCTTCCCGCCCGTCCGATTCCACGCGGTGACCTGATGGCCGCAGACCTGCAGCCGTTCTGCAATTGCCCCGCCGAGCCGACCGATACCGAGTAGCGCAACCTTCATGCTGCCCTCCTGCCGGTGAGACGCCTATCCTACTGCGGTTGGGGCGAAGAGACCATCTGCGCTGCAATCCCCGCGCGCCTGGGGTAGACTGCCTCATCGATGAGCCCGGGAGGTGTCCGATGATCCATCCGCTCGCCTTTGCCCATGCCATTGCCGCAACCACCGGCGCGCTGACGCTGCTGCTGTTCGCCCTGCGCTGGCTGGTCCCTTCGGTGTTTACATTTTTCTTCAACGCGCAGTTTTTCGGAGCCGATGTCGCGTCGCTGCTGCCGGCGGAGGTCTCGGTGGGGAAGCTGGTCGCCGAGGTGGCGGCGTTGCTCGCCGGCGCCTGGGGCATCGGCTACCTGTGGGCGTGGCTGTACAACAGATGGGGAGGTAAGTGCTGAGGACTGAGTACTGGGAAAGAAAATGGCAGGGACTGCGTCAGGTAGTCTGAAAGCGTCTTCCTTCACTCAGCACTGAGCACTCAGTACTCAGCACTGCCTTGGAGCTGAGAGGGACAGGCGCCACCGCGGACGGGAAGAAGGGCGCCAGTCCCCTAAAAAAGCAAGGGACGGGGAGGGGCCCGTCCCTTGCTGGGTTGAGACTGGTGTCGGCTGCAGTGATCCGGACGATGCCGGCTCTAGGGTCGCCTTCGAGCCGACACATTCCCACAGCCACAGGTCAGTCTCACGCGACCATCCGACACAGTTGCGGGCCGAGAGGAGGGGGTGGAGTCCCGCAGGCTGTGCGTACTCTCCCTACCAGCAAGCCCAATGCCACTCCGCTATTCTGAGCGGATCTCCATCAACGGACGGAAACGGAGATGAAGCCTCCTCGCCGCCTGCCGAGGCGACGAAGGGTGTGCCCTGCAGTCAGGGAAGAATCTGCCGGGCGCCTCTCGCGTTCTCTTCAGTCGGCTCGCACCCGGTTCGGCCGGTTGTTGATTTGGCGCATTTCGGCGACTTTGGGCACGACTCATGCTAACGTTTTTCTTGTTGATTCACCTTCGACCTCCCGCGAGCGGGAGCGTTGTCACAAGGAGGCGTAGCGTCCATGAGTCGAACGTCTATCTCACCTCTGGGCATCGTGGCAGTCTGTACATTCACGGCGGGGCTTCTGGCCGTCGGCCCGGCGTCGTCGGCCGCGCCGAGCAAGGGAAGCGCCCCGGCATCGAAGAATACCCCGCGAGATGCGGCCTTGAAGTCCGTGAAGCTCGACTACACGGTCTTCACCGCGCCGGATCACGTCATGAAGGGCACCTTCACGGTTGAGAACCAGAGTGCGTATGACGTCAGTGCGGTGAAAGTCCGGTGCAAACCGGTGGCGGAGAACGGCGTGGCCCTGCCTGCCAAGGAGACCACCTTCAACGACGTGGTCAAGGCCAAGGCGTCCAAGAAGTTCGTGCAGGTCAGCTTGGGGCCGGTCACCGGCAACCCGCAGTCGACCTCCTGCAACGTGGTCGACCTGAAGGCCAAGTAACGCATCAGGTCCTGTTCCATCTCGTGGGGGGCGTCCGTCTGGTCGGGCGTTCCCCGCGATCGCGTTCACGCCCGTCCTTTCGCTGGATTCCCTCCGCCCAAACCCGTATCATCGTCGACGAAAACCAGGACTGAGTCCAGAGGACTGAGTCCTGAGAATCGGGCATTCTGAATTCGGAAGCTCCGGCCGAATGTCTATCTCAGCACCCGCACTCAGCACTGAAACATGCACCTCGAACAATTCGGCGGGTTGACGACCAGGATCGTCGGCGGAACCGACGGCAAGGGCGGCGGCAAGGGGCCGGTGGTTGTGCTGCTACATGGTTTCGGCGCGCCCGGAGATGATCTGGTGCCGCTCTGGGAAGCGCTCGCGGCCCCAGCGGGCACCCGGTTTCTCTTTCCGGAAGCGCCGCTCTCGGTCTTCGGCGGGGCTGGGCGGGCCTGGTGGATGATCGACTTCGAGAAATTGGAGCGAGACCGAGCCGCCGGACGACAGCGGGATCCGTCGAATGAGACCCCTCCCGGCCTGGCTGAGGCGCGCGCGAAGATGATCGCCTGCCTTGATGACTTCGGGAAGAAACGCTCAGTGGATCCGCGCCGGATTGTGCTGGGCGGATTTTCCCAAGGGGCCATGTTGTCCTGCGACGTCGCGTTGCGGACGGGTCGGTCCCTGGCGGGGCTGGCGCTTCTGTCGGGGACCCTCCTCTGCAAGGCCGAGTGGATTCCGCTCATGAGCAAGCGGCGTGGATTGCCGGTGCTGGTGAGCCATGGCTCGGCCGATCCACTGCTGCCGTTTTCGTTTGCGGACCAGCTGCGCGGGCTGTTGTCGCAGGCGGGGATGACCGTGGACTGGGTGCCGTTCAAGGGCGGGCATGAGATTCCGCCCCTGGTCCTGGCGAAATTGAGCCGATTCCTGACGGAGGTGCTGGCGGCATGAGCAACGGGCCGACCAAGTCCGAGAGCCGATGGTTCAAGAAGCGGTCGCAGAAGCTCGGCCTGGCGCCGGGCACGCTGGTCCATATCGGCGAGAAGCGCACCGAGACGGTGCGCATCGACGTCATGGCCTACGACGAGCGGCGCTGCGAAGAGCGGCGGCTGACCAATTCGGTGGAGCTGGACGAGGTGTCCAACCTGGGCGTGACCTGGATCGACATCGGGGGCATCCACAAGGTGGACGTGATCGAAAACTTCGGCGTGCAATTCAAGCTGCACCCGCTGATGATGGAAGACATCGTCAACACCGACCAGCGGCCCAAGTACGACGATTACGGCCAGTACGGCTATCTGGTGCTCAAGATGCTCTATGCGGGCGAGCAGCGGACGGACGTGCATGTGGAGCAGGTGAGCCTGGTCTTCGGGCCCAACTACGTCCTGACCTTCCAGGAAAACGGCGGCGACGTCTTCAATCCGATCCGCGATCGGATTCGAACCGGCAAGGGGCGTATTCGACAACTGGGGTCGGACTATCTCTTGCACGCCCTGGTGGACGCGATCGTCGACCATTACTTCGTGGCGTTGGAGATCCTGGGCGAAAAGGTCGAGCGCATGCAGAACACGATCGTGGTGGAGCCCAAGCCGAACACGCTGCAAGAGATCCATTCGGTTAAGCGCGAGCTCTTGTTTCTGCGCCGCGCCGTCTGGCCGCTGCGGGAGATGCTCTCCGCGCTCGAACGGCAGGATTCGCCGCTCATCAAGGCGGAGACCAAGCCCTTCTTTCGCGACGTCTACGACCATGCCATCCAGATCATCGACACGATCGAAACGCTGCGCGAAATGGTGACCGGCATGTTGGACATCTATCTATCCAGCGTGAGCTATCGGCTCAATTCGGTCATGAAGGTCTTGACGGTGATCACGACGATCTTCATGCCGCTGACCTTCATCGTGGGCGTCTACGGCATGAATTTCGAGTACATGCCGGAACTCAAAGTGCCCTGGGCCTATCCGATGGTGTGGCTGGTGATGACGGGCATCGCCGCCGGCATGCTGGCGCTCTTTCGGTTCAAACGGTGGCTGTGAGTCTCACGGGCAGAGCGTCTGGATGGTCGGCGCGGGGCGTGGCCCTCGTCGCGTTGTTCTCTGCGTTTGCGCCGGCGGGCCAGGCGGAGGCCGGCGCCTGCGCGCGCACGCCGGAACAGACCGAAGGGCCCTACTATCCCGCCGAGCTGGGCTCTTTACCGGCGGGCGGTCCCCAACAAGATCTCAGTCGAATGGAGCCGCAAGGGCCGAGGGCCGAGGGCCTCTTGCTCTACCTGCATGGCCGCGTGCTTGATGCGCGCTGCCGTCCCATCCCCGGCGCAATCGTAGAGATCTGGCAGGCCTCCGCCAACGGCCGCTATGACCATCCGCGGGATCGGCGGAACCCCGCCCCGCTCGATCCGGCCTTTCGCTACTGGGCGAAGGCGGCGACCGATGCCGATGGGCGGTTCCGCATCAAGACCATCAAGCCGGGGCCCTATCAGGCCGGGCGCGGCTGGACCAGGCCCTCCCATCTGCACGTGAAGGTGCGTGGACCGAGCCTCGTTACCCTCACGACCCAGCTCTACTTCCAGGGCGATCCGCATCATGCCGGCGACTACATCCTCGAGGACATCCCGCCCGGAGCAAGGGGGCGCGTGATCACGACGCTCGAGCCGCCGGCGGCCGGTATGGAGCCCGAGGCCCGCCTTGCCCACGTGGAACTGGTGGTCGACGCCCGCGCGGAGCGGCAGCCATGACGACGCCCTCGCCCGCGCCAGGCATCGAGCCCCTCCGAGATCCTTGCGTCCTGGTGATCTTCGGCGCGGACGGCGATCTCACCAAGCGCAAGCTGCTGCCGTCGATCTACAACCTCTCGGCGTCAGGGCTGCTGCCATCCCGCTACGCCATCGTCGGCGTGGATCGTGTGCCGATGACGACGGCGGAATACCGGGAGAAGATCGCGCAGGCGCTGCCGGCTTTTGCCGGACAGCCCATCGAGGCGGCGCGCTGGGCGAAGGTCTGCGACCGCGTGCACTATGTGTCGGGCGACTTTCAGAACCCTCAATTCTATCGGAAGCTTCAGGAGTTCCTGGCGGCCTTAGACGCCGACAGCCGCACCGGCGGCAACTATTTGTTCTACATGGCCACGCTGCCGAGCCTCTTCTCGGAAATCGCCCGGCGACTGGGCGAATGGGGGCTCACGACGCAGCGGGAAGGACAATGGCGGCGGGTCGTCTTCGAAAAGCCCTTCGGGCACGATGTGGAGTCCGCCCGGTCGCTCAATCGGGAGCTGCAGCGCGTTTTGGCGGAACACCAGATCTATCGCATCGACCATTATCTCGGCAAGGAGACGGTGCAGAATATCCTGGTGTTCCGGTTCGCGAACGGCATCTTTGAGCCGATCTGGAACCGCCAGTACATCGATCACGTGCAGATCACCGTGGCCGAGAGTCTCGGCGTGGAGCATCGCGCCCGGTATTACGAGACGGCCGGCGCTCTGCGCGACATGGTCCCGAATCACGTGCTGCAGTTGCTGTCTTTCGTGGCCATGGAGCCGCCCAATTCGTTCGACGCCAACGCGGTCCGCGATGAGAAGGCCAAAATCTTGCGCGGCATCATGCCGTTGGATTCGCTGGATGTGTTGCGTCGCGCGGTGTACGGCCAGTACGGCTCCGGCCGCGTCGGCGGGAAGCCCGTGCCGGGCTATCGCGAGGAGCCGCAGGTGGCCGCCGAGTCGCGCACCGAAACCTACGTGGCCATGAAGCTCTTCATCGACAACTGGCGCTGGGCTGGCGTGCCCTTTTATGTGCGGACCGGCAAGCGCATGGCCCGGCGTGTGACCGAGATCGTCGTCCAGTTTAGGTCGGCGCCGTTCTTGCTCTTTCGAAAAACCGCGGTGGAGCAGTTGGCGCCCAACGTGCTCGTCATTCGGATTCAGCCGGACGAGGGGATCTCGCTGCGATTCGACGCCAAGGTGCCGGGACCGAAGGTGCGCATCGAGACGGTGGATATGGACTTTCAATACGCGAAGTATTTCGGCAACGCACCCAGCACCGGGTACGAAACGCTCCTGCACGATTGCCTGGCCGGCGATGCCACGCTGTTTCAGCGCGCGGACAGCATCGAAATCGGCTGGAACGTGGTGCAACCTGTGCTGAATGTCTGGCAGTCGCTCCCCGCGCCGAGCTTCCCCAACTATGAGGCCGGCAGTTGGGGGCCCTCCGAAGCGGAGCAACTGCTCCGGCAGGATGGGCGAAAGTGGTGGAGCCGCGCGTGACGGTAGAGCCGTGGCTCTCGGTGGATTCGGTCGCCTGGTGCCGGCTGATGTTGGACAGCTACCGTCGGTGGCTGGGACGGGACCTCGTCGAGCGGGCCGACGATGCGGTGGCGCAGGCGCGCGTGCTGTTTGAGGCGCCCTTCGTGCTGGTCTCGCACGGCGGAGAGGCCGATCCGATTCTCCGCTACGGCAATCGGACGGCCCTGGACCTGTTCGAAACAACCTGGGACGACCTCTGCCGGATGCCATCCCGCCTGACCGCCGAACCGGTCAACCGAGACGAGCGGGCGCGCATGCTCGCTCAGGCTGCGGCCCAAGGCTACATCGCCGATTATCGCGGGGTGCGCATCTCGGCGAAGGGGCGACGGTTTCTGGTCGAGGATGCGACGGTGTGGAACGTGGTCTCGCCCTCAGGGGAGCCGCTCGGCCAAGCCGCCACGTTTTCGACCTGGACATTTCTTCCTTAGTGCCTGGGTGTCGGAGTGTCCTTCCGATGAAGACATACAGCGGCGAATCTAGCGGCTGATGGTTCGACGGCGCGGCGTTTTCAGGCCGGAGTCTGGCGTGCAGTAGGCGTAGGTTCGCCCGTTGGTGCGGGGATCCGAATTGTCGGTGGCGGACAGGCGCAAGGTCTCTTCGGTGCCGTCAGGCAGGCTATAGTGACTGAAACGTCCGTGTCCTAGCGAGCGGATGTCGGCGTGGAGCGCGTGCGGGGGGCCCAGCTCCGTGTTGTTCTCAAACACACGGATGGTTGAGGTCGATGAGGCGAGCGTGGCATCCGCCGGGACGCCTAGGGACACGGGAAGCCCCCAGGCGAAACCGCCGTCGGACCAGGCCGCGGAGAGATCCAACGGGATCAGAACTCGGCACAGGTTCACGGATGGAGGCAGGCTGGAGGAGCCGTCGGATTCATAGGCCCCGAGATCACTCGCCCGTCCCTTAAAGGGGAGGCCGACCGCCGCACCGGCGTCGACGGCCGGACTCTCCTCCTGTAAGCGCAAGAAATCCGGCGAGGTCGGGTCAATGCTCTTGAACAGAGGATCGTGAATGCCCAGGTTCCAGGAGTTGTGGCCGCCGGACATGAGCGCCAAGTTGTCCCCGCCGTCGACGGAAAGATTGTTGCGATAGATGCCGGGCTTGCCCCAGTTGGCGAAGTTGCCGTAGCCGTTTCGAAACGCGGTATTGTTGTACACCAGATTGTCAGGCCCTTCGTTGCTGCCGAAGCCCCAGCCCTTGTTGTCATAGGCCACGTTGTTCCGAACGATGTTTCGACCGCCGAAGGGATAGGCCGACGATCCCAATTTAAATCCGCTGCCGTTCCCTTCCGCCGAGAAACCGGCATGGTGCACGATATTGCCTTCGATCAGGTTGTCATAGGCCGTCCACGCGTCGATGCCGTCGTCCGCGCAGTTGTAGACCGCGTTATTGCGGACCTTGTGCCGGCCGTGATCGTTGTACCAGCCCATCGAGACGCAATCGGCATTGCGTCCGCCGGAGCCGTAGTCGTGGGCGTCGTGAATGTTCGAATTGCTGAGGGTGCCGTCCCAGGTACTGAAGAACTGGACGCCGGACAGATAGGTGTGGTGCACGTGCAGGTTGAAGAGGACGACGTGTTGCCCGGTGACGAAGATGCCATCGCCCGGCGCGTGGCGCACTTCGAGTCCGCTGATCGTGACGTAGTTGCCGGAGACGCGAACTAGGGGAGGCCGATTCCACGGCGCGTCGAAATCAGGAGAGAGGGCTGACCCGTCGATCACCGCAAGATCGGTCAGATAGGGCTGGATATGAATCGGCGCGTCGACGGTGCCGCTATGCGGAAAGACGAGGAATTCAGAGTAGATGCCTTCATGAATCAGGATCATGTCGCCATGACGCGCGACCTCTGCGCCCCGGCCAATCGTCTGAAAGGGACTCTCCGCGGACAGTCCATCGTTGGTGTCGAGGCCGGTCGGGGCCACATGATATTCGACGGCGGCCGCCGTCGGCGGCGTGAGGAGTGGGCACAGCCACGTCACTGAGCCGATGACGAGCGCGAGGATGACGCCGTGCCGAGACGGCGCGGGAGTCTGTTCGAAGATCTGCGGTGAGCTACCTCGCATGCCATTGGTGGTAACACGGGTCTGATCCTTACGCAACTACCTACGTATTGAGATCGAAGTGGCCTCGCGGGCTCATGAACTTCGCGCGTCTGGATGAAGGCGCCGGCTAGAGCGCGTCTCGCCGGAGATGGAATGGTGGAGCGGAAAGATCGACTGACAGAACAATGACTTGCGTCAAGACTCTTCGAGGGGGCGTCGCCTGGTGGATTTCCACCAACTCCTGAGTGGGTAGACTCCGGCTAGGCAGGCGAAGGCGAGAGCGCGAAAAACAAGCGAAGTGCGCGTGTAGATCTCCAGCTGAGACTACTCCGCCACGAGCTGAAAACGAGGCACGGGCTGGCCGTTCACCGTGACGTATTCGAGAAACATGCTCGCCGGGCGAATCCAGAGTCCCCGTTCACCGTAGAGCGCGCGGTAGACGACGAACTCTTCCTCGGTTTCGCTGTGCCTGGCCACGCCGAGCACGTCGTAGTCCTGGCCTTTGTAATGCCGGTACCGACCCGGGTGCACCATCGCTTCACCTCACTGTGAATCCCACCAGAGTTTGAGGGCGCAGGCGAGCATCGCCGCGGTGACGACGCCCTTCACCCAGCCGTGGCCTTTGGCCATAACCAAGCGCACCCCCCAGAGTCCGCCGAGGAGCCGGCCGGCCGCGAGCGCCAGGCCCATCGCCCAGTCGACCTTCCCTTCGAGCGCAAAGATGACGAGGCCGACAGTGGCAAAGCAGAGCACGGTCAGCACCTTCACGCCGTTCCCTTTCACCAGATCCAGCCCGGCGAGGGTCGTCACGGCGAGCAGCAGGAAGCCGACGCCCGCTTGGATGAATCCGCCGAAGAACCCGGCGATCAGAAACCCTCCCGCGATGATCCATTTCGGGAACAGCTCGGCGCGCGCGGCGCGCGCCTGCCAGCGGGGAATGGGATCCCAGAGAATCCAGCCCGTCATCACGACCAGCAGGGCGGCCAAGAATTTTTTGAAGAAGGCGTCGTCGGTGCCCAGCGCCACGTAGGCCCCGATGATGCAGCCGATGGTGGCGGGCAGGGCCGCCCAGCCGAGCGACCGCCAATCCACCACCCCGTGCCGATGGAAGCCCCAGACGGCGCCGATGCTCTGCATGACGATGCCGACGCGATTGGTGCCGTTGGCTAAGACAGCGGGCTGTCCCAGAAAGATCAACAACGGGAGGGTGAGAAACGAGCCGCCGCCGCCGATCACGTCCAATGCGCCGGAGATGCCGCCGACGGCGAAAAGCGTCGCGTACATGAGCCAGAGATCCATTGGACGCGCACTATAGCAAGAAATGTGAGGGGATGCAGGAACGCGGTGACGAGTAACGAGTGACGAGGGAAAGAGCAAAGAGGGAAGGTGCTCAGTCGTCAGTTATCAGCTTTCAGTTCCGGAAGCTGAAGACTGACAACTGAAAACTGTGAACTCTGTGTTTTTCGACTGACCTCTGCGTGGCCGGGGCCGGCGTGAGCCGGCTCCCGCCACGCGAGCGGGCAGGAACTCTCAGGATCCTGCCCGCGAGTTGCGAAACGAGCTTACTTGGTCGTCGCCGGCGCCAGCTTCCGGCGGCCATAGAGGCCGAGACCGGCGAGACCGGACGCCATCAGCAGAATCGAGGAAGGCTCCGGCACGGAACTGGGCGCGCCGGTATAGTCGATGATCAGTTTCGAGCCAAACACCGAGAAGCTGTCCGTTGAGGGCACATGGTTGATTTGGATGTTCAATAACCCGTCGGCCAGCCAGAGGGGATTGATGCTCAAGTTGGTCAGAGAGATGAACCCGGTGAGAATTGTGCCGACATTGAGGTTGCCGATGAAGTTGCCGTCGGCGTAGACCGAGTCGTTCGGCGTCAGGCCCAAGAACCCTGTTCCTCCGGCGCCGATGGCGTCGATGATCAGGTTGGCGGAGAGGATGCTGGCCGCGGCCGGGGAAATCCAGTTCATATCGTGCGTGTAGGTGACCTGGCTGGTACTGTTGATGCCGAAGGCGGCATTGACATTGTTCTGCGCGATGATGGTGGCATCGGCTCCCGTGATCGAGAGACCGGTCGAATCGGATCGGGTACGAGACAGGTCGCGCGAATTCAAGTCGAAGCCGGTATCCAGGATCAGTTCGAATGACGAGGCCGCCTGGCTCCAAGATGGGACCAGCAGGCTCGACAGCGCGAGCACCGCCGCGCCGAGCACTGACTGTAGACGTGACAGGTTCATGGGAACCTCCCTCCAGTGGTTGTGGACGCGGGAAGTGTGGGATGACTCACTGTCATCCGCTTGAGCCGCTTCCCGTAAGGTCACCATACGGCCAGACCCTCGCGCGCGCTATTCCACAGAGGCGGAGAGGCTCCCCTGGGGGAATGACGGACGGAGAGGGGAGGTCTCCCCCGGGATAGGGGCACGTAGGGCCGGCCGAGGAAATCGCTGCAACCATTCCCCACACTTGCTACAATGGGCCCCTGCAACAGGTGCGAACCTTCGGTCGGAGAGCACGCTTAGACTCGAATAGGATAGGGCGTGAAGGGCATGCGTGGAGGTCTTTGTCTGATAGTGAGCTTGATGGCCCTGCTCGCCTGTTCCCCTGAGCCATCATGGGAACAGACGCTTCAGGCCGGACAGCAGGCGCTGGGGCAGGGGAAAGAACAGGAGGCCGTGCGGTTGTTGACAGCGGCGGTGGGGCAGGCGGAGGCCTTCGGGAAGAGCGATGCTCGATTGGGCCTTTCCCTGTCGAACCTGGCGCAAGCCTATGCCATGTACGGCAAGTATGTGGAGGCGGAGCCGCTCTACCAGCGAGCCCTCGGCATCTTTCAGCAGGCCTATGGCGATGACCATCTCGAAGTGGCCTCCACGCTGAACAACCTGGGCGTGCTGCATCGCATGCACGGGCAGTATGCCGAGGCGGAGCCGCTGCTGAAGCGATCCCTGGCGATCAAAGAGAAACAGCTCGGCGCGACCCATCCGGAAGTGGCCTTGGGCTTGCGGAATCTCGCGGTGCTCTATCAATCGGACGGGCGGCTGGAGCTGGCCGAGCAAGCCTTTCGGCAGGCCCTCGCCGTACGCGAGAAGGCCCTGGGGCTGGACCATCCAGAAGTAGCGAAAGGGCTCGATGACCTGGCCGGGTTGCTCCGCAAGGCCGGGCGCGACAAGGAGGCCGATGCCCTCCAGGCGCGCGCCGCGGCCATCAAGGCCAAAGCGGCCGGCTTGCCCACGGCCGCCGCTCCCCCGGCGCAAGCCTCAGGACAGTGACCACGATGGCCGATCGTCCACCAGCCCCCGGCATCCCCCGAACCCTCGGGATGGTGTTTATTGCCTTGGGATTTGTCTGCGGGATGCAGGGCCTGGAGCAGCCGGGGTCCGCCTGGCTGCCCACCGCCCTCGGCCTCATCGTGACAGGCATGCTGGCCCAAGGGTATGCCTTCTACTGCCAGATTCGCCGCCTCCGCCAGCCGCCGGAACCTCCCCATCTGTAGACGGTTGCTCTCCGTTGTGTGACTCCCGCACCCAGTTGGGGGAGCCCTCCCGCTTCATCGGAATAGTCGCGCCGGTTCCCCTGTCGTATCGTGGCCTGTACGGAACAAGGAGGGCCACATGACACGGTGCATGACGTGCCGCGGACTCATGGTCGAGGTCTTTGAAGCCACCCCCGAGAACCCAGGCTGCGCGCGGTTCACCGGTTGGCGCTGCCTGAAGTGCGGTGCGACGGTGAAGGAAACCGACGCGCCCCCTCCCTTGAATCCCAGCTGGCTCCACGGTCAGGTTCCCGACCGCTCGTCCCAGTCCCCTCACATGATTTACTCGCTCCATGATGGGCTGCGCCGTCGCATGATGGGCGGGGGCTCGCCGTTCGGGTCGTCGTTACAGATTGACGGGGCAGGGGACGCGCACGAGGCGGATGTCCGGCGCCGTCACTGGTGGGCATAGGATGTCGAAGCAGGATGCGCGTCACAAGGATGGAACCATGAACGGCATCACCCCAAGAAGTCTCTTGCTCGTGGCTTGCGGGCTTGTCGCAGGGATGAGTTGGCTGTTCGAATCCGCGCACGTGTCCGCGACGGAACTGGAGGTGCCCTTCGTCGTCGCGGAGAGCGCCGGCCCTCGCGCGAATACGCTGCTGGAAGACATGATCGGTCCCGAACGCCGGGGCTCCGACGGGCAAGAGTCGCGCGCGCCGGTTTCGGACTCGGTGCTCGCCACTCGCCCCTTCTCGGCGCCGATCGTGGTGCGCCCGGACGGCCGGTCCGGTCAACGGTCCCCCATGCTTCATGAAGAGCTGATGATGCAGGAGGTCCTGTCTCCCTATGCCGGGCTCAGGCCGACGCCGCCCTCGATCACGCTCGAGTATGGCGAACGCCGAATCGAAGTGCCGCTGGCGCTTCCGGCGCCCTTCATCTTTGATCCGGCGCACGGCATCTTCGTCTTCGATCTGGCGGCCTTGACGCCCAGCGAAACCTACGCCTTTACCAGCTATCTGGTCACGCGGCAGGATCCGCCGAGCCGCCCGCTCCCGTCCATCAACAATCCGGGCCCCTCGCTGACGGGAGGACCGGATGCGATCAGCGGCCTCGTGGCCTTCATCAAATCGCTGGCCAACAATCCCGACCTGGGGCTCTTCGCCGTGATCGGGCCTGGGCTGGCGGCGTTGGGATTGTTGCGACGATTCCGCTCGGAACAGTCGCGTCCGAGAAAGCCGGCGGAGCCGAAGAAGCCGGAAGTTGCCCCATCACGGGCGGTGGCGCCGGTGACGCCTCCGGAGCAGGATCAGAACCCGCCCGGTGCGACGGCGCCGGAGTGGACCGAGAAACTGCCCGCCCGCCGATCCGCCGCGTAGCGCCGCAAGATCTCGCGAATCACCGGGAAGGCCAGATCCTCCCAGGGAATCTCATTCTGGTCGAACAGGCGCACGTCCAAGCTTTCGCTGCCGCAGCTGAATTCTTGCGCGTGCAGGCGGCCGCGATAGACGACGTAGACCTGGCTCACGTGGCGGAGCGTGAAGACGGCGTAGAGGGAGTCGATGGCGACCCGGGCCTTGGCTTCCTCCAGGGTTTCGCGCGCGGCCGCCTCCTCCGTGGATTCACCCAGCTCCATGAACCCCGCCGGAAAGGTCCAATAGCCCACGCGCGGTTCGATGGCGCGCCGGCAGAGGAGGATGCGGCTTTCCCATTCGGGAATGCAGCCGGCCACGATCTTGGGATTGACGTAGTGGATGGCGGCGCACGTGTCGCAGACGTGGCGAGGCAGCGTATCGCCGGCGGGAATCTTGAGCGCCACGGGCGCGCCGCACTGGCTGCAATACTTCATCATGATCGAGCCGGCAGGCTAGCGTAGGCCTCTGTCCGAGTCAACGGCGGTCGGGCGGCCCGGGCGGGGCGGCGCGCGTGGGTTGAACGCGCCGGTTGAACGGTGCACAGCCCCATGCCATGATGCCCTATGCCACTCGCCGCCCTGGAAACGTTGGCCTTCGACAATCGGTTTGCCCGTCTGCCGGAGCCCTTCTTTGCCCGCGTCTCTCCGACTCCATTGAAGAACCCGCACCTAGTGGCGTTCAATCCCGACGCGGCCTCCCTGCTCGATCTCGATCCGCTGCAGGCCGCGCGTCCTGAATTCGCCGCGGTCTTCGGCGGCCACTACCTGCTGCCGGGCGGCGACCCGCTCGCCATGCTCTATTCGGGGCATCAGTTCGGCCACTACGTCTCCCGGCTGGGCGACGGACGGGCGATTCTTTTGGGCCAGGTCCGCAACGAGGCGGGCGGGCTCTGGGACTTACACCTGAAAGGCGCGGGGCTCACGCCCTTTTCGCGCGACGACGACGGCCGGGCGGTGCTGCGCTCTTGCATTCGCGAGTACCTCTGCAGCGAGGCGATGCACAGCCTCGGCATTCCGACCACCCGGGCCTTATGCGTGGTGGGGAGCGAAGAATCGGTCTATCGCGAACAGGTCGAAACCGGTGCGATGCTACTGCGCCTGGCGCCGTCGCATGTGCGGTTTGGGTCGTTTGAAGTGTTCTACTATCGCCGTCAGCCCGACCATCTGAAGACGCTCGCGGACTATGTCATCGCGGAGCATTTTCCGGATGTCGGCGAGGGGCCCGATCGTTATGGCCGGTGGCTGCGGGAGGTGGCGGCCCGCCACGGCCGGATGATTGCGGCCTGGCAGGCCGTCGGGTTTGCGCATGGCGTCATGAACAGCGACAACATGTCCATCCTCGGGCTCACGCTGGACTACGGGCCCTTCGGCTTTCTAGAGGCCTACCAGCCGGGATTCATCTGCAATCATTCGGACACCTATGGGCGCTATGCCTTTCAGCATCAGCCGGACATCGGCTACTTCAATCTGCGCTGTCTGATCCAGGCGGTGTCGCCGTTGATCGCAGAGCCGGACGGCCATGCGGCGCTCGCCCGGTACGAGGAGAGCTTCCACGCACACTATGCGACGTTGATGCGGGCCAAACTGGGACTTCAGGAGGCCAGGGCGGAGGACGCCGAGCTCCTGGTAGAGTTGCTGCGGCTTATGGAAGCCGACGGCGTGGACTATACGAACTTCTTCCGCGCGCTCGGGGACTTTCGACTGGACGGCAGGGATGGCCACGCGCCCCTTCGCGACTGCTTCCTGCATCGGGAGGGTTTTAATGAGTGGGCGTCGCGCTATGCCGCGCGCCTGACATCAGAAGGCAGTCGGGACGAGGAGCGGAGGGCGCGAATGAATCGCGTCAATCCCAAGTACATTCTGCGTAACTATCTCGCCCATGAGGCGATCCGAAAGGCGAGAGAGGAAAAGGATTTCTCCGAAGTCGATCGCCTCTGGCGCTTGTTCCGCGATCCCTACGCCGAACAGCCGGACATGGAGGCCTATGCCGCGCCGTCGCCCGAGTGGGCCAAACAGATTAGCGTGAGCTGCTCGTCGTAGATCGGCGATGAACGGTGAACGTTGAACGATGAACGGGGGAGGATTGGGAGTGGTCCGGGTCTCAGGTGGTGAGTCTCGAGATGTGAGTTCTGAGAGTGGATCGAATGTTCGAAGGCTCCGCTCGCGGGCCGTTCAGCCCTCAGCCTTCTGAGTTCATCGTTAGAGTTGGAACTCTGCCCAGAGGACGGTGTGGTCGGAGGCTTGTTCGGCCTTGCGGGGCTCGATGTCGACGTCGGCTTTGCGAATCTTCTCGGCCAGCGGGGCCGTGGCGAGAATATGGTCGATGCGCCAGCCCTTGTTGGCGGCCAGCGAGCTCGGCTGGCGGTAGTCCCAAAAGGTATATTGCTGCCGGTCGGGATAGAGCTTCCGGAAGACATCGATAAAGCCCCAGGACTTCGTGTGTTGATAGGCCTTGCGCGCGTCTTCGTGGTAGCACACGTGTTTGAGATGCTTCTCCGGCGCATGGACGTCGATGGGCTCCGGCGCCACGTTCATGTCGCCGCACCAGATAGCCGGCCGATCGGGCGAGAGCGTCCGCTCAAAATACCGCCGCAGCCGCTTGAACCAGGCCAGCTTGTAGGCATACTTCGGCGAGTCGATCTCGAATCCCTGCGGGATGTAGGTGTTGACGATGGGAATGCCCTGAATCACGGCCCGTGCCAACCGCGGCTCGTCCGGCTCCTGGCCATCCTCCAGTCCAAACGCCACGCTCTCCGGCTCGGTCTTGCTGAAGATGGCGACCCCGTTGTAGGCCTTCATGCCGCGGAACACGATGTGATACTTGGACTCGGCAAGCGCCAGCAGGGGAAACTCCGCATCCTGCACCTTCGTCTCCTGCGCGCAGAGCACATCCGGCTTCCACTCTTTCAGCCAATCCAACACGATCGGCATCCGCTTCCGAAGCGAATTCACATTGAACGTCGCGACGGTCAGTAATGTCTGTTTGGCTGCCATATCACTGCTCCTACTCCTCCACCTTCCTCCTCGCGAATGGGGAGGGGGAAGGCCATGAAGGCCGTTGCCTCAGCGTGGAGCGCACTCAATGGGTGAAAGATGCTGCCCGCGCCGACTTTTCGCCTTGGCGAAGCTTCAGAGGTGTGGGCGGGACTATCGATGACTCGAACTCGCCGTTCCTGATCATCGCATTGAGGCCACAAGAGAACTGGACTTCTCCCTCCCCGTGCCCCTTCCCCCTCACCAATCCGCCTCCATTCGATCCACCACCACCTGATGCACAATGGTGTGCCGACCCAAGGTGGCCAAATAGACCGCCGTCTCGGCCACATCGTACGGACTGATCTTGCCGCTGCGTTCGATCTCATCCGGCGACGCGTCGACCAGTTCGTCGGCCACGCCGCCGGGGCAGATGGCCATCACCTTGATGCCGTGAGGCCGTCCCTCGTCGGCGAGCGCCTTCGTCAACGCCATGATGCCGAACTTCGAGGCGCTGTAGACGCCTGTTCCGGCCCAGGCCTGCACGCCGGCGACGCTGGACATATTGAGAATGGTTCCCCCGCCGGTCTTCTGCATGTGCCGGAACCCGGCCCGGCAGCAGAAAAAGGTGCCGCGCAGATTGGTGTCGATGATGCGATCAAAGGCTTCCGTGCTCACGTCTGCCAGACGGGCTCCGCCCACGAGTCCCGCATTGTTCATTAGAACGTCGAGGCGGCCAAATCGCTGAACCGTCTCGGCCATGAGCCGATCGACCTGGGTCTCGTCGGTGACGTCGGTCGGAATGGCTTCGGCCGTGCCGCCTGCGCGGCGGATCTGTTCCGCGACCGACTCGCACAGCGCCGCGCGGCGGGCGGCGACGACGACCGTCGCGCCTTCCCGCGCGAAGGTCAGCGCGATGGCTTTTCCGATCCCGCTGCTGCTGCCGGTGACGATGGCGATCTTGCCCTGTAGTCGTGGCATGGGAGTTCCAGCGCAACCAGGGCGCGGATTATACCAGAAAGGCAAAAGTTCTCGCCTTCCCGTGCCCGGGGCGGTAGAGTGAGCCTACGTACCCTGGAAGAATGGCTCCACGCATGCATTCACGCTCGGCGCCCAACCGCCCATGATCTTGCGCTGCCCCCGCTGTGACAAGACCGACGTCCTTCGCGCCCCCTGTCGCCGTCCGGTCGAATGGGCCCTCAGCCTCCTCTGCGTGTCGCCGTTCAACTGCCAGGCCTGCGGGCATCGGTTCTTGGCGCTCCGCATCGGCCGACACTACCGCCGGGGCCTGATGGATCGGCGCGCCGCTCGGCGTATCCCGGTTCGCCTGCAACTCTGCTTCTCGGGTGGGCGCGTGTCCGGCGAGGGGCAGGTCGAAGATATTTCGACGGGGGGCTGTTTAGTGGCCACGGCCACGCCCGTCCGGGAGAAGGATATCTTCTATCTCCAGCTCTGGGTGGATCAGAAACAGCCGCCGATCGAGGTGCCGGCGATGGTGCGGTCGATTCGATCGGGGCGGGTCGGGTTTGAATTCATGCGTTCCGCGAAGGACAATAAGCGGCTAGTCGAGTTCCTGCACCAGCAGGGGGCGGCGTAGCCTACCGCCGCCCCCATGCCCTGACTGCTAGCGGCATCCTGCCGTTTCCAGTTCCATCAGCGACTTGATCACATCTCGCTGCGGTTTCAGGGCCGGGAAGACCAGGTGGCCGCAGTTGACGCATCGCCAGATGTAGTCTTCGACGTGGAGTTCCCCGCACCATTCTTGAACCATGAACCCTTTGCATTTCCGACATTCCATCGTGCCCTCCTTCCTCATGATGTCCTGATGATGGTTACGCGGGACGCCCGATCAGTGGTTCCCACGATAAGCTCCCCAGATGAAGCCGCCATTAAGGGCCGATTAAAACCCTCTAATATCGGCAGTCTGTAACGATCTGCTGTCCTGGATGACTCTCTCCATAGACAAGAGTGGCAAGGGAGGGGTCATGCCCGTCACAGAGACCGTGAACCAGGAGAGTCGCGTACAGGAGCTGCCGGTCCCAGGGCCTGAGGCAGCGGAATTGCCGATTACCCCCGATTCCCAGAGGGGCGGCTCCCCGGACCCTCAGCCTGTGGGGGCGCCCACGACCGAGCGGATCTATCGCCATCGGCTGCCGGTCCGGCTCGGCCACTGGCTCAACGCCCTCTGCCTGTTCATCCTCATCATGAGCGGCCTGCAGATCTTCAATGCCCATCCGGCGCTGTATTGGGGCGAACGATCCGATCGCGATCGGGCCTTCTTGTCGATCCAGGGTGTGCGGAGCGAATCGGGGGATCTACGCGGGGTCACCAGTCTTGGGGCGTCGGCGTTCGACACGACCGGCGTGCTCGGCGTTTCAGGCGGGGAACGACGGGCCTTCCCATCGTGGGCGACCTTGCCGGGGAGCCGCTGGTTGGCCATGGGGCGGCAGTGGCACCTGCTCTTTGCCTGGGTCTTCGTGATCAACGGCCTGCTCTTCTGGCTCTACTCGATCGTCAGCCGCCATTTGGCGAAGGACTTGCTTCCGACCGCGCAGGACTGGCGTGGAATCGGGCGGGATCTCGTCAATCATCTCCGATTCCGCCATCCATCCGGAGAGGCGGCCAAGCGGTACAACGTCTTGCAGAAACTGGCCTACACCGGCGTGGCCTTCGGCCTCGCGCCGCTCATCGTGCTGACGGGGCTGACCATGTCGCCGACCGTCGACGCAGGCTATCCCTTCCTGCTGGATCTCTTCGGCGGTCGGCAGTCGGCGCGCTCCATCCATTTTCTGGCCTGCGCGGCCTTCGTGGGATTCATCGTCGTGCATCTGACGATGGTGGCCACCACCGGGCTGCGCAATAATCTTCGGTCGATGCTCACAGGTTGGTGTGTCATACAGCGGGAGGACAGACGTCATGGGTCGTAACGGGGGAGTGAATCGCCGCGGGTTTTTCGTGCGCGCTCTGCAGGCCTCCAGCCTGCTGGCCTTGGCGGGTTGCGACAATCTGTCGCGGAGCGAATGGTTCGGCGAGTTGACCGGCAAGACCGAAGGGGTGACCAAGCGGGCGCAACGGGCGCTGACGCCGCGTCGCGCGATGGCTCGGGAGTATGGTGAGGCGGACCGGTCGGCGGTCTTTCCGGCGAACGGCAATACAGAAGTGGCCGACGCCGGGTATCGGGCCTTGGCGGCGGACGGGTTCGCCGGCTGGACGCTGGAGGTCGGCGGGCTGGTTCGCCGTCCGGCGGCCTTCTCGCTGGCGGCGCTGCGCGCGATGCCCGCGCGGACTCAGATTACGCGGCACGACTGCGTGGAAGGGTGGAGCGCGATCGGCAAGTGGACGGGCGTGCCGCTGCGCGATGTCTTGGCGCAGGTTGAACCCCTGCCGGAGGCGCGCTATTTGGTGTTCCATTGCGCCGACACGGACGACGACGCGGTTCCCTACTACGAGAGCATCGACTTCGACGAGGCGTATCATCCGCAGACCCTCTTGGCCTATGACATGAACGACGCCCCGCTGACGGTTCCGCATGGGGCCCCAGTCCGGCTGCGAGTGGAGCGTCAGCTCGGCTACAAGCAAGCGAAGTACATCATGCGGATTCAGCTCGTGGAAACGTTCGGTGACATTGCCGGGGGGAATGGTGGTTACTGGGAAGATCAGGGGTATGAATGGTACGCGGGCGTGTGACAAGCCCGAATGCAGAAGTTGACAGGCGAGGGGGCGGCCCGGTATCTGTGAGGACGTTCAGCCTTCACAGGAGCATGGTCGGATGATCTGCGAGCGCTGCGGGGACGTCGCCGAAACCTTCTTTACCGAACGGCATGGCGAGCTCTGCGAACCGTGTCAGCGGGTGGTCGAGCAGGAGCAGATGAGCAGCCCGCCTCCGCGCCGCCGCCTGGCGGATGAAGACCCCCAAGTCTAAAGCGTTCTCACTCGCGCGAAATCGGGAGGATAGGGATCGGCGGGATGCGGGGATCGCGTCTCTACTCTCGTGCGGCCTCGATGCGGTCGACGAAGTAGCCGGTCTCGCCGAAGCAGGTGCTGGGCAAGCCTCGGTGTTCCTTGTAGTGCAGAATCACCTTCTTGCCGATGAGTTGATTGACCTGAGCGGCCACCGCAGCATCGTGCACCGTGAAATCCCACAGCACGGGCGCGACGCCCGGCACGGTGGTCATGGCCAGCTCGCCCTCGTGGGTCTTGCACATCCAGCCCTTCTCCGAAAACTTCTGCAGATACCCGGCGCGGTCGCCTTCCGAATAACTGAAATTCAGCACGAAGGCGAGATACATGCCCGCAATCGCGAGAGGGATGCCGAAGAGTCCGAGGAGAATTTTCCCCATGGGCGCTACCGCTTCGAGCCGGCCAGGTCGCCGAAGAGCCAGGGCGTCGCCTGGCGTTGCTTCTGCTCATAGGCGCCGATGGCCGCCTCGTGCGTGAGGCTCAGGCCGATCGCGTCCAACCCCTTCAGCAGGCAGTCCTTCTTGAAGGGGTCGAGCGTGAAACGATAGACGGCGGCGCTCGGCGTGGCGACGGTTTGGGCGGCCAAGTCGATGGTCAGCCGATAGGCCGGCGTCGAGGCGACGGCGTGGAAGAGCGCCTGCACCTCGTCGGCGTTCAAGACGACCGGCAGAATGCCGTTCTGGAAACAGTTGTTGTAGAAGATGTCGGCGAAGCTCGGGGCGATGATGCACCGGAACCCTTGATCCAGCAGGGCCCAGGGCGCATGTTCCCGCGAGGAGCCGCAGCCGAAGTTGTCGCGCGTCAGGAGGATCGTCGCGCCCTGGTAGCGAGCCTGGTTCATGAAGAAATCGGGATCCGGGGTCCCGTCCCGTCGGACCCGCCAATCGACGAACAACCCTTCGCGAAGACCGGTGCGCTTGATCGTTTTCAAGTACTGTTTGGGGATGATCTGATCGGTGTCGACGTTGACCCGATCCAGCGGGGCCACGAGGCCGGTGAGAGTGGTAAAAGGCTGCATCAACGGCTCCACCGTGCAAAATGAAAAATGCAAATTGAAAAATTTTCCATTTTGAATTTGTAATTTATCATTGTCGATTACGCCCACAGGCGTACATCGACAAAATGTCCTTCGACGGCGGCGGCGACGGCCATCAATGGGGAGACCAAGTGGGTCCGGCCGTCCTTGCCCTGCCGTCCTTCGAAGTTGCGATTGCTGGTGGAGGCGCAGCGTTCGCCGGGCTTCAGGACGTCGGCATTCATGGCCAGGCACATGCTGCAACCGGCCTCCCGCCATTCAAAGCCGGCGTCCAGGAAAATCTTATGAAGCCCTTCCTCCTCGGCCTGCTGCTTCACGAGCCCTGAACCGGGGACGACCATGGCGTGGACACGCGAGGCCACCCGCTTGCCCTTGGCGTACTGGGCCGCAAGGCGCAAGTCTTCAATCCGCGAGTTGGTGCAGGAACCGATGAACACCCGGTCGATCGGAATCGCCGTGATCGGGGTGCCCGGTTCCAGACCCATATACTCCAAGGCGCGCTCGGTCGCCTTGCGGGTTTTCTCATCCGAGATCGAACGGGGATCGGGAACCCTGTTGTCGACTCCCGTCACCATCCCGGGGCTGGTGCCCCAGGTGACTTGCGGGGCGATGGTTTCTGCCTTGATCTCGACGGTGCGATCGAATCGGGCGCCGGCGTCGCTCGCCAATTCCAGCCAGGCCTTTGCGGCTTGCGCGAAGAGCGCACCGGCCGGAGCCATCGGACGGCCTTTCAAATAGGCGACCGTCAGCTCATCGGGCGCCACCATGCCCGCTCGCGCGCCGGCTTCGATCGACATGTTGCAGAGGGTCATCCGGCCTTCCATGCTGAGACCGCGGATCACCGAGCCGGCGTACTCGATGACATAGCCGGTGCCGCCCGCGGCGCCGATGGCGCCGATGATGGCCAAGATCACATCCTTGGCGGAGCAGGCGGGAGCCAGGCGGCCATCGACGCGGATGAGCATCGTGTTCGGCCGGGTCTGCAAGAGGCATTGGGTGGCCAGGACGTGCTCGACCTCGCTGGTGCCGATGCCGAAGGCCAGCGCGCCGAAGGCCCCATGGGTCGAGGTGTGTGAGTCACCGCACACGATCGTCATGCCGGGGAGCGTGAAGCCCTGTTCCGGGCCGATCACGTGCACGATGCCTTGCCGGGGGTCATCCATTCCAAAGAGCGTGATCCCGAACTCTGTGCAGTTGGCCTCGAGGGTGCGCACCTGGATCGCGCTCACGGGGTCCGCGATGCCCAGGCGGCGATCGGTGGTCGGCACGTTGTGATCCGGGACGGCCAGGGCGGCGGCCGGGCGGCGGGGTGTTCGGCCGGCCACGCGCAGCCCTTCAAAAGCCTGCGGGGAGGTGACTTCATGGATCAAGTGCCGGTCGATGTAGAGGAGGGTCGTGCCGTCCGGTTCCTCCCGCACGACATGGGCATTCCAAATCTTTTCAAAGAGTGTTGAGGGGGCCATGGGGATCCTGTTCGCTGCTACTCACGACAAGGAGAAAATCCGGGCGCATTATACCAGGCTGGTCGGGCGGCTGCATCT
>CAYZTJ010000026.1:22067-28193 GCA_964481215.1 uncultured Nitrospira sp. | reverse complement strand
TCGTGGGCGGACTGATGGGCGGCGTGCTCGGGGAGATTCTGCGCGTCATGGCGCCGCAGGGGGCGATTCAGAGCTTTTTCGCCACCGCCTTGACCCCCGGCATCAGCCCCCCGCTGACGCTGGATCTCGTGCTCTTCAAGCTGACGCTCGGCTTCACCCTCAAGATGAACTTGTTGAGCTTCTTGGGAATTTTCCTCGGAGTCTATCTCTACAAGCTGGTCTAAGCTTCCTGCACCACGTCCCTGACTTGTAGTTCCTTCAGCCGCAGGGCCTTGATCCGATCCCGCAGGTCGGCCGCACGCTCAAACCGCAGCTCCTTGGCCGCCGCTTTCATCTCCGCTTCCAACCGTTCGATCGTCTGGTCCACGCGGTCGTCCACGCGATAGCCAGCCACCGGCTCGGCCACCAGCGGCAATTCCAGGTAGTCGCTCTCGCCGGTTCGGTACTCCAGATCGGGGATGCTCTTCGTAATCGACGCCGGCGTGATGCCATGCGCCTCATTGTAGGCCTGCTGGATGGTGCGACGCCGCGCCGTCTCCTCCATCGCCAGCCGCATGGAGTTGGTGATCTGATCGCCGTAGAAAATCACGCGGCCGTCCAGGTTCCGCGCCGCGCGCCCGGCCGTTTGAATCAACGACCGATGCGACCGCAAGTAGCCTTCCTTGTCGGCATCGAGAATCGCCACCAGGCTCACTTCCGGAATATCCAGTCCTTCCCGCAGCAAGTTGATTCCCACGAGGACATCGAAGACGCCCCGACGCAAATCCCGCACGATCTCGGCTCGCTCGAGCGTCTTGATGTCGGAATGGAGATAGCGGACGCGAATCCCGAGGTCGTGCAGATACTCGGTGAGGTCTTCCGCCATTCGCTTCGTGAGCGTGGTGACCAGCACGCGATGACCCTTTGCGGCTTCCGCCCGTACCTGTCCGAGCAAATCATCGACCTGCCCGCGGGCCGGGCGCACGTCGATGACGGGGTCCATCAACCCGGTGGGCCTGATGATCTGCTCGACCACAGCTCGGCCGGCCAGTTCCAACTCGTACGTCCCCGGCGTGGCGGAGACATAGATGACTTGCCCCCGCATGCGTTCGAATTCCTTGAACGTCAGCGGACGGTTATCGATGGCCGAGGGCAATCGGAACCCATATTCGACAAGCGTCTTCTTGCGCGAGTAGTCGCCCTCGTACATGCCGCCCACTTGCGGCACGGTCGCATGGGACTCATCGATAATCATCAGATAGTCTTTGGGAAAATAGTCGAGCAGCGTGGGCGGCGGCTCGCCCGGCGCGCGACCGCTCAAGTGCCGGGAGTAGTTCTCGATGCCGTGGCAGTAGCCCATCGCGCGGATCATCTCCAGATCGAAGTTCGTCCGCTGCTCGATCCGCTGCGCCTCCAGGAGCTGGTTGTTCCTCTTGAAGGAGGCGATCCGTTCCTGCAGCTCCTCCTCGATCCCGTTGAGCGCCCGCTCGTAGCGGTCCGGCGCGATGAGATAGTGGGTGTTGGGGTAGATCGGCACTTTGGGGAGCCGCTGCAGCGACTTGCCCGTCAGCGGATCGATCTCGTGAATCGCGTCGACGGTGTCGCCGAAGAGTTCGATCCGGACCGAATTGGCGTCCGAAGACGCCGGGAAGATTTCGATGACGTCGCCGCGCGCGCGGAAGGTGCCCCGGTGAAAGTCCGTGTCGTTGCGGGCATATTGAATCTCCACCAACTTGGCCAGGATCTGCTCGCGCCGGATGTCCATGCCCTCTTCCAGATAGAGCAACATGTTGTGATAGACCTCGGGCGAGCCGAGGCCGTAGATGCAGGAGACGGACGTGACGATCAGCACATCGTTCCGTTCCAGCAGCGACCGCGTCGCCGAGTGGCGCATCTGGTCGATCGCGTCGTTGATGGAGGCGTCCTTCGCAATATAGGTATCGGTCTGCGGGAGATAGGCTTCCGGCTGATAGTAGTCGTAGTAGCTGATGAAGTACTCGACGGCATTGTGCGGAAAGAACTGCTTGAATTCCTGATAGAGCTGCGCAGCCAGGGTCTTGTTGTGCACCAACACGAGCGTCGGCTTCTGGACCCGCTCGACCAGATTCGCCATGGTGAACGTCTTCCCGGATCCCGTCACTCCGAGCAACACTTGATGCGGCGTCCCCGCGAGGACGCCGGCAGCGAGTTTGTCGATGGCCTGCCCCTGGTCTCCGCAAGGCTTGAACGGGGCTTCGAGCTTGAACGGCTGAGGACTGCGCATGCGGGTCATCATAACATAGGCCCTCGTCGACGACCTGGATTCGCCCGGCGCTTCGCGGTATGCTGCTCGGATGCCCATGATGCGCCGCGTCTTTCTCAGCAGCTTGGTCTGTTTCGGTCTCCTTCAGATTCTGTGCGTAATCCCATCCCTCTTCGCTGAACCGCCCGGCACGACCTTCGGCGTCATGCTCGGAGGTGAAGAAGGGGACGTGGCCGGCCGAGTCGTCGTGGCGCGCGCGCTCGGCGTGACCATGGTTCGGCCCCTGGATCTGAGCCTGGCTGAATGGGCCGGCACTCACGAGGACACCTCAGCGTTCCTCAAGGCCGGCTTCAAAGTGGTCCTGACCGTTCGCCACAACGGCAAGGGCCTGCCCCTGCCAAAACCCGCGTCTCCTCCCAAAGATCTGGAGGCCTATCAGAAGAAATTGGGCGACGTGCTCGATGCCTATCGCCCCGAACTGCTCGTGGTCGAGAACGAAGAAAACTCGGCGCTCTACTATCTGGGCACGCCGAAGCATTACGGCGCCCAACTGAAGGCCGCCTGCGCCGTGGCCCGTCGCAAGGGCATCAAGTGCACGAACGGAGGACTCGGCAGCAGCCTGGCGGCCACGCTCGTCTGGAGCCACTATCGCGACCGCCGCGAAGGCGGGAGGGCGGAGGATTTCCTCCGCCGCACGTCCGACCCATCACAGCAGAAGATGCTCCGAACCGTGGAGGGGCAGCGTCGCATCGGCGAGGCGATCATGAAGGGGAAAGCTCTGCTCGCCGAGTACCAGTCGGCCGGGCTTGACTACCTCAATGTTCACTGGCACATCCCCGATCCGGCGGCGCTTGCCGAGACCGTCGCCTACTTGAAGGCGGAAACCGGCCTGCAGCCGATCATCACCGAGATGGGCCAACGCGACACCGGTCCGGTGACCGTCACCGCGCTCTTGGGTAAGGCGGTGGAGTTGGGTCTGCCCTATGTCGTCTGGCTCAGCGTGGATCGGCCCGATGCGAAGGCGCTGCACGAGCCCAACGGAGCATTGCGGGAGAACGGACGGGCGTTTCAGGAATTTATCCGTAAAGAAACGGGACAGGCCCCAACGGCAGGGGGCCGGTCCCGTCAGTACGCGGCGGGCGGAGAGAGCGGACGGGAGGAAAACAGCGGCGACACGGACAGGTTGTCGAAGGCCAGCGCGCCGGTTCCGCGCGTCACCAAGCCCACCCGGCCGGCCCGAAACTGATCGTCTTCGAGCGAGATGATCAGCTTCCCGTCGAAGCCGACCTCGAAGAACTCCTTGCTCACGATCGTGTTCCGTCGAACCCACAGCATGTGCCAGTCCACCGCCTTGGGCTTGATCGGCGCCGTGTGCAAGCTCGTCGCCTTGCCCTCCTTGACGACCACAAACTCCATGGTCTTGGCCTCGAAGTCGACCAGCACCACGTAGCCGTTGGCGGCATCCTTCGCGCCGAACATCACGCCCCCGACCGCGGGGCCTGCGGTGCGCGGACGCAAGCGGACCGTCATATCCGGGTAGTCGTAGGTCAGCCCATCCACCAGGAAGACATGGAGACAGCCCGGCTCCGGACAGGGCGCAGACTGCTCGAGGGCTTGCGGCGCCGTCGGGGCCTTCTCGTCGCGAATCACCGCCCACACGCCCGCGGCGCCCTGCCCAACCGTAGCGGCCGAAAATCCAGCCGGCGCCTCGCCCAATTTCATATCGTCGAACGTCCACTTCTTGAATTGGTTCAGCAGCTCCGGGCTGTTGGTCGTCGCCAAGGGCGTTCGGCCATCCGCGGCCCAGACCCAGACCCCGCCCACCAGTTGCACCGCCAGCACCAGCAAGAGATATAGTGATGTTGCCACCATAGGATTCATTTGAGCGCTCTTCCCTAACCCCTCACCCCTTACGCCTCACTCCTTACGTCTGCGCCCTACCACTTGGCCGGGGGGTTTTTCGGCTTCGGTATTTCGAGAATGTCGTTGAGGCGCTGATCCCGCTGCGCCCTGATGGTTTTCATCCGCCGCCAGCGGTCCCAGGTCCACCAGCGGAGCCGCTGGGCGAAGGTCACCGTCGGCGGGGGCACACTCCCGGCCGTTTGATGCTGAAATTCATAGCCGGTGCCCTTGTCCTTGTTCTCGACGAACCGACCGTACTGGTGGTCGTAGAGCCCTTTTCCCTCTTGCGCCATCGGCCCCTCCCCTCCGCCAACCGGCTCGTAGATTAGCAGAAATTCCACCTCGGCTTCCAGGGTGGGGAACCCTCGAATGTCGGCAAGATGGAAATCCGAAGATCATTTCCTCCGATTCGCGACTTGAGAATTGGGACTGTTGGACTTTCGACTTGTCGCCTGGCCCCCTTCGCCTTTGCGCCCTCGATTTTAGGCGTGCTACCCTCACCGGCCATGAAGGCAGCTCGTAGCAGGGCGGCGCCATGGCGTCTCTCAGGAGCCCTCGGTTGTTGCCTCACTCTCTTCGTCTCACCGTCCATCGCGCAGAGCCCAGTGGCCTCTGAAGGGTTGGCCGCGGCGCTTCGGAATCTATCTGGCGCGCGGATGCATCAGACCGTAGCGGAACTGAGCGCTCCCGAGTTTCAGGGACGGCAGACCGGAACGAACGAGGATCGACGCTCGGCCGCCGTTCTCGCCGATCGCTTTCATCGGCTCGGACTGCTCCCGGCGGCCGAGCAAAGCCTCACAGCTCAGCAGGCCCCGCCCCCCTTCGTCGATGCAATCCCGATCAGCGTGGCTCGCATCGAGGCAGCCCCACGCGTCGCGGTGGCCACCGCAACAGAGACGCTTATGGCCCGGCACGGACCGGACTTCCTCCCGGTGCTCGATTCGCCTCCCGTCAGGACGACGGCCCCGGTCGTCTTTGTCGGTTACGGAATCGCCGATGCCGCTCAGGGTCTGGATGAGTACGCCGGCCTCGATGTGCGCGATCGAGTCGTCCTCTTCTTGCGCGGCAAGCCTGATCGTTATCCGACTCCCGTCTCCCATGCCGAAAAGGAACGGGCCGCCCGAGCGCGAGGGGCCGTGGCCTATCTCATGGCGACCGGTCCCATCATCAACGCCTACGAGGCGCGGCGGGGCACGACCGGCGCGCCAAGCGGCGCCTACGGACAGTCGGCGGGAGAGCGCCCCATTCCCGGCGTCTGGATCAGCACGGAGCTGGCGGAGCGAATCGTCGCGGAGAGCGGCCGCTCACTACGGGAGCGCCAAGAGGCGCTGAACAAGGAGTTGCGCCCGCAATCGTATGCGACAAGGGTCCAGGTGTCGTTGGCTTGGGACAGCGCCCAGGAGGCTGGCGCCCTGCACAATGTGCTGGGCCTCATCCCAGGCCAGGGCCCCTCTGCCGGTGAAACGATCATCATCGGCGCGCATCGGGACCATCTGGGGCGCCAAGGACCGCTGATCTTTCCCGGCGCGGACGACAACGCCTCGGGCACCGCCGTCATGCTGGAAGTGGCAAGAGTGCTCCGCGAACTGGGCGCGCCCCCGAGGCACTCGCTGCTTTTCCTCTCGTTCAGCGGGGAGGAACAAGGCCTGCTGGGCTCTCGCCGCTACGTCGCCCGCCCATCGCGTCCGCTCAGATCAACCATCGCCATGATCAACATCGACCATGCGGGCGTGGGGAACGGACGATTGACGGTCGGCATCACCGGATTGCCGAAAGAGCAGGCGCAGGCGGCCGGGCAGCGGGCTGGACTTGCAGACACACTCGATCTGTTCGGATTCTTCCCCGGCGGCGACCATGTGCCGTTCAAGGAAGCCGGGATCCCCACGGTGACGATCGTCACCTCCGGGCCGCACCCAGACTTTCATCAGCCGACCGACACCGCTGACAAGGTGCAACCGGCGCTCTTAGAGCTGGCCTCACGCTACGTGCTGGCGCTGGTGTGG
>CAYZTJ010000026.1:20604-21967 GCA_964481215.1 uncultured Nitrospira sp. | reverse complement strand
TTCAAAATCTCGACGCGCTCAGCGTCACATCCGCGGCGTACCAGGCGGTGCTGAACCGCTCTTCGATCGGCCTCGCCTCCACTTCCTTCCCCTGGGCCCGCAGGCTCTGCGCCAATCCGAAGAGCGACCACCCGTTGTCGGGATGGCGCGCCAGGTCCTCGCGATAAACCGCTTCAGCCTCCGATGCGCGCTTCGCCGTCAGCAACAACGCGCCGAGGACTTGCCGAACCGGATGATGCCACAGGGGCGGCTCCTGATAGGGCAAGGAGTCTTCGAGCCGGACGGCCTCCTGGGTCAGCCGAATCGCCTCGTCATACTTTTCCCGCTTGCTCGCCAACTCTCCGCCGATCACACGGGCGGCAATCTCCAGCTGTGTCCGCACTATTTTGAGTTCAGACGACTTGGCCCGCCGGAGCCCCTTGACCATCTCCTCCAGGGCGAGCTGTTCCGCCTGGGCGCTGCCCAAGCGGCCGGTCGCCGCCATGGCCAGTCCCCGCGCGTAATGCCACATGCCCAGGGCATAGCGCAATTCGCGGGGCGGCGGCAATTCGCTCAGCACGTCGCTCCACTGGCCGAACCGGGCCAAGGTCAGATAGGGGGTCGGCACGTAGGCCTCAAGCGGCGGACTCTTTTTCACGTCGGCCTTCGACACCTTGGCGGCCAGCTCCTGCGCGGTTTTTCTCGCCTCGGCGCCCCGGCCTTCCATCAGCAACGCAGCCCAAAGGAAATGAAGATTGTGCGCGTAGTAGTCGATCGCGTAGGAACCGGCGAGTTGCCGATGCTCCAGATAGGCGTGATCCACCGACGCGGCTTGCTCGTTCTGCTCCGCCGCCTCGTGATACCGGCCGACTCTCATGAAGATATGCGCGGGCATGTGCACCAGATGGCCGGCGCCCGGCATCAATCCCGGCAACCGCTCGGCGCAGGGAACGGCCCGCTGCGGCTGACGCGAGGCTTCCACCGCATGGATATAGAAGTGGCAGGCCCCGGGATGGTCCGGCGCCTTGGCCAGCGCCTGTTCGAGCAGTGCCACGATCCGATCCGCCGCCCCTTTCGGTCTCCCATCCTGGTGCCAGTAGTCCCAGGGTTGGACATTCATCAAGGCATCGGCCGCCAGCGTCAGCGCATCGGGATCATCGGGGAATTGCTTGGCCACGTCCTGCATGGCCGCCGCGTAGGCCTGATCGAGCGCCTCGCGCTTTGCCTTTCCACCGGACATGTACCGTTTCGCGAGCGCGTCGATATAGCCCCGTTCAGCGACGGTCGCCTTCGACGCGCGAGCCTTCGCCTTCTGCACCGCCTCATAGGCTCGCCGTTCTTGGGACGCCGGCATCGGCGCATTGATATTCGGCCCTAAGGCCAG
>CAYZTJ010000026.1:4174-20504 GCA_964481215.1 uncultured Nitrospira sp. | reverse complement strand
CGGGGCATGGTTCGACTAAGGCACATCGTCGCGATGGTCGACATTCCAGATCCGCTCCGCCCGTCCGGCGCCATCGAACAAGACCAGGATTCGATCCCCGATGTGAGCCGGCCGATCGATGCGCGTGTTCTCATCATGCGGCACGCGGACCTCCTCTCCGGCCCCGTCCCGCACCAGATAGGCTGCCCCCTCAAGCCCCACGACCTGTCCGGTCATCGACAACGCGCCGGGAGGGCGGCGAGGCTCGACGGACAATTCGAGCCGCGCCCCGAGCGTGCCGTGCACGATGCCGAGGCCGCGATCTTCTTGCTGGGTGGTTGTGCCCGTCTCCATGCTGACACACCCGGCCACGGCGAGCGTCGCGAGCGCGCTCCCCCACCACGTACGCTGTCTCACACGCATACGGGTTCTCCTCGGCTTATCCGTTCTCGGAGCCGGACCGGCCAAGCCGTCGGATCTCCATCACGTCGAGCAGGCGCGCGCCCGTCGGGGGATGTTCGACCGCCCAGACTACGGCCTTCGTCATCTCCTCCAGCGTCACCAGCCCCAGTCGCTGGGCGAAGTCGCGCGTCCGCGGGAAGAGTTCCAGCAGCCGATACGCCGGTCGCAAGACCATAGGCCACCGATGTCCAGGGCCGAGAATATACCAAGGTCGGAAGATTGTCGACGCCAGCCCGGTCGCCTTCAGCTGGATCTCGCACCACTCGCGCACGGCCAGATAGGCCCGCATGATCGGAGCCGGTTGGGCCACGCTCAGGTAGATGAAGTGCGCCACCCGAGCCTGTTTCGCCGCCTTCATCGATTCCCGCATCGACACGAGATCGATCTCGCGAAACTGCTTGGCTTTCCAGGGCGCCGGATGCGGCGTGCCGACGAGTTGCACAAAGGTGTCTGCCGGGGCAACGTGGGCCGCAAACGTCTCGGCATCGAGAGGATTGCCGACAAGGCACGTGCACCCAGCCGGGAGCTTCTGTGACGATGCCGCCCGTGTGAGGGCCGAGACCCTATGGCCGCGCTGGACAAGGCAGGCGATCAGTCGATGGCCAAGGTACCCAGTCCCACCCGTGACAAACACTCGCCGAGGCGCAGGTAAAGGCACGCTCATCTGTCGAGGGACTCAGGCCGTACCGAGGAGCTGAAAGAGGACGCATCCATCCAATGCGTTACGTCACGGCAGATCTTCAATGAGGGACGAATCGATCGGCAGTAAGGGCGGCAACTGTCGTGGCGACGGAGGAAAGACGATAGGAGAGCTTCCGCCCTGATTCGCACCTTGAATCAGGCCGATGGTTTGCTGCGGCCCCAGCGTCATGAGGCCGCCGCTCCAGGCTTGGCCTCCGGCGCTTCGGAAATTATAGGTCTCAAAGAGATTGAAATTGTACACGTAGCCCTGGATGCCCTGGTTGTCGACATAGAGATTGCCGGGCCCGAAATAACTGAAGAGCGCGCCGACGCCGCCGGACAGACCCCTGATGCCTGACACCGCCTGGGCCCAGACCGGCGCTTCCGAGAGGACCAGAAACAGGCCGACAAGGAGCACCAGCCGGAATCCTCGGTCGGTCTGAGATCGCGTGAACGGAAGCGAGATCGTCACCTTTGACCCCATCCAGTGACAGTGAACGGGTTTTTCGGTACTATTATGACGCCGGTCGATGAGACCCGCAAGCGATCTCTCGGTCACCAGCAGGACACGGTAAAACCTTGCCGACACATCTTATCATCCTAGGCGCCTTGATCTGGGCATTGGTAGGCCCGTCCCTCGTCCGGGCAGCCGAGCCCCCCATGACGCCGTCCGCGGCGCCTGCCGCGCCGGAGCGCCGCCAGGGCATCACGCTGGTCGAGGCCGTGGCGGAGGCGCTTGAAAAGAACCTCGACATCACGGTCAGCCGACAGAACCGCGACATCCGACTCACCGACATTATTTTTGAGCAGGCCAAGTTCGATCCGACCGTCAGCGTCAACGGCCAATATGGCCGGCAGGTCTCCCCGTTAAATCGGCCGGTGTTCGGCTTGTCCGGCGCCGCCCTCAACCAGATCGAAAAGTTCGACCAGAACAACAGTCAGCTCACGCTCGACATGACGCAAAATCTCGTGACGGGCGCCAACTACGACATCAACTTCGCGCCCCAGCGGACCTTCGTCGCCGGGCAGAATACTTTCTTATTCAATCCAAGTTGGTCCTCCGGCCTGGCCGTGACCTTGACCCAGCCCCTGCTGCGCAATTTCGGGGTGGAGGTCAACCGCACGTTCATCCACATCGCGCAGAACAACGTGAAACTGGAAGAGCAGATTCTGCGCGATCGGATTCTGACCGTCGTGGCCGGCGTCGAACAGGCCTATTGGGAATTGGTCTTTGCGAATGAGAATCTGAAGGTCGCCCAGGCCGCCTTGAAAGCCGCCGAGGAACTGCTCGCCAGCAACCGCGCCAAGGCCAAGGCCGGCGTGATGTCCATTGTGGACGTGCTGCAGGCGGAAGCCGCCGTTGCGTCTCGGGTCGAGCAGGTCCTGATTGCGGAGAAAGCCATCGGCGATCAGCAAGATCAATTTCGGCGGCTGCTCAACCCCGCCGAGGAAGACCTTCGCGCCGAATTGCGCGTCGTGCCGCTCGATCAGCCGGTTAAATCGCTCGAAGCCATCAGCCTGGCCGAGGCGATCGATCTGGCCATCGCGCAACGTCCGGAAGTGCTGCAAGCGAACAAGAACATCGACACCAGCCAGCTCAATGTGCAGTTCGCCAAGAACCAAATGCTGCCCAACCTCTCGTTTCAGGGCACCGGCGGCATGGCCGGCCTCGGGAACGACGTGGGCAACATGCTGAGCCGCAATCTCGGCGGCGACTACTATAACTACGGCGCCGGGCTGGTCTTGAGCTATCCGCTGGGCAACCGCTCCGCGACCAGCCAGTACAACAAGCGCCAACTGGAAACGAGGAACGCCGTCTCCACCCTGGCCAGCGTGCGTCAACAAGTCATCGTCGGCGTGAAGGAAGCCGTCCGCCGCGTGCACACCGACTTCAAACGGATCGAGACGACCCGCTCCGCCCGCATCATGGCGGAAAAGCAGCTCCAGGCCGAACGCGAGCGGCTGAACGTGGGGCTCAGCACCACTCGCTTCGTGCTCGACTTCCAGCGCGACCTGGCGACGGCGCAGGGCAACGAATTGCGCGCCATCGTGGACTACAACAAGTCGCTCTCGAATCTCACCCGCAACACCGGCGCCACGATCGAGAAGTACCACATCGAGTTGAAGTCGCCCTCAGCTTCCTGATCCGTGTCGGATCATCTCCGCCATGCCGCACCGCCGCCCGGGCCCCCGGCGCAAGTCCCCGCCTCGCCTGACTTTGAACGCTTGCCCTGGCTGTGCCTCCTTCCCATCCTCGCGACCGGGCTGTACTACTTGCTGCCGACCGACTGGCAGGCGCTGCGCACGATGCAGTTCCTCCCGCAGGGGTCGGCGTACCTCGCGTTCGGTATCTGGCTCGCGTGCAACGACAATCCGGTCGCTCGGCTCGGCCTCTGTTCTCAGCTCAGGACCGAAGGCGTCCTCTGGGGATTCCGGATCGGTCTCGCACTGGGCGTGATCAACGCCTCGATCATCCTCTGGGTGGTGCCTTGGCTCGGGCGGGACATCCTGTTTCTCCGGGAGACCCCTCACGCGCAGATTCCGGTTCTTATCATGGTGCCCTGGGTTATCTGCGCCATCGCGCTCTTCGTGGAACTCAACTTCCGCGGTTTTCTCCTCGGCCGCCTTCTGACCTTCTTCATTCAGTTGTCACCTTACGCCTCACGCCTTACGCCTTACGTGCTTGCCGTTGGCCTTTCGGCCCTGGTCTTTTCCTTCGACCCCTTCATGGTGGTAACCTTTCGACACCTGCACTGGATCGCCGTCTGGGACGGACTGGTCTGGGGCCTGCTGTGGGTCCAACTTCGCAATCTGTATGCCCCGATCGTCGCCCACGCGGTGGAAGTCATGGTGATGTACTCGATCATCAAGACGGCGCTGAGCTGAAATTTATCCATTGCACCATTGAATCATTGGTTCATTGAGAACTCGTGTTCGCCCAATGATCAAATGCTCAGATGCTGCAATGAATCAATCTCCCAACAGAAGATGAATCCTTCCTTCTCCTGCCATCTCGTGAACGATGTCTTCGGCGATCCCGGCCTCTATGTCGAGGTCCGCTGGTCGTCGCGCGCGCTGCTCTTCGACCTGGGGGACAATCAGGCCCTTGGTCCCACCCGCCTGTTGCGGGCGATGGACGTCTTCGTCTCGCACACCCACATGGACCATTTCATCGGGTTCGACGCCGTGCTTCGCGTGGCGCTGGGCCGGGGGAAGACCCTGCGCCTCTACGGCCCGCCGGGGTTGATCAACAACGTCGGCGGCAAGCTGCGCGGCTACACCTGGAATTTGGTCGACGGCTACCCGCTGACGATCGAGGTGCGGGAATTTCACGAGCGCGACACCCTCGCGACCACGTTTCTTGCCACGGAGGGGTTTCGACCGCGTGCGGTGAGCCGATCGGCTCGCCCCGACTTGTCGAATGAGCGGCCCTTCGTCGTCTTGGACGATCCCATGTTCACGGTGCGGGCCGTGTCGCTCAACCACCGCATTCCGTCGTTCGCCTACGCGCTTCAGGAGCGGTTTCATGTGAACGTCAATAAGGAACTCCTCCACGAGGCGGGGCTGCCGGTGGGGTCCTGGCTGAAAGAGGTGAAGGACTATCTCTGGGAAGGGCGGCCCGACGACTTTCGGTTTACCGCGACCCTCTTTTTCGAACATCGGCGGGAAGCGCGCACGCTCATCCTTGGGGACATCAAGGAGCGATTCGTGACCATCACCCGCGGACAGGAAAATCGTCTATGTGGTCGACGTCCGCTATGATGCCGAGAACGAGACCAACATCGTGGAGCTGGCGCGAGAGGCCGACCAGTTCTTCTGCGAGTCCCCCTACCTGGAGGCCGACGCGGAGAAGGCCTACGAGCGCTATCACCTGACGGCCCGGCAGGCCGGCCTGATGGCCAAGCGGGCGAATGTCCGCGAGCTGACAGTGTTTCACTTTTCACCCCGCTACACGGGCCAGGGAGCGCGACTCGTCGAAGAGGCGATGACGGCGTTTCGAGGAGGATGAGGAGGAGGATCGGATGGCGGACCTGTGGAAGTACGGACTGTATTTTCTGATCGGCGGCTTGGTCGTGACCCTCTCGACCTATCTCGGCGCAAAGGGCGAGGGGTTCCTTGCCGCCCTCGCCAGCACCTTTCCCGCCATCACCGGCGTGACCTTTATCCTGATCTACATGAACGGCGGAAACGAGGCCACGCTGACCTACGCGAAGAATCTCCTCTGGTTCGTCCCGCCCTGGCTGGCCTACGTGGGGTTCATCATCCTGGGCTTGAACCGACTGGGCTTCTGGCCCGCTATGTTCGGTGCGCTGACACTCTATATGGCTTGCGTCGGGCTGCTTCGGCTTATGCTGCGCTAGACAGAGTTGTCGACCGTCCCCGCGGAGATGCGGAATCGTCGATCGCCACCGCGTCGACCAGGGCGTGGCTCCCGACTCTCCAAAAGTAGGCGGTCCAACTCACGATCCCGATCAACTTACTCCCATCTTCCAGGAGAGACTGCTGGCTGAACTCCAGTGGCTTCAAAACAGTATCGAACACCACGGACAGGCCCAAGCCCGCAAAGGCTATTCCGATCAGCAGCCAGTCCGTCTGAGCCATCATCTTCCAAAATCGAATCAGGTAGGCAACCCCAAGCACGGCGTAGGCGCCGAGCACAAGGTTCTGCGGAATCGCCAGATAGTGCGGAAGGATCGTTTCATGCAGGAGGAAGAGGTCATCCGCGGCCAGAACCATCGTCCAGAGGCCCGACGCGAGGAGAAACCAACCCAGCTCCCCGTTTGCACGTCTCGCGCGCAAGACTGCGGCAGAAAATACGGCAATGGCTCCACCGACACCCCAAATGAGTACCCCAAGATTCGATACCGCGCCATAGTAGGGTGGCGCCTCCATAACCGTGACGGGATCGCTGAGAAATATCGAGAGCGGCTGTCCCATGCGGGAGGCCAACACCAAGACGCCAGCGAGAAGAAGGATCGTCGCAGGGTAGATGACGAGACAGGTAGGGCCGATCGTGCGGAGCTGCTGAGAAATGGGACGTATCGTCACAGGCTGAGATCCAGGCCAATCGCTGATGAGACGCACGCTGGCATCGCCTCATCATGCCACCAAACAGCTCGCGCTCCAATAAAAAAGGCCCGCGGATGCAGCGCACCCGCAGGCCCATTTGTCAGAAGAGACCAAAGAGCCGGATCAGTGCCCCTTCATCGCATCCTTCATGTCCTTGGCTGCATCCTTCATTTCGTGACCGGCGTCTTTCATATCCTTGGCGGCAGCCTTCACGTCTTCCTTCTTGGCCTTCACCGCCTCCTTCTTTTCCTTGACGGCTTCCTTCGCTTTGCCCATCTCGCTGGCAAAGGAGAGCGAGCCGACGCCCGCCAGGAACATCATCGCTGCCGCAATCGCTACCATCTTGCGCATGAGAAAACCTCCATGTGAATTGACCGGGCACTGTGCGCCGATCGCCGAGCTGGCGGAGGTATTGTGCCTCAGTCTGTTCCCTTCGTCCAGCGTGAAGTTGCGGGGGTGGATTCGCTACCCCATCCCCTCATGGATTGAATGCTCAGAGTCTCAATTTGGTGGCGTGGCAGGGGTATCAGGCCATGGACGTGACGGACTTTGGTTTACCAAGTGTGGCGAGGTTCCGAGGGCGCCGCGAAAGGTCAGGTCCTTCTGAATGATCACGATCCCTGTCGCCGTCTCCTCCGTCAGCACGACCGTAATGACCCAGATGCGCCCGTGAGGATCTTCCGGGTCCGGATCGATGGTCATGTCTTCGATCCCGGAGACGAGGCCGGGCGCCTGGGCGAAGAGCGGGAGGATTTCGGTTTGGATGAGGGTCTGGATGACGCGGCCCTCTTCACCGTCGACCACGATGAAGGCCGATGCCGGGGCGGTGGTGAGCAGGGCGATGGCAGCCACCCATTCGGCCAACCACGGTCCTCGTAGCCTCGGACCAGCCATCGGCTCACCTCTCTATAAGGAGTATCGGTTCGGGGCCGCCCGGACTGGAGGCCCGATTAAGCCGCGGCCCAGGGAGTAACACATCTGCGGCTCGGCTGGAACGGCTGCGCGACCAGAGCAGAGACGGCGCAGGAGCATGGCCAGCGGGATCCATACGGGTACCGCGAGCCGATCCGAGGCAGTTCGAGGCGAGCACCCGCCTGCATGGCGGCTAAGCGGGCCAGTCCCCTGTTGAAGCCCTCTCTCCCCCTTGCTAGGATGGCTGATTCACCACAGGGATTTTGGCGTGACCAACCCTCTACCCTCCCCTCCAGATACCGCCGACCTGATCGTCGAAGGCGCGCGACAAAACAACCTCAAGAACATCTCGCTTCGCATCCCCCACAACAAGGTGACCGCCATCACGGGCCTGTCCGGCTCGGGCAAGTCCTCGCTGGCCTTCGATACCCTCTTTGCCGAAGGCCAGTGGCGCTACGTTGAATCCCTCTCGACCTACGCCCGCATGTTTCTGGAAAAGGTGGATCGGCCGGACGTCGATCGCATTCTCAACGTGCGCCCCGCCATCGCGATTGAACAGAAGAACCCGGTGCGGACCGCGCGCTCCACCGTCGGCACGGCGACAGAGATCGCCGACCTCCTCCGACTGCTGTTCGCCAAAATCGGAAAGACCGTCTGCCCCGACTGTAAAACCCTGGCACGAGGCTATCAGCCTGGCGCCGTCGCCGACGACCTCCTGACCCGCTTCCCCGACGGTCGCGCCATGATCCTCTTTCCCATCAAGCATCCCGAGGTTGCTCGGCAGCAGTCGTTCATTCAATCTCTCCTCACGCGCGGTTATACGAGGTTGAAAGCCGGCGACGACATCCACGATCTGCAGACCACCCCGACTCTCTCCGGCATAAAGGCCAAGAGCCTCTGCGTCCTCTTGGATCGACTCGTCCTCCGATCGGACAACCGCACGCGTCTTGTGGAGGCGGTCGAGACCGCCTTTCGCGAGGGCGAGGGCATCTGCCGCGTCGCGGTCATCGGCCAGCCTGAGGAGACCTACAGCACCGATTTTCGTTGCCAGTCCTGCGGCCGCCGTTTCGAGCCGGTCCGCCCGCTCCTGTTTTCCTTCAACCATCCACTGGGCGCCTGTCCGGAGTGCAAGGGGTTCGGAAACATCCTCCGATACGATGAGGACTTGATCGTACCGGATCGCAACCGCTCGCTGGCCAATGGCGCGATCGAGCCGTGGAGCAAGCCGGGATCGGACTGGTGGCAGAAGCAGATGTTGTTGGGCATGAAGCGCAAAGGGATAAGTTTGAGCACGCCCTACGCCCGGTTGTCCGACAAGGACCGGCAGCTCCTCTGGACGGGAGACAAGCACTTCGAAGGGATTAACGATTTTTTCGAGCATCTGGAAGGCAAGCGTTACAAGCTGCACGTGCGCGTCTTACTCAGCCGGTATCGGAGCCCCGTCAGCTGTTCCAGCTGCGAAGGCAGTCGCCTCAAGCCGGAGGCGCGCTACGTCAGGATCGCCGATCGTGATATTCACGAAGCCTCGACCCTGACCGTGCGCGACGCCGCCGACTGGCTGAACCGCCTCTCGCTGACCTCATTCGAAACAGAGGTCGCCAAAGACATCCTTCGTCCCCTCACGGCCAAGCTGAGCTTTCTTGAGCGCGTGGGGCTGGGGTACCTCACCCTCGCACGACAGACCAAGACCCTCTCCGGCGGCGAACACCAGCGCATTGCCCTGGCCAACCAGTTGGGGTCGCACCTCGTCGGCACCCTCTACGTCCTTGATGAGCCGACGATCGGTCTCCATGCGAGAGACACCGCGACGCTCGCGGGCATTCTTCGCGATTTGGCGGACGGAGAGAATACGGTGGTGGTGGTCGAACACGATCTGCAGATGATCCGAGCCGCCGATTACCTGGTGGAACTCGGTCCGCGGTCCGGCGAGCAGGGCGGCGAAGTGGTGTGCGCCGCCCCCAGAGACGCCTTCATACGCGACGACCGACCCTTGACCGCGCGCTACCTCCGCGGCGAAGCCGGCATTCCCCTGCCCGCCAAACGGCGCAAGGGCAACGGCCTCACGCTTACACTGACCGGCGCGTCGGAGCACAATCTCAAACACCTCTCGATCACGCTCCCACTCCACAGGCTCGTCTGCGTCACCGGGGTCTCCGGGTCCGGCAAGAGCACGTTGGTCGAGGACACCCTCTATCGCGCGCTGGCGCGGGCCTTTCGGATAGAGAATCTGCCGATGGGACGGTTCGAGAGCATCAAGGGATTGGAGCATGTCGCCGGGGTGCGCCTGATCGACCAGCAGCCGATCGGCCGATCGCCCCGCTCTAATCCTATTACCTATATGAAAGCCTTCGACGAGGTGCGGTCGCTCTTCGGCACGCTGCCGGATGCGCGACGGAACGGCCTCGATCCCTCGCACTTCTCCTTCAACACCAGCGGGGGACGCTGCGAGCGCTGCCAAGGCACCGGCTACGAGAAGCTGGAGATGTACTTTTTCGAAGATCTCTACGCGACTTGCGAAGAATGCCAGGGCCGCCGTTTCAACACCAAGGTCTTGGACATCCGCTATCGCGACCGCACGATCGCCGACGTGCTGAACATGACGGTCGAGGAGGCGCTCACGTTCTTTTCCGGCACCACCCGGCTGACCAGCAAGCTGTGGCTCCTCAGTACGATCGGCCTCGGATACCTGCGGCTCGGCCAATCCGCCACCACGCTCTCCGGCGGCGAGGCGCAGCGGCTCAAGATCGCCGCGGAACTCAAAGACACCACCGCGCGTGATCTGGTCTACATCCTTGATGAGCCGACGACCGGCTTGCACCTGGACGATGTCCGCAAGCTGGTCCTGGTCCTAGGCAAGCTGGTCGAGCACGGCAACACGGTAGTCGTCGTCGAGCACAACCTCGACCTGATCAAATGCGCCGATTGGATTCTAGATTTAGGGCCGGAAGGGGGCGACGCGGGGGGATACCTGGTGGCACAAGGCACACCGGAAGAGGTGGCGCAGGCGCCGGAATCGCACACGGGGCGATTTCTAAAGAGAATGTTGAATGCTGAAGTATGAAGGATGAACGAAGATCAAGGAGGAGGATCCCTTCCTCCATTCTGCGTTCATCATTCAGCCTTCAGCCTTTAGTTCAGGCTCGGATCCGCCGGCATCTCCGCATACATCGCAAACTGGCCGCCGAGGGAGCGAAAGATATCCGGCCAGACGTTGGCAGGGTCTTTCTCGAAGACGATGGAGGGATCGCCGGGCAGCGTCAGCCAGGAACCGGTTTTCATTTCATTCTCCAGTTGGCCGGCCCCCCAGCCCGAGTAGCCCATGAAGGCGCGAAAGGATTCGTTGGTCTTCGGAGTCACCATCAGCTGTTCCAGCCTCCCTAGACTCCCCCCCAAGTAGACGCCATCGAAGACATGATGGGTCTCGATCGGTTCCTCCGACACCCGATACAGCACCATCACTTGATTCGGCTGGACCGGCCCGCCGGAAAAGAGGATGTGCCGCTGCCCCTCCAGGATGGGAATTTGCGGGAGCGCCTCCGTTAAGGAGATCGCGGTCGGCCGATTGACGATCACGCCGAGAGCGCCTTCCGCCCCATACTCGCAGAGCAAGACCACGGTCTGCCGAAAGTTGGGATCGCGCAGACTCGGACTGGCGACGAGAAAGACGCCCTTACTCAGCGGTGGGCCGTCAGGCACAAAAGGCATCGCGTGACCCCTCGAGATCCGCCTGCATTTTACCGCTTGGTCCGGAAAGCCTTCAAGCCGAAGCCGGAAGGAATCACTGGTAGAGCGCCGGGCGCCGATCGGCCAAGAGATCGTTGTAGGGATTGAGGCTCTTCTGGCGGGCTTCGGAGGGATCGATCTCGACCAGGGCCAGCGCCTCCTGTTCGCGCGGGGCTCGCTCCAACACCTGGCCTCTCGGCGTGACCACTTCGCTGGAGCCGATGAAGGTCAGCGGCTTTTTTCCCCCGCGCGCTTCGGTCCCGATTCGGTTCGCCGTGACGCTGAACACCCGATTTTCCAGACAGCGGGTGACCATGCCGTCCGGACAAAAGGGCAACACCAGATTCGACGGATGACAGAGGATGTCCGCGCCTTTGAGCGCGAGCGTGCGGGCGGCTTCGGGATAAAACCAATCGAAACAGACCATCACCCCGATGCGCGCCGACCCGATGTCCCAGACCTGAAAGCCACTGTCGCCCGGCGCAAAGAACAGCGTCTCTTCGAAAAACAGATGCGTCTTCCTGTAGCAACCGATGAGGCCCTGAGGTCCTACCACCACCGCTGAATTGAAGGCCCGCTCACCGGCTCGTTCCGGCAGCCCTCCGACCAACACCATCTTGCGGGCCTTCGCCAGTTCCAGAAGCCGCTGTGTGGTCGGCCCATCCGGCACCGGCTCGGCCAGATCCAACACTTCCTGCCGGGACACGAATTGGTAGCCGGAGGCGAAGAGCTCGGGCAGCACGAGCACGTCGGCCGTGACGGTCGACAGCGCTTGTGAGACGCGATCGAGATTCCGCTTCACCTCGCCAAAGGCACAATCAAATTGGTAGTACCCGACTTTCATTGGATCAAATAAGAAACGGGCAGGTTACCCTGCCCGTTTCGTACGACTCCTCACAGAATCGTGATGCTTACATGGCCTCGGACAGGTGCGGAATGGCATCTTGGATCGCCTTGGTCGCCACATCCGCGTGGCCGGCCTTCCCATGCTCGATCCCAGACTTGAGGCCCTTGATCCCCTCGGTCACGTGCATGTTCTTGGTTTCCTTCTCGGCCATTTCTGCATGCTTCAGCGCGCCCTCGGCGTGCTTCACCAGCACGTCGGCGTGCCCGGCCTTCCCATGCTCCACCGCTTCCTTCGCATGCTGCACGGCTTCCGCCGCATGCTTGTTGCCGCCGGCCAGCGCCACCGATCCCGCAAACGGCATGCTGAGGACCGCCAGGGCCACGGCGACTCCTACCAGACTCAGAATAACCTTGCTCATCGTACGCCTCCCGGTTGATGGTAGATCTGGGAGTGGTGCGTCCCAGTTGGCTGCTCTGTGTCTTACCCAATACTACGGATGACCTTACACGCTGGATGTATCCCCGTCAAGACGGCTTCTTCTCCTCATCCTGGGTCACGATCTTATAGAGGAGCCGCGCATCCTTTTCGGCCGGGGCCGCAAAGTCCCGGCTCCACTCCCACCAGGACCCGGCGTAGTTGCGCAGCTTCGAGTAGCCCGCGAGTTTCAACACCACATAGAGCCAGGCCGAACGCACTCCCCCCGTGCAGTAGCAGACGACGTCGTGGCTGGGATGCAGGCCCTTCTCGTCGAGCAGTTTCCCGATCACATCGAGGTCCTTGAGGGTGCCGTCCGAATTCAGGAAGAGATTCCACGGGACGCTCACCGCGCTGGGAATGTGGCCGGGACGCGGAATCCCCGACACCTCCTTGCCCGCGTACTCCTCCAGGCTTCGGGCATCGGCGATTAAGGTCTCGGGATGGGGTCGTCGCACGATGGCCTTGAGCTCGTCCTTGGCGATCGCCGCGTCGGCATTGAGGCTGGCGCGAAAGGTTCCCGGCTTGGGCGACACCACACCGTGCTCATAGGGCCGCTGCTCCTTCACCCACTTCACCCAGCCCCCGTCCAAGATCTTGAGATTGGCATGACCGAGATACTCCATCATCCAAAACATGCGTCCTTCATCGCCCCAATTATCGAACGGGTTTGAGTAGATCACGATCTCGCTGTCGTTGTTGATGCCCAGCGCACGGATCTTAGCCTCGAGGGTAGCCGTATCAGGATCGAGGAGCCCCTTGGCGGCCGCGTTGGGATCGCTGTACTCGTGCCACGTCGTATGGACCGCGCCTGGAATGTGCCCGCCGAAGGCGTAGGCGGCCTTCCCGCGCACATCCACGATCACCAGGCCGGGCTCGCCGAGCCGGCGGTTGAGCGTCTCGCTATCGATCAACAGTTCATGTTTCATACCGGTGAATCCTCACTCCTGTGATCTGAATCAGCCTAAGGGAGCCGTCTGTGCGTGACGATCGGCCGGACAGGCATGGATCGGCCGCGCTGGTTCATCCGCCCAGGCCGCCGCAAACTGGCCTTTCAGCGGCACCGTCCGTTCGTAGACGGTGAAGTAATAGGGATCGTCGGCCGTGAGTCCATACTTCGCCTTCAACATCTCATGCTGGCCTTCGGTCTGAATATGGTAGCGCACCCGCGCCGTCACTGTCAGCCGCGCCGGCTGGTCCGGGAGCGTATACAGATAGCCATAGTCCCGACTGGCTAGCGGCAAGAGCCGGTTATCGTACACTTCTACGATGACCGGTTGCCAGAGGATCCAGCGCCCCATCGTATCCTCTTGGCGGCTGAGGATCTGCCCGCGCTCGTCCTTCACCTCGAACTCCACGGTAAAGTGGCGGTCTGGATCGCCGGTGGGAATCTTGTGACCGGCCCCCGCATTAATCAAGGTCAGCGTGAGTCGCACCTGATCGCCGGGCTTGGGCTGGGCGGGTTCGGCCTTCACCTGCACGCCGATCGCGCGCTGCACCATTTCTGGATCATGCCCCCCCCGCCAGAGATGGCGCCGGCCCTGTCGAATGGGCGAGCCCTCCGCCACCGGCCGCTCGACCTCGGGCATGTGGCAGCTCTGACAGATGAGTCCCCGCTCCTGCGCGAAGAACTTGCCTTCATATTCCGCGTAGGTCCCGCAAGGGCCGATGTTGTAGAACTGCGCCGGGCCTGAGACGACGTTGTGGCAACGGGAGCAGATCTGCGCCGTCCGGAACGTGGGATCGAATTTCGTCGGGTGCGGCGCGGCCGAGTCGTCGAAGGGGCCCAAGATCACGCCGTCGCGCACATGACAGGCCGCGCAGGTGATCGATTCCAGTTGGTAGGCCGCGTCGAAGTGCGGATTGGGCTCCTGCGTCGCTTTCTCCACGCGATTGCGGGGAATGTCTTTGATCAGCGTCGGCTGCTGATTCTCCAGCGGCGCATGGCAATTGAGGCAGACCCAGATATGGTTGTCCTTTTTCCAGTAGGCCTGGAAAAACGGATCTTCCACCGCATGCGCATGCACGCTGCTCTTCCATTCTTCATAAATCTCGCGATGACAGGTCCCGCAGGACTCGGCCTTGAGACTCTCGAGGCCCGCGGGCACTTTCTGATAGGGAATCGCGTGGGCATAGTCGGAGCGCAGCCCGAAAATCACCACCGGCTTGACCTCGGTGTAGTAGAGGTAGACCAGCGCCGCTGCTGTGGCAACTGCAATAAGCAGCTTTACAAACAGCTTCTTTGGCTTACCCATCTGCTGAATCATGCAAGGTTAAGGCTGAGGTTGAGGTTAAGGGTGGCCGTGAATGGAGAAGCTTCGCAAGACGTTTTCCCTCAGCCTTAACCTGAACCTTAACCTTCTCTTGGTCACGCATCCATGAGGGCTCGAACGTGCCGCTCCACCGAGCCGGCGAGCGCCTGGAGGTTATAGCCGCCTTCGAGGCAGGACAAGACGCGCCCTTGCGCATGGCGCTGGGCGATGCCGGTCACGATCGCGGTCAGAGACGCATACCCATCTTCCGTCAGGCCCATGCCGGCCAGCGGATCGTCGCGATGAGCATCAAAGCCGGCCGAAATGATCACCGCCTCCGGCTTGAAGGCATCCGCGGCGGGGACGAGGAGACGGTGGAAAATCTTCTCATAATCCTCGTCGCCCTGCCCACCCGAGAGCGGCACGTTGAGCGTCATCCCTTCGCCCTTGCCCTCGCCGCGCTCGCTCGACCGGCCGGTACCCGGGTAATGCGGATATTGGTGCGTGCTAAAAAAAAAGATGGAGGGATCGTCGTAAAACGAATGTTGCGTGCCGTTTCCATGATGGACGTCCCAATCGACGATCATGACGCGTGTCAGCCCATGTTGCTTCTGAAAGTATCGCGCCGCGATCGCCACGTTGTTGAAGAGGCAGAACCCCATGGCCCGATCCCGCTCCGCATGGTGCCCGGGAGGTCGCACGGCGCAAAACGCGTTCTGCACCCGACCCGCCATGATCGCATCGACCGCCGCCAGCGCACCCCCGGCCGCCAGGTAGGCCGCCGGCAGGGAGCCCGGCGACATCGACGTGTCGGCATCCAGCGACACATGCCCTTCCTCCGGCGCCACGGCCTTGAGCTTCTTCACGTAGGCCGGCGCGTGGACTTCGGTGATCCACTCATCCTGCGCCGGCTTGGGATCGATGCGCACGAGGCGCGCCAGCACCCCGCTCTGATCGAGGCGCGCCACGATCGCGCGGAGACGATGGGGGGACTCGGGATGCCCCGCCCCCATGTCATGGTCGAGATAGGCCGAATGGTAGACGAAGCCAGTCGTCGACATGGAATACCGTTAGGGGTAAGGGGTTAGGCGTAAGGTGTGACTTCGAGATAGCTGGATTTTCACCTGACGCCTCACGCCTGACGCCTTACGAAGCGGTGATGGTAGCACGCGGGAAAGAGCATAGACAATGCGCGGACATCGCTGTTATCGTCGAGCCATACTGGAGGAAAAACATGCCGCACCCGCGCATCGAACCGTTGAAGAAAGTCCTGGCGATCGATCCCAATGACGAGGTGGCCTGGTTCGGCCTGGGCAAGGCCTACATGGACGACGGGAATTTTCAGGAAGCCGCGAGCGCACTCGAGAGCTGCATTAGGGTCAAGCCGAGCTACTCGGCCGCCTATCTGGCCTTGGCCCAATCTCTTCACAAGCTGGGGAAGATGGAGCCTTGCAAGAAAGTCTGCGAGGAGGGCATCGCCGTCTCGACGAAGAACGGCGACATGATGGTGACGAAGGCGTTGGAGGCGCTCACCCAGTCGTTATAACAGGGCTTTCAACGCCTCGACCTGCGCCTCGGCGAGCGGCGCCGCCGCGGCGGGATTGGTCATCAGCAGTCGGATGCGCGGGTAGGCCGCCTGCTGGGCCGACCGTTCGACCAGATGCACGTTGGAGAGCCGCACCGCAGATGTCATTGGCGCGCCCTTCACATCCCACAGGGCGATCACGACGCCGGATAGATGCTTCAGACTCAGCAGAAGCAGCGTCACGGCGCCGGCCAGCCGCTTCAGATCGACCTCTTGATTGCGCAAGCCCAGTTCCGGATCGGGCGGCGGCATGGTCAGCGCCAACACCACCGGCGCCGCATAGTCCGACAGTTGCTTGGCCTTTTGCGCGACGCGCGCGACCAGCCGTTCGATGATCCCTTGCCC
>CAYZTJ010000026.1:0-4074 GCA_964481215.1 uncultured Nitrospira sp. | reverse complement strand
TCATGAGCCGATGAATCAGCCGGCTGAGCCGCAGGCGGCTGCCCCGATCGGGGCAGAGATGATGCAAGGCGGCCCACTGGTCGTGCATCCGGCGCGAGCGCTTGGCCAGCCGGGCCCGTTCGGCTGCAACTCGTCGCGCAGAAAGCAAGTCGCCCCAGATGGCGAGCGGGCGTGACGACCGGCGGCGAGGCCCCCGTCGTGTCATGCGCGGCTCTCCCCCGATTCCCCCTCCGGCTGCGGCGTCCATTCCGGATGGTCCTGCGCCAACTGCGCATAGAGCTCATCAAGCCACCGGCCGGCGCAGCCGAGGATTTCGCGCACGAGCGGTTCCGGCTGGCCGGTCTTAGCCATGGTCCATCGAGAGACGTACTCCAGAATTTGCTCGCGGGAGAAGGACTGGGTCGTGGTGGTGGCCAGCGCTTCCAGCTCGGCGAAGCCGGTCTGCACGATCTGCGCGACCGTGTCCTTCCCGTAGGAAGTGCTGGCGACGACGTACTGGACGGCTCGGTGGATCTCTTGCGGTGTCATCGATCCGCCTCGGAGGGCATCGCGTGACGATTCATCATAGCATCGACGCCCGTCGAGTCAATCCGGCGATGTTTGGCCATCCCGGTGTCTCGACGCGGAATTCTGGCCGGACGCCGATCACGAGCGCAAGAATCGCTTCGGCGCAGCAGATCGGAGTGGTATGATGACGCAGACTTGCACACTGTGAGGAGACCCGCTATGCCGCGCCGCATCGCCGCCCCATCTCATACGAATTCAACGCAAACCGGCACAGCTGCCATGCCGGACCGCTGGAACCTGTCCCATCTCATCGAGCGGCCGGTCGAACGATTCGACGAGTATCTCAAGGAGCTGGATGCCCAGGTCTCGGCCTTTGAGGGCTTTCGCAGTCGGCTCAGTCCCGACCTGCCGGCGGAGGCCTTTCGCGAGATGCTCACCCTGAGCGAGCGGACGGCGGCCGCCTCCAGCAAACTCGGCGCCTACGCCTATCTCTGGTTTTCGGAAAACACCAAGGACCTGGATGCGCGGACCTTCAAAGCCAAGGTCGAGGAACGCCTGGCAGGCCTGCAGAACCGCACATTATTTTTCGAGCTCTGGTGGCAGTCGGTCGATCAAGCCAACGCGGACCGCTTAATGGCCGCCTCGCCCACGCTACGCTACCACTTGGAGACCATTCGCCGCTTCAAGCCGCACACGCTCTCCGAGCCGGAAGAAAAAGTCATCAACCTGAAGAACATTACCGGCCGCAGCGCCGTGAATACCCTCTACGACGTGGTCACGAACGGCTTCACCTTCACTATGAAGATCGGCGGCAAGATCAAAACACTCTCGCGCGAAGAACTCTCGTCCTATGTGCGCCATCCGCAGGCCGCCGTACGGGAAGCCGCCTATCGCGAACTGTTTCGCGTATTCTCCGGCAGCCAGGACGTGTTGAGCGAGATCTACCGGACGCTGGTCTCCGATTGGAAGAACGAGAACCTCACGCTGCGCAACTTCACCTCCCCCATCAGCACCCGCAACTTGGGTAACGACGTGCCGGACGAAGCGGTGAACACGCTCCTGCGCGTCTGCGCCAAGAACCGCGAGGTCTTCCAGCAGTACTTCCGGCTCAAGGCAAAAATCTGCAAGATCAAGAAGATGTCCCGCTACCACGTCTATGCGCCGGCTGTGAGCGACGAGAAGCGCTATCGGTACGGAGATGCAGTGCGGCTGGTGCTGGAGGCCTATCGGTCCTTCTCGCCGCGCCTCGCGGAACTGGCCGGCCGCGTGATCGACGAGAACCATCTCGATGCCAAGGTGCGGCCCGGCAAGCTCAGCGGCGCCTATTGCTATAGCGTGGTGCCGGGTTTCACGCCCTATGTGATGCTGAATTACACGGGCGAATCACGGGACGTCGCGACGCTCGCCCATGAATTGGGCCACGCCGTCCACGGGATGATGGCGGAGAAGCACTCCGTGTTCACCTTCCATTCGACACTCCCGCTGGCGGAGACCGCCTCGGTCTTCGGCGAGCGCATCCTATCGGACGCCCTCATGTCGCATGAAACCAACAAGCGGGCGAAGCAGGCCCTCCTGATGTCGCAGCTGGACGATATCTACGCGACCGTCCAGCGCCAAGCCTACTTCGTCGCCTTTGAACGATCCGCGCACGACATGATCGCCAAGGGGGCCACCTCGAAAGACTTGGCGCACACCTACGTGACGGCGCTGCGGGAGCAATTCGGCAAGGCCGTGCCGGTCTCCGACGAGTTCCGCTGGGAGTGGCTGGCCATTCCCCACCTTTTTGCCAGTCCGTTCTATTGCTATGCCTATAGTTTCGGCAATCTGCTCGTGCTCGCTCTCTACCAGCGCTACAAGCAGGAGGGGGCGCCCTTCGTGCCAAAATATCTGAATCTGCTGGAATCCGGCGGTTCCAAAAGCCCGTCCGACATCCTCTCCGCCGTCGGGGTGGATATCCGCTCCGAAGCCTTCTGGCAGTCCGGCTTCAATACCATCCGCGAGATGGTCCAAGAGCTGGAACAGACGGCGAGGTAGCCTGGTTTCCAGCATTGACCTTGACCGACTATATGCACCATTGCTAGGCTCACAGACGCGGTTGAGCCATCCTGGAATCGAGAGGTCCTATGAAGCTTCATGTCATCGTTGAACAAGACGAAGCCGGCTATTTCGTCGCAGAGGTCCCGGCTCTCCCTGGTTGTCTGTCGCAAGGAAAGACGCGGGAGGAGGCCATCACGAACGTGAAGGAAGCCGTCCAGGGATGGCTTGATGTGATGGAAGCCAAACGAAAGGTTGATGGATCGAGGACGATCGAGGTGATGGTGTAGTGGGCACACTCCGGCTCTGTTCCGGAGCAGAAGCCGTGCGAAAGTTTCAGCGTGCAGGCTGGTCAGTGGATCGTCAGCGGGGCTCCCATGTGATGATGACGAAACCAGGATTTATATACACCCTTTCCATTCCTCAGCATGATGAATTAGGACCAGGGCTCCTGAGAAAGCTACTTCGCCAAGCCAACCTGACCGTCGATCAATTCAACGACCTCTAGGCAGATTGCAAGCGCTTGGTAGCTACTGCAGACTCAACAGCACAAGAATTTCCCCCTCACCGGTCGGTAAGCCTCGCCTCGCTGGATTGCCGCCCGCTCCCTTCTTTCCCTCAAATATCTCTTCAAATACCCCCTTGACACCCGGCTGCGACGGGCGTATTATCGAGTTGAATTTGAGAATGGTTTTCATAATCGAATAACGGACTGCAACGACCACCAAGAGAGACCGGAGCGCGCCAATGTACATTTGCCTCTGTAAGGGACTCACCGAATCGGATGTGCGGCAGGCCGGCGAAGCGGGCCGCGCCGAACCGACGCAACTGATCACCCACTTCGGTTGGGACGACAGCGAGTGCTGCGGCCGCTGCGCCGACCAAATCGAAGATGTGGCCGCCCTGGCCGTGGAATCGCTCCCCTGCTACGCCACCTGCCCCGCGCGCGCCATTCGTTGACAGAACCTCGCTTCCTGCCGATAATCGAGTCACAGAGTTTGTGTCATTATTCCGACAACGGCCGCGCGTTCGAACGCGGCCATGAGGAGACCCCATCATGAAAGCCAAGGACGGAATCATCGAGCTGCTCAACAAGATCCTCACCGCCGACCTCACCGCCATCAACCAGTACTTTCTCCACGCCAAGATGTGCGAGAACTGGGGCTACGAGCGGTTGCACCACAAGATTCGCGAGCGCAGCATCGATGAGATGAAGGATGCCGACGAATTGATCGGCCACATCCTCTACCTGGAAGGTGTGCCCAATGTGCAACGCATGGGCACCGTGCAGGTGGGAGAAACCGTGCCGGAACAGTTGAAGGTCGATCTGAAGGCGGAACAAGAGATGCTCAAGATCATTTCCGACGGCATCGTGCACTGCACCAAGGTGGGCGACTTCACCACCCGGCACATGCTCGAAGACATGGCCGAAGACGTCGACAGCCACATCGACTGGATCGAGACCCAAATGGAGACGATCAAACAGGTGGGGCTGGAGAACTACCTCGCCGAGCAGATTACGAAGGAAGGATC
>CAYZTJ010000025.1:0-28374 GCA_964481215.1 uncultured Nitrospira sp. | reverse complement strand
AGCACGAGAATGCGATCGGCGCCTTGAATCGTCGTCAGCCGATGGGCGACGACGAAGGTCGTCCGGCCCTTCATGAGCCGGTCGAGGGCCTCCTGCACCACCCGCTCCGATTCGGAGTCGAGCGCCGACGTGGCCTCATCCAGCATCAGGATGCGCGGATTTTTCAGCACGGCGCGGGCAATCGCCAACCGCTGCCGCTGCCCGCCCGACAGGTTGACGCCCTTCTCGCCCACGAGCGTCTGATATCCATCCGGCAGCGCCATGATGAACTCATGCGCGTTGGCGGCGCGGCTAGCCGCGTGGATCTCTGACTCGGAGGCGGTGTCCCGTCCGTACTGAATGTTGTCGAGGATAGTTCCCCCGAATAGGATCGTCTCCTGCGGCACGAGGGCGATCTGCCGATACAGGCTCTCCAGCCGCACGGACCGGAGGTCATGGCCGTCGATGCTCACGGAGCCCGACGTGGGATCGTAAAATCGGTGCAGCAGATTCAGCAGCGTCGTCTTGCCGCAGCCAGTCGGCCCGACGATGGCCACGACCTGGCCCGGTGCGACATTGAGCGAGAGATCGATGAGCGTGGGGGAGCGCGGGTCGTACGCAAACGAGACGTGGTCCAGCGTCATCCGTCCTTCGACGGCGGTCAATTCGACGGCCTCAGGGGCATCGCGGACGTCGGGCGCCGTATCGAGCAGCTCGAAGACCCGCTGCATGGCGCCCTGCGCTTCTTTGATCTGTCCGAACACGCGCGCCGCCGAGCCGAAGGGGCCGATGAGAATCCCGGCGAAGAGGACGAAGGCGAAGAGATCGCCCGGCGAGACGGATCCCTCGATGACCTGGCCGCCGCCGTACCATAAGACCGCGGCCGCCGCGGCGAAGGTGACCAGAGTGATGGTGGGAACGAAAACCGCCAGGATGCCGGCCCGTCGTAACGCCAGGCGCATGGAGGCGCGCACGTTGGCGCCGAAGCGTTCCGCCTCGCGCGTCGACTGGCCGAACGACTTGACGATGCGAATGCCCGAGATCACCTCTTCGGCGTTCGTCGTCGCCGCGGCCGTTTGATCCTGAATCGATACCGACAGGGACTTGAGCGCGCGCCCGAATCCGCGAGCGACGAGCACCAGCGCGGGCAGCAGGAGCAGGATCAAGAGACAGAGCCGCCAGTTCATGACCAGCAAGAAGGTGACGCCGCCGATGAGCGTCACGAGCTGCTTCGCGGAATCGATCGGGGTCTCGGTCACGGTGGACTGGATCACCGTGATGTCGTTCATGAGGCGCGAGAGCAGCTCGCCGGTGCGGCGTTTGCCGAAAAAAGCCAGCGAGAGGGACTGCAGGTGCGTGAAGACGTGCATCCGAAAGTCGGCCATCACGCGCTGGGAGACCGATGCCGTCAAGTAGGCGTGGCCCATCGACAGAAGCCCCTGCAGGATGACCAGTCCGAGGAAGAGGCCGATGGACTGCGTCATCGCCGTCTGGTCGCGCCGGACCGTGATGATGTCCCAGAGCGTTCCCGCGACGCGGAGAAGAATCAAGTTGACGGCGGCGACGCCCATGACGAGCAGCATGGCCGCCAGCATGTTCGGAACGTAGGGGCGAAGAAACGGAAGGAATCGGCGGTAGTAGGACACGCGTCCGGCTCAGCGATGAACCGCCTGCCGGCGGCTCATAAAAGTGATCGGTGTCACGGGGCGGCTGACTCGTTCCAACAGGCGGCCGTGTTCGACGACTGAGTCCTGCGGGCTAGAGCTGGGTCAACGATTCGACGAGGTGCTTGTTGATGGAGACGAATTCCACGTGGTCCTTGTCGTTGATGGTGACGTCGGTCAGGTTGATGAACATGCGTTCATCGTCGTTGAAGACGTCGGACACGCGGTTCCGCATCGGCGGAATGAAGAGGTCGCCGACGTACGTCGCATTCACGGTGCGCACCCGTACGCGAGCTTTTTTTCCTTCCGGCACGCGAGGCTCCTGTTCGGGTTAGGGTGTGTAGCAGTCTGCTAGGCTTTGCGCCGCAGAAACTTCTGTTTTCGTCGAAGTTTCCGATACTTATGCTTGCGCATTTTCTTGCGACGCTTCTTGAGCACGCTGGACATGGGTTCGCTCCTCTAAGGTCTCCAGTCTAGAGGGTTTTCCATTAAAAAGCAAGAAATTGTGCCGAGGGAAATCGAGACGGCCGAGGTCTGGCGACGTGGGCGAAGGCCCATCCGCTCGAGGCGTGGCGGGCTCACTTGACGGCCGACGCAGGCGATTTCTATACTGCGGCATGCCCATCGACCGGCTGCGAAACATCGTCATCCTGGCGCTCATCGTCGGACAACTCGCGTTCGTCGCTTGCGCGCGAAAAGAGTATCAATACCCCGAGGACCATCAGCGGTACCAGAAGATCGATCGGGCGGTCGAGGACTTGCGCACGGCCTATGCCGCCAAGGATCTGGGCAAACTCGAGTCGATGTTTCTGCCCATGGACACGCTGGATCGCATGACCGCCGAGATCAAACGTGATTTCCAAACGTACCAGGAGATCGCCTTGGAATGGGGCATCGATCGCGTGATGATTCAAGGCGATTCGATCGAGGTCTTTCTCCATTGGCAGGGGCACTGGAAGAAAACGGCCGCCGATACCGGGCTTCGGGAGCGCGGCCACGGCATGCTCCGGTGGGTCGGCGTCCATTCCATTTTGCTGAGCAGCACCGAAGGCGATCTCCCCTTTGGGATTTCCTCCCGTCACGGAGGCTCGGAGCCTCGCCGAGCCGGCTCCTGATCCCGATTCCCCGCGTTCTCCCTCGTGAGCCGTCCCGCACCACGTCAACGCCGACCGCCCCTCGCCGCGGACTTCGTCGTCGTCGGTAGCGGGGTCGCCGGACTGCGCGCGGCGATCGAGTTGAGCCAGTCGGGCCGCGTCCTGATTCTCGCCAAGGGCGATCCACTCGAAAGCAGCTCGTTCTATGCGCAGGGCGGCGTGGCGGTCGCCATGAGCGAAGAGGATGACGTCGGAATCCACCTCACCGACACGGTCAAGGCCGGGCACGGCCTTTGTCGCTTGAACGCGGTCAAGGTGCTGGTCGAAGAGGGCCCCGCCCGGATTCAGGAACTCATCCGCTGGGGCGCGCGATTCGACAAGGTCGGCGGAAAATTCGCCTTTGCCCGCGAAGCGGCCCACAGCCGGAGCCGGATTCTTCGAGCCCGCGGGGACGCGACCGGAAACGAGATGGTGCGTGTGCTGATCGCCGAGACGCGTCGGCGGCGTAACATTACCTGGCTGAATCGGCATTTTTCGGCGGATGTGGTGGTCGTCGACGGCCGGTGCGCCGGCGTGGTGGTGTTGGATGAGGCCGCCGGCGAGCGCCGAGTGCTGGGGGCCCGCGCGGTGGTCTTGGCGACCGGAGGCGCCGGTCAACTCTATGCCCGCACCACGAATCCGCCGAGCGCCACCGGCGACGGCATGGCCATGGCGGCCCGCGCGGGGGCGGTCCTGGAGGACATGGAATTCGTCCAGTTCCATCCGACCGCCCTCTATCTGCCGTCGAGTCCGCCCTTCTTGCTGACCGAGGCCATTAGGGGTGAAGGAGGACAGCTCCGCAATATCAAGGGTGAACGGTTCATGCACCGGTATCACCGCGCCGGGGCGCTCGCGCCGAGAGATATCGTGGCCAGGGCCATCTGGTCGGAGATGGCCGCGACGCGCGCGCGGCACGTCTATCTCGATGTCACGCATTTGGATCCCGAATTCGTCAAACGACGGTTCCCCACCATCTACTCGACCTGCCTGCGCTACGACATGGATATCACCGAGGAGTGGATTCCGGTCTCGCCCAGCGCCCATTACATGATGGGTGGCGTCACCACCGACACGCAGGGCGCGACCAGCCTGCCCGGCCTCTTCGCGGCGGGAGAGGTGGCGTGCAGCGGTGTGCATGGCGCGAACCGCCTGGCCAGCAATTCCTTGCTGGAGGGCCTTGTGTTCGGGGCCAGGGCTGGAAAGGCAGCGGTCGCCGAAGCGGGTCGGCGCCGGGCCGAGAAGTTCACGCTTCCGAGTCTCGTCGAATTGGGGATCGGAAAACCGGCGGTCATGGAGGACGCCGACAAGCTCCGAAGCTCGCTGCGTCGGCTCATGTGGGGCAAGGTGGGGCTCATTCGCAGCGGCGATTCCCTGACCGGGGCCGTCGCCCAGCTGCTCCGCTGGGAGCGACAATTGGCCCAGGCCTATACCACGCGGCAGGAGCTGGAGGTCAAGAACATGGTGCAGGTGGCGCGCTGTATCGCCGAGTCTGCGCTCTGGCGGGAGAATAGCGTGGGCGCGCACTATCGATCGGATTTTCAGGATACGAAGCGGGCCGGATGGGAGCGCCACAGCCGGTGGCTGCGGACCGCGTGAGCTAGGGCAGGGAAGTCGCCGTGAGCGGGGCCGTATCGGTCTGTGGCTCAAGCGGCGCCGCGGGCTTCGCCGGGTAAGACTTGAGGCGGCGGATCGTCATGCGGTTCGAGAAGACTTTGTAAAAGCGCATCACCTTCGCCACATACTCGCGTGTTTCCTGATAGGGCGGCAGCGCACGATACTGCTCCACGCGAGTCTCGCCGGCATTGTAGGCCGCCAAGGCCAACTGCACGTTTCCTTTGAAGCGATCCAACAAGTACCGAAGATAGCGCGTGCCCCCGCTGATGTTCTCCGTCGGATCGTAGGGGTCGCGCACGTCCAAGTGCGAGGCCGTCCTGGGCATCAGTTGCATCAGCCCCATGGCGCCGGTTCGTGACACCGCGTCCGGATTGAAATCCGACTCGGCCTTGATGACCGCGCGCACGAGCGCCGGGCTGACGTGGTGCTCCTTGGCATGTTGGCGGATGGCGCGTTCCAGCTCGGTTTCCGGAACCTGCCGCCGCGGGCCCGCCTCTCCCGGGTCCACTTTTCTAAAGCGGGTCTCCGTCGGCACATTTGTAAAGACGAGCGTCCCGTCGCGTTCGACGGCTCGATAGATGAACGCCTCCGGCGCATCTTTTTTATCTTTCTCGGCGCCAGGCTTCTTGGTCTTCGCCGCCGACTCGGTTGAGACCGGCTGGTCGGGGGCACCCCAAGCCGGGGCGAGGCTCAGCCCGATGACAGCCGTGAGGGCTCCCAGGCCCCTACATAGGCCTTTCATGGTAGCGAGGATTCGCACCCGAAAAACCTAGCAGCGTGGGGGGAGTCCGTCAAAAAGGCGGACGCACTGTTGAGAAACGACGCCGAACGGACATCAACCCGGAAGGGGATGTTCAGGTTGATGGGCCTATGGCCGTCGGAGGCTGAGAATTCCGCCTACTCGAGCGTGCCCGGCCTCTGTTGGAGATAGTCGGGAAGATGGGCTCGAAAGGCGCGATGCAGCGCCTGAGTCAGCGACCCCGGCTTGCCGGACCCGATCGGCTGGTCATTGATCGTGCGGACCGGCATCAGTTCCATGGTCGTATTGGTCAGAAAACATTCGTCGGCCGCAAAGAGATCGGCTTCACGGTAGACGTCTTCGTCGCAGTCCAGCTTCTCGGCCTTGGCCAGGCGCAGAACGACATTGCGGGTAATGCCGTCCAGAATGCCGCAAGCCAGGCCCGGGGTGCAGAGGCGGCCTCGCCGGACGAAGAACACATTGCTCGTCGTGCATTCGGCCACGTGGCCCGCCGCATTGAGCATGAGCGCGTCATAGGCTCCGGCCGCCGTCGCCTCTCGTTTCGCGAGGATGTTGTTCAAGAAGTTGAGCGATTTGATGACCGGCGGCAGGGCCTCCGCCAGATTGCGCCTGGTCCGGCTGATGATCAGGGGGACGCCCTCATCGTAGTAGCGAGCGGGATATGCGGGCAGCGGCTGGACGATGATCGCCAGGGTCGGCGACGGACACAGCGCCGGATCGAGCCCGATGGCGCCTTCGCCGCGAGACAGGGTGATACGAATGTACGCATCGGCGAGCTCATTGCGCCGCATCGCTTCCGCCAGCAGCGGAGGAAATTCCTCCATGGCCAGGGGGGGCTGAAGGCCGATCAGGCGCGCGGATCGCTCCAGCCGTTCCAAGTGCTGACGAACCATGAAGATTCGGCCGCCGTACGCGCGGAGCGTCTCATAGACCCCATCGCCATAGAGAAACCCATGGTCCAGCACCGAGACGAGCGCCTGTTCTCGCGGGACAAATCGTTTATTGAGATAAATCCACATAACGGAGCGGGTGACTCAGTGACGAGTGCGGCAGTGACAAGTGAAAGCCGCCTCGAGCGTCATGTCGAACAGGCGCCACCGTCAAGGCCGTTGGAGGGCCTGTCTCAATGCCGCGGCCTTGTGCAACGTTTCTTCATACTCGAGTTCGGGCTGGGAGTCGGCCACGATGCCGGCGCCGACCTGGACATAGCCCCGGCCGCCGGTCAGGACCAAGGTCCGGATGATGATGTTGAGGTCCACATCGCCGGTCCAACTTAGATAGCCGAACGAGCCGGTGTAGGGGCCGCGGCGCACCGGTTCCAGTTCCTCGATGATTTCCATGCAGCGGATCTTCGGCACGCCGGTGATGGTGCCGCCCGGAAAGACGGCGCGCACGAGGTCGAGCCCATCGAATTCATCCCTGAGCGTCCCCGTGACGTTGGAAACCAGATGGGACACATGGGAGTAGCCCTCCAGCGTCATGAATTCATCGACGCGGACCGAGCCATAACGACTGACTCGCCCCAAATCGTTGCGGGCCAAGTCAACGAGCATCAGATGTTCCGCCCGTTCCTTGGGATGGGTCCTCAGTTCCTCCGAAAGGTGGCGATCGGCGTCGCGCGAGCGCCCGCGTGGTCTGGTGCCCGCAATGGGGCGGGTCTCCGCCCGGCGGCCGCGCAGGGAGACCAGGCGTTCCGGTGAGCAACTCACCAGGCTCACATCTTCGAAGGTCAGGAGTCCGGCAAAGGGAGAAGGGTTGACGGCTCTGAGCCGTCGATAGAGGTCGGCCGGCCTCATCGCGCCCTCGGCGGCCTCCACCTGAAACCGGTGGGAAAGGTTGGCTTGATAGACGTCGCCGGCCGCAATGTAGTCTTGGCACTGCCGAACCCGGGCGACATAGTCCTCGCGGGAAAACCCCGGGGCGAAGGTCATCGCCGGGAGCGGAGGAGGCGCGTCGTCCGGGCCTGACCTCAGCAGCTTGGCGCGCAGCGCGGCCAAGCGATCGCAACCCTCGCGGTAGAGCTTGTCGCGCGGCTCGCTCAGCCAACGCTCCGGCGCCGGGCTGTAGATCAGATGGAGCCAGCCGCTGCTGTGGTCGTAGGCGGCGAGGAGTTCATAAAAGGCAAATTGCAGTTCGGGGATCGGGAGATCATGGGCGGCGAGATTCGGCAGCCGCTCGAAGCAGCGCACGGCATCGTAACTGAGATAGCCCACGCCGCCCCCCAAGAACGGCGGATGGTGGGGGCGAGCGGACATTCTGGCGTTGCGAATCAGTCCCGCCAACGCCGAGAAGGGGAGGCCCTCCAGGGAGACGCGCCGCGCGCCGGTCCTGAGCGCATAGCGGTTGAGGCCTCCGGTGAGCACCAGGTACGGGTCGCTGCCGAAGTAGCTGTAGCGGGCGATGTTCTCAGGGCCGCGCCCACTCTCCAGGAGAAACGACGTCGCTCCGCAGCCCGCGGCCCGTTGTGCGAGGGCAAAGACGTCCTCCCGCGGCGCACGGAGGCTCAACAGCAGAGGCTGCAGCCCTTCCTCCGAGCAAAATTCGGCGCGTGAGGAGCTGAGATCCATGAAGAGGTTGTAACACAGGGCTTCGACGATCGCCAATTCCGACTGCGGATGCGAGCCGGTTTCACCGACGCTGCCCGGTCACGCATCGGCTTGACAATGCGGACATACTTTGATTGAATGCGCCCCGGCAGTGGTGCTGTCAGTCTCATTGAGGACCCATGCCGTCCCCCTCTGACCCGTTGTATGCCGGTCTGGGCCAGGCGGTTCGCGTGGGGACGGAGCTGCTGGCGGCGCTGATAGTGGGCGGTGGCCTCGGGTGGTTGGCTGATACCTACCTCTTTGCCTCGAGTCCTTGGGGCATGGTTGTCGGATTAGTCGTCGGGGCGGCGGCGGGCGTGCGGAATGCGTACCGCGCGGCCCAGCAGTGGTCCACAGACGGCCCGAAGCGGTGAATCGGCCGCGCAGGACGGTCGTCGTTCCGTTCCTCGTTCATCCATGACTCAACGATTCGTGTAATGGAAAATCCACTCCATCCGTTTGAACTGCATAACTTCATCCACGTCTCCCTGTTCGGTCTCGATATTTCGATCAACAAGGCTGTGGTGATGATGTGGGTCGTCGTCGGGCTCGTGGCCTGGCTGTTCGTGACCGCCGGACGGCGACGAAGCCTCGTCCCGGGCAAGCTGCAGAGCCTTGGAGAGTTGCTGGTCGACTTCATTCGCGGCATCATTCTCGACACGATGGGCCATGAGGGCATGCGGTTCTTTCCGCTCATCGCGACGCTGTTTCTCTTCATTCTCTTCTGCAATCTGCTCGGCTTGATTCCCGGCACCTATACGGTCACCAGTCAGATCGTCGTCACCGCCGTCTTTGCGGTGACGGTCTACGCGCTCAGCATCGTGATGGGGCTGATCCTGCACGGCCTCAAGTTCATCCCGGCGATCCTGGTGCCTCCCGGCACGCCCTGGTGGCTGATCCCGTTGATGGTGCCGATCGAATTCGTCAGCCAGGTCGCGCGGCCGGTGTCCCTCGCGGTGCGGCTGTTCGCCAACATGACCGCCGGCCATACGATCCTGGGAGTGCTGTTCGGCCTGGCCATCGGCGGCGGACTCTTGATCGGCTGGCTGCCGTTTGCCTTCACGATCGCGATGAACGGATTGGAGGTCGGCATCGCCTTCATCCAGGCGTATATTTTTACGGTGTTGACCTGCGTGTATTTGGGAGATGCGTTCCACCTGCACGGGAGTGATGCGCACGCCCATTGAGCGGTGCGCGACAGACAAGGGAGGGTTCGACCACAATGGATTCAGCAGCAGCAGCGTTGTTGGGCATGGGGCTGGCGGCCGCGGGGTTCGCGGGAGCCGGCGTCGGGATCGGCTACATCTTCGGCAAGATGATTGAAGCGGTGGCTCGTCAGCCGGAGGCTGAAGGGCGTGTCGGCAAGTACATGTGGATCGGGTTCGCGCTCGTCGAAGCGATCGCGCTGTACGGCCTGGTGATCGCGTTCATCATCATGGGCCTTCGCAAATAGTCGGGGTAACGGAGTCACGGGATGAGGGGATAGGAGGGAAGCGCTCCTCGATGCTTCCCCGTCTTGCCCGTACCACGCTATCCCTCTAGGCCGAGGGAAAGACTATGCCACAATTCGAGTCCCATTTTTTCTCGTCCCTGATCTTTTGGGAGGTGGTGTCGTTCGCCATCCTCTTCTTCGTCCTGTACAAGTACGCGTTCCCTCCGATTCTGGAAACGTTGGAGGCGCGGGAACGGAAGATCAAGGAGAGCCTCGATCAGGCCGAACGCAGTCGAGCGGAAGCGGAACGAAAACTGCGTGACTATGAGGCCAAGCTCCAGGCGGCGTCGAAAGAAGCGGAGGCCTTGCTCGCGGCGGCCAAAGAACGCGCCCAGCGGCTCATGGAAGAAAACGAGCAGCGTATGATGACGGAGGCGGAGCGAATCAAAGGCGACGCCACCCGCGAGATCGACCAAGAGCGGAGGCGTGCGGTGCAGGAAATCCGCGCTCAAACGACCGACTTGGCCTTGGCGGTGGCGGAGAAGGTGATCGGCCGAGCCCTCAACGAGGCGGATCATCGGCGTCTGGCGGATGACGCCTTGCGGGCGGTCGGCGACGCCTACCGCTCTTCGTAGCGGGATGTTGAAAAAGGCCGCCAGCCGGGGACCCGTTGCCCCGCCATGCAGCGGGTGATCGCATCGCTCAGAGACTCGACGTGCCGAAAAAAGTACGCGCGCCTCTTCGCTCGCTGCGGCCTCGCTGGACGGCCTTTTTGAAGATCCGCTAGCTAAAGCCGCTCCTCTAGTTTCCTCCCCCCTGGCGATAGCCTTCCAAATCCAACGAGACGGTCTTGAAGCCCAGCGCTTTGAGGGCCGCGACCAGTGTTCGCCGGTGAGCCGGGTCCATCAACTTCCGCCAATCCTGCTCTTCCAGCTCGAGACGCGCCATGGCCTCGTGCGCTCGCACGCGGCATTGCCCATAGCCCTCTCCCCGCAGCCACTGTTCGGCGCGCTCCACACGGCCCAATAACTCTGCGGTAATCGGCAATCCTCGGGGAATGCGCGAGGACAGACAGGGGGCGGCCGGCTTGTCCCAGTTCGAAAGGCCGAGATGCTGAGCGATCGCCCGCACATCCGCCTTGCTGAGCCGTGCTTCGACCAAGGGGCTGCGGATCCCGTGCTCCTTGGCAGCTACAAGGCCGGGCCGGTCGTCGGAAAGATCGTCAAGGTTCGTGCCGTCCACGACCGCCGAGAGCCGATGCTCCCCTTGGATCTGTTTCAGCAGGCCATAGAGATCGGTCCGGCAGTGGTAACAGCGCTGGGCGTCATTGTGCACGAAGTCGGGAATTTGCAGCTGATCGGTATGAATGAATCGGTGGGCGGCGCCGATTTCCCCCACGAGCCGGCTGGCCCACCGCCGTTCGGAGTCGGCGAAGGTGGGGGAGACGGCGGTGACACCGAGCGCCCGAGAGCCGAGCACGTCGTGGGCGACCTTGAACACGACGGTGCTGTCGACGCCGCCGGAGAAGGCGACGACGGTCGACTCCAGACCGGCGAGGACCCGGCGCAGGGTCTCCAACTGAGCGGCAATCGTGGGCTGATCCATGAACGGTGCAGGTCAGGGAACGGCGATCTTGGCTTCGGCCAGCTTGCCGACGACCACGAGCGCGTACTGGTCCGGATGCAGATACTGGCGTGCCACCCGGAGGACGTCATCCTTGGTGACCTGCCCGATTCGCTTGGGGTAGTCGGAAAAGTAGTCCAAGCCGAGGCCGTGGAGTTCCACGAGCGAAAGCACGTCGGCGAGCTTCGCAGTCGTATCGAAGCGGAGCGGGAAGCTTCCGATCAGATAGGATTTCGCCTCCGAGAGCTCTTGATCGGTCACCGGACTCTGGCGGATCTGCCGGAGTTCCGTGATGACGCTGGTGAGCGCTTGGCTCGCGCTGGCATTGCGGGTCTGCAAACTGACCAGGAAGGCCCCGGGCACGACGTTGGCTTCATAGGCGCTGTGGATGCCGTAGGCGAGGCCCTGGTTGTCCCGAACCGAATCCATGAGTCGAGAAGAAAACCCGCCGGCGCCGAGAATGTAATTCATCACCGTCACGGCGTAAAAGTCAGGGTTGGCGCGGCTGATGCCGACGTGGCCCAGCATGATCGTCGCTTGGGTCAGGTCCTTGTCGATTAAACGGGTGACGGGTTTCGCCACGGGCTTCGGGATGCCGGCTTGGCGGGTCGGAGACGGCCCTGTCGCCCAGCCGGCGAAATGCGTTGTGACCAGCGTCTTGGCCTCCTCCACGGTGAGGTCGCCGACGAGGACGAGCATCGTCTGGTTCGGCAGGTATTCCCGTTGGTAGAAGCCGAGCAGATCCCCCCGCGTGATCGTCGGCAGGGTGGCTTCGGTTCCTACCACCGGCCAGCGATAGGGATGCCCTTCGAACACCAGTCCGTGAAAGGCTTTGGAGGCGATCGTTTCCGGCTCGTCTTGCTCCCCCATGATCTGACCCAGGATCTGGCGTCGGACCCGTTCAACCTCGCGCTCAGGGAAGGCCGGGTGCAGCAAAATGTCGGCGAAGAGCTCGGCCCCGCGCGCGAGATCCTTTTTCAGGACGCGCAATGAGGCGCTGGAATAGTCGGCCTCCGTGCGGGTGGAGAGGCTCGCGCCGAGAAATTCGATTTGCTCGGCGATCTGCACGGCGCTGCGTGAGGTGGTGCCCTCATCGAGGAGACCGGCCACCAGATTGGCGATGCCCGCCTTGTCCGGCGGATCCTGCGACGCCCCGGCCCTGATCGTGGCCTGCAGATGGACAATGGGGAGGGCGTGTTGTTCGACCACCAAGACCGTGAGGCCGTTCGGTGTCGTAAACCGATGCGGGACGATGCCGGCTTCGGCGTGAGGGATACCGAAGACGCCAAAGGCTGAGACCAGTCCGATCAGCGCGCTCAGGCGGCCGATGCGAACGGACCAGGCCGCGGCGGTCTGAGCGACAAGCCGGAGAGTCATGGACGGTGGACTCCTGAGGCTTCGGCAAACGGTTGGAGCGAGGGAGTCGGGATCAGTATGCCCACCGTCCGCCCGTCTTCGATCAAATAGCGTTGCGCGACGCGCTGCACATCGTGCGGGGTCACCGTTCGGACCTTATCGAGAAAAGAATCCTCGAACTTCCAGCCTGCGCCGACGGTTTCCGCCTGTCCGAGCAGCATGGCCTGCCGAAAAATCGAATCTTGGCCGAATACCCGGGCGGCTTCGAGTTGATTCCGGGCTCGCTGCAGTTCCAGCTCGGTCGGCGGTTCCTGCTTGATTCGGTCGAGTTCCCGGTAGAGGGCCTGCTCCGCCGCCTCGATCTGCTGTCCGGGGGCGACCACGACATAGCAGTAAAAGAGTTGCGGGTCCGTCTGGAGGAGGCTGTGGTCCGTGCCGACGGCCAGCGCGATCTTTTGGTCGTACACCAGGCTGCGATAGAGCCGCGCGCTCTTGCCCTGCGCCAACAGCGATTCGAGCAAGGCCAAGGCGTAGGAGTCTTCATGCTTGAAGTTCGGCGCCCGATAGGCCGCCAGCACGAACGGCAACTGGGCCTCGCGCTTCACGACCACCCGGCGCTCGCCTTTCTGCTCGGGCTCTTCTGGAATGGCGTGCGCGGGCACGGGGCGCGCAGGGATCGGCTCGAAGAGCCGCCTGATCGTCGGGAGGAGGCTCTTCACCTGAATGTCCCCGACGACGATCAGCGTGGCATTGTTGGGCACGTAGTAGGTGTCGTAATGCCGCTTGAGATCCTCCCGGGTCATGGCGTTCAAATCCGGGAACCAGCCGATGATCGGCCAGTGATAGGGATGTTGCTGGAAGGCCTGCGCGAAGACCGCTTCGACGAGAAAGGACTGCGGATCGTCCTCCGTCCGCATCCGCCGTTCTTCTTTCACGACTTCGCGTTCCAGCTGAAATTCTTTGTCGTCGAGCAAGAGGCCGCGGAGCCGGTCGGCTTCCAATTCCAAGGCCAATTCCACACGGTCGGCCGCGATGTTTTCGAAATAGCCCGTGTAGTCCTGGCTGGTAAAGGCGTTGTCGTTACCCCCGTTCTTTCGAATGGTCTTGGAGAAGGCCCCTTTCGCATGCGCGGGGGTGCCCTTGAACATCATATGTTCCAGCATGTGCGACAGCCCCGCCCGCCCCATGACCTCATCGCGGGACCCGACCTTGTACCAAATCTGGACGGTCGCGACCGGAGCCTTGGGGACTTCCCGCAACAGGACTTTCATGCCGTTGGTGAGCACGAACTCCTGAACCTCCGAGGCGGAAGTCTCGGCATTGGAGCCAAGGACGAGGAGGATGGCGAGGAGGCCGATCTGGCCGTTCACCAGTGCACGAATCAGTGGAAAGAAGCCGGCCTGTATCCGGGCAGCCTGATTATGATTGCGCATTCGTCGGTCGGGACCCGGGGGATCGTACTGAACGTCGTCTTTGATTCGTAACAAGTCGCCGGGCGGGTGTCAAGGCGGGTGTCGGCGCATCCGGTGGGCCGTTCCCGAGCTGACCGCAGGCGCCCAGGACGTCCTGGCCTCGACTACGCCGGACTAACACATCGTAGCCGGCCTGGCGGAGTCGTTGTTGGAATCGGTGAATCGTCGTTTGATCGGGCCGGCGATAGGGGGTGTCCGGAAATTCATTGAACGGAATGAGATTGAGCTTGCAGCGGATGTCTCGCAGCAGCGTCGCGACTTGTGCGGCCTGTTCTTCGCGGTCGTTGACGCCCGCAAGGAGGACATATTCGAAGGTCAGGCGGTCGCGGTCCGCCATGGTCAAGGCCCGGCAGGCGGCGAGGAGGTCCGGCAAGGAGGCGAGGCGGCTGGCGGCCGGCATCAGCTCCCTCCGCAAACTGTCGGTCGGGGCATTGAGCGAGACGGCGAGATTCACGCCGAGGTCGATGGCGTCTTGCAGTCTGGCGGCCAGTCCTGCCGTTGAGACGGTGATGCGGCGCGGCGTCAATCCGGCCCCCCAGGTCGGGTGTGTCAGGCGGGTGATGGCGTCGGCCACGGCGTCGAAATTGGCGAGGGGCTCGCCCATGCCCATCAGGACCAGATTCGTCAGACGCTCATCGGGGCCCAGCCGGTCCATCACCGTGAGGACCTGGTCGACGATTTCGTGAGCGGCGAGATTCCGCTTGAGGCCCATCCGTCCGGTCAAGCAGAACCCGCAGTCGAGCGTACAGCCGACTTGCGTCGAGAGGCAGAGCGTCAGTCGCTGGCCATCGGGGATGAGAATCGACTCCACCGTGAGCCCCTCGCTCAGATCGAAGAGAAACTTGCGGGTGCCGTCCGCCGAGCGAAACACGGCCCCATCGAGGGCGAATCGAGTCAGCCGCGTCTTGCGTTGCAAGAGCGCGCGGTCGGTTTTCGAGAAATTCGTCAACCGGTCCAGTTCGCGGCCCCGCTCGCGGTAGAGCCAGCGGAGCAATTGTGTGGCGCGATAGACCGGCCACCCGAGCCCACCCACGAACTGTCGCGCCAACGGCTCATTGAGCGTCAGGAGATTGAGTGGGGGCGAGCCGGCGCGATCGGCTGACGATGGCGTGACGAGCATGGCGCGAGCCTAGCATAGGGCTGAACGAGGGAACAAGGCGCAGCGGAGCGGCACAGCGGAGCGGCAGCGAACGCGGCTGAACGGCCAGGAGCGTCGTTCCTGAGCCGAAACGGGTTGGAGGAAGCTATAGGCCGCACGCAATCCTACTGCTATAATCACATTTCTCATGCCCAGCCTTACTCCGACACAGAAGATCAAGGGGCGCGTCTCTCCGCCGCTCCGCCGATCGCTGCAACTCGCGGTGGTCTTGATGGGCCTCGGTCTGCCCGCGTTCTGCCTGCCCCTGCACGCCGTCGCGCAGGACGGTGCGACCGAGCTCCACCAACCGGTGGAGACGTCTTGTGAGGAGCCTGAAGCTTGCTTTCGATGGGCGGCGGCTGATCAGCGGGCGGCCATGCCTGCCGCCGATCGGCTCTCGGTCAAACTGGAGCGGCTTCGCCAGCTCCGAGAAAAGCATCCGGCCAGCCTCTGGGCGAAGCGAGCCGGGCTGCTGACCGGGATGCTGATGATCGAGCGAACGCCGGGCGAGGCCGTCCAATTTCTCCGTGCGGCGGAACGGGACTTTCCCGTTCTGGACGATTACATCCGGTATTGGATGGGCCAGGCCTACGCCAAATCGGGCGACGCGGGGCTGGCCGCCATCCTCTTCGACTCGGTGCCGGATATTGAGCCGGATACCTTGCTCAGCGCCAGGGCCGCGTTTGGAGAGGGGGCGGCGCTCTTTCAGATCGGGCAGTGCCGGTCGGCCGTGGACTGGCTGAAGAAGGCGGTGGGGAGCGACCCGACGCATCCCGAGGTGCCGGCCGCGTGGCTGAGCATCGCCGACTGTTATGCGAGGGACAACCAACCGGAGGAGTCGGCCTCGGCGCTCCGTCATCTCTGGGTTCGCTATCCCAACAGCCGGGAGTCTCAAGAAGCCCAGGCTCGGCTGACACAGGCCGATTCTGGATGGAAGCCGTCGCCGGACGAACGCTACGGTCGCGCCCTCTCCTGGCTCGCCTTGGCCATGCACCAGGAGGCCGTCGAAGACCTCAATGTGTTTCTGGCCGGGGCCAAGGCCCACCCCAAGCGGATGGAAGCCAAACTGAAACTGGGCATCTCGCTGTCGCGGCTCAAACGGTACGATCAGGCGGCCAAGCTCTTTGAAGAGCTGATCGCGGGAGACGGACCCGAAGCCGGCGAGGCGACGGCTTGGCTCGCCCGTGCCTACTTGCGTCAAGGCGAGGGAGATCGGCTGTTGACCTTGGCGCGGACCGCCGCAAAACGGGGGTTGCCCTCGGATCATCATTTTGCTCTGCTCATGGCCGTCGGAGTGTGGCATGAGGATCAAGGCCAGTTTGCGGATGCGCTGGCGACCTATCGCCAGGCGGTTCGTGTGGGAGAAAGCTCGCCCGACATTTGGGACGGGTGGTGGCGGATCGGCTGGACTTACTATCGGATGGGAAAATTCCGAGAGGCGGCGCAAACCTTCCAAGAGGTTGCGCGGAAGAAAGACGATCCCCAGATCACGCCAAAATTCCTCTATTGGACGGCCCGCACCCTGGAGCAGCTGAAGGACAAGAGGGCGGGCGAGGCGCTCGCTGCCGTCTGCCGGAAATACACCTTGACCTACTACTGCCAGTTGGCGCGGATGCGGCAGCCCGACCTGGAGGCGGCGCAGCCGTCCGAGGCGCATGGCGGGGTGGCGGCGCCGGACGAGATTCGACGGGAACTCGAGCAGAACGAGCACTATCGCAAAGCCGTCGAGCTGCAAGCGCTGTTCATCTCGTTGGAAGCCGGGCGGGAATTCGCCTGGCTCGCCGATCATTATTCAAAGAACCGCGAAGTGCTCATGGGGCTGTCGACGCTCTTGAGCGAAGCCGGCTCTCACCATCATGCCTTGCGATTGGCCCGGCTGCATTTCCGGGACGGGCTGGAACGGGGCTCGGAGCCTGTGCCGGCGGGCTTGTGGGGCGTGGCCTATCCGACCGTGTATCTGCCGACGATCCGGAATTATGCCGGCGATCACCTCGATCCCTTTCTCGTGGCCGCCATCATTCGTGAAGAGAGCCAGTACGATCCTCGGGCGGTGTCCCGCGTCGGCGCGTTGGGGCTGATGCAATTGATGCCCGCGACGGCGCAGACCGTCGCGCGAAAATACGGCGCGACTCCTCCGAATCGGGACGACCTGTTCGACCACGAAACAAACATACGATTGGGCACCCGCTATGTCGGGCAGCTGCTCGAACAGTACGGCGGCAATCTCATCTATGCCGTCGCCGCCTACAATGCCGGGCCGGCGGCCGTGTCCGGCTGGATGGCCAAGCACGGCAATCGGGAGACGGACGAGTTCGTGGAACTGATCCCCTACCAGGAAACCCGCCAATACGTGAAGCGCGTCCTGCGAAGCTACCGGGAATACCATCGTCTGGACTCGGGACGGTGCGCCGCCCAGTTTCTTGACAAGGTCTGCTGAAGCCCTTATAAACGCTGAAGTCGATGCGGCGCCCCTCGCAGGGGCCGGCTGACCGCGCATCGGCGCATCCATACCCCACATCTAAAGGTGGCCTCATGGCAACGGAGAGGCTGGAAGCTCTGGAAGCTCGCGTTCGGAAGCTGGTGGAAGTGGTCCAGCTTTTGAAGCGGGAGAACGCCGACTTGCAGAATCAGCTGCGCGCGGCGAAGGACCAATTGTCCCGTCAGCAACACCGCGGGCTCCGGTGGGAAGAAGAGCGCGACGACATTCGGGCGCGGATCGAGCGGGTCATGGGCGAACTCGAACTGCTGGAAGGCATCGGGGAATCCAAGGAGGTGGCGCTTGAGTAACCAAGGCGTGGAAGTCGAGATCTATGGAGAGCGCTACACCATTCGGGGCGGAGACACTCCTCTACAAGTCAAGCAGGTCGCCGAATACGTCGACCGGCGGATGCGCGAACTGGCGCTCGGCATGCGCACGGCGACTCCGGCGAAGATCGCGGTCTTGACGGCCCTCCAGCTGGCTCACGAGCTCATGCAAGTTCGCGTGCAGCATCAGGCGGCCGAGGCGGATCTCGACCGCCGCACCTTCCATCTGCTGGAGGCCATCGAAGCCGAGCTGGGTCCGGCGCGCGCTCAGTGACCGTCCTCTTGTTGCTTTGGAAGAAATGATCTGGTAGGGTACCCGTGAGATTGGATGAAGGACCGTGGCTGAGGCAAGGCCGCGGGTGAACAGAGAGTACCGGTCAGGACGACGACGCTCAGGGCACCCTCACGATTTGATTCAAACATACCCGGCAAAGGAAGACGGTTGGAACAGTTTCGACGAGTCACTGTGATTCGAATGAAGGACCTCTTGGGGCAAATGGCGGCAGCCCTCCAGCAGTGGATGGGTGAGATCTTGTGGGGAGGCGGGCGGCTGGTTGTCGCACGGGTCCTCCGCCAGGGGTCTCATCGTAATACCCGGGGGCAATGGCGTCCCGGGCGGTAGGCCCCTGCTCCCTTTGGCCTTCATCCGAACCCCCTCGTTCCGTCTCCCTGTGACGACGTATTCGATGCCCGATCCGTCCGGCCCCTGTATCTGACAAGGGGCAGATCGACTCTCCCTTCCCAGCTCCCTCATCCCTCTCACGTTTCGTCCGTAGAACCACACCGGCTCCTCCGCGCGCCAGGTAGGCACACGTGCGCTGGGGCCCTTGGATAAGGGGGTGGTCCCATTCTGACAACAATCCTGACATACGTGGCCATCGCACTGCTGGGCGCCGCGGGCGGCATCGGGCTCAATTACGTGCTTCGGCAAAAGTCCCTCCAGGCTGCGGAAACGGCAGCCCAAGACCGTGCCCGGCACATCTCTCAGCAGGCCGATCGCGAGGCGGAAAATGTTCTGAAAGAAGCGCGGCTGGAAGCCAAAGACCTCCTGCTGCAGGGCCGAACCGAACTGGAAAAACAGCAGAAAGACCTTCGGGCGGAGGTCGCGGCCTCGGAGCGCCGACTCGCCCAGCGGGAAGAGAGTGTGGATCGCAAGGCCGGAGCGCTGGATAAACGAGACAGCGATCTCAAAGGGCGGGAGTCAGCGCTGGCCAAACGTGAAGAGGCCCTGACCCAGCAAGAACAGGCTTCTGAGCGGGCCTTGAAAGAACACCGCCAAGCCTTGGAGCGCGTGGCCGGCATGACGGCGGAGGAGGCCAAACGAACCCTCGTCGCCCACATCGAGGGAGAGGCGCGACTGGAGGCCTCAGGATTGGCCAAGCGCATAGTCGACGAAGCCCGTGAAGGCGCCGAACGGGAGGCTCGGGAAATCATCGCCCGGTCGATTCAGCGGGTGACGAGAGACTACGTGTCGGAAGCGACGATTTCCGTGGTGCCGATCCCGAACGACGCGATGAAGGGACGGATCATCGGGCGGGAGGGGCGCAACATCCGCGCCATCGAAGCCGCGACCGGCATCGATCTGATCATCGACGAAACGCCCGAGGCCGTGGTCATCTCCGGATTCGATCCGCTGCGGCGAGAGATCGCCAAGGTCTCGCTGGAGCGTCTGATGGCCGACGGTCGGATTCACCCGACCCGGATCGAAGAGATCGTGGAAAAAACCAGGATCGATATCGAAAAGCTCATGGTGGAGGAAGCCGAGAAGGTCATCTTCGAGGTCGGGCTCTCGGATTTTCACCCCGAACTGGTGAAGGTCTTGGGCCGGCTGAAATACCGGCTCAGCTACGGCCAAAACAATCTTTACCATGCGCGGGAAGCGGCCTATATCTGCGGCACGATGGCCGCGGAATTGGGGCTGGACATCAAGTTGGCCAAGCGCGGGGCCCTGCTCCATGACATCGGGAAGGCCGTAAGCCACGAGGAAGAAGGACCCCATGCCATGCTGGGCGCCGAGATGGCGAAGAAATACGGCGAATCCGAGAAGGTCGTCAATGCCATCGCCGCGCACCATGAGCAGGTGGAACCAATCTGCCCCGAAACGGTGCTGGTGGCTTCCGCCGAAGCCCTGTCGGCTGCGAGACCGGGGGCTCGGCGTGAGGCGCTGGAGTCCTACGTGAAGCGGTTGGAGAAGTTGGAGTCGCTGGCCGTCGGGTTCAAGGGGGTGCATAAAGCCTATGCGATCCAAGCGGGACGCGAGATCCGCGTCATCGTGAAGCAGGAAGAGCTGACCGATGCCGAGTCCTATCAAGTGTCCCGCGATCTCGCGCGCAAGATCGAACAGGAGTTGACCTATCCCGGACAGATCAAGGTGACGGTCATTCGGGAGAGCCGATTCGTGGATACAGCAAAGTAAGATGGGCGAGGGGCGCGGGGCAAGAGGGAAGATCGCGAGGGATTTCTGACTCAGCCCCTTGCCGCTTGCCACATGCCCCTTGCCGGGACACCCGTGCAATGAAAGTCCTCTTCATCGGCGACATCATGGGCGAGCCGGGACGGCGGGCGGTCACGCGCGTACTCCCGCGCGTCGTGTCCCAGCACGGCGTCGACCTCGTGATCGGGAATGCGGAGAATGCCGCCGGAGGCTTTGGGATCACGCCGGACATCGCCGCGGAGCTGTTCGACTTGGGACTGGCGGCCATCACGCTCGGCAACCACGCCTGGGACAAGAAGGAAACCATCGACTATATCCAGCGGGAGCCGCGTCTGCTGCGTCCGGCGAACTATCCCGAGGGGGTCCCGGGTCGGGGGTCCGTGATCGTCGAAACCCCGGCCGGTGTGCCCCTGGGGATCGTGCAGGTGATGGGACGCGTGTTCATGCCGACGCTGGATTGCCCCTTCCACACGGCCCGCCGTGAGATTCAGCGCCTCCGCGAACGGACGCGGGCCATCATCGTCGACATGCACGCCGAGGCGTCCTCTGAAAAAATGGCCATGGGGCATTTCTTGGATGGGGACGTGACTGCGGTGGTCGGCACGCACACGCACGTCCAGACCGCGGACGAGCAGATCCTACCGAAAGGAACGGCCTATCTCACCGACATCGGGATGACCGGCCCCATCCATTCCGTCATCGGGATCAAAAAAGAACTCGCCATCCAAAAGTTTCTGACCCAAATGCCGGCTCGGTTTGAGGTCGCCTCGGGGCCGGCCGTCTTCAGCGCCGCCCTCGTCGAACTGGATGACGCGCTCGGCAAAGCCGTGGCGATTCAGCGCATCCGCCTCCCTGAGTAGCCCCGGGACGTCCGTCGGGTCGAGTGGCCGCCATGCAGCTCTCCCTCCAGTCGGTTTCGATTCTGTCCGTCTCCGAGTTGATCGCGATCGCCCGCGGGCGTCTCGAGCAGGAGTTTCCCGAGGTCTGGGTCGAAGGCGAGGTCTCGGGCCTTCGGGCTCCCGCCTCCGGCCATCTCTACCTGACCTTGAAAGACGCGCAGGCGCAGCTCAAAGCCGTCGTGTTCCGCGGGGTGGCTTCGCGACTGCGGTTCGGTCTCGACGATGGCTTGTCGATCGTCGCGCGGGGGCGCCTGACCATCTATGAGCCGCGCGGAGATTTCCAGATCGTTCTGGACTATCTGGAACCGAAAGGTATCGGAGCCTTACAGCTGGCGTTCGAACAACTGCGGGAGCGACTGGCCCGGGAGGGGCTGTTCGACGAGTCGCGAAAACAGCCGCTGCCCCGGTTTCCCCGTTGCGTGGGGCTGGTCACGTCGCTGCATGGGGCGGCGCTCCGGGACATGTTGACCGTCCTGCGACGGCGCGCGCCGGCGGTGCGAGTGGTGATCGTCCCGGTCTTGGTGCAGGGCGACGGGGCGGCGCAAGAGATCGCCGAGGGGATCACCCGGTTGGATGAGGCGAAACTCGTCGATGTCATGATCGTGGGGCGGGGCGGAGGCTCGCCCGAGGACCTCTGGTCTTTCAATGAGGAAGCGGTCGTGCGCGCGATCGCCGGCTGTCGCACGCCGGTGGTCTCCGCGGTCGGACACGAGATCGATTATACGCTGTCGGACTTTGCCGCGGACGTCCGCGCCGCCACGCCGTCGGCGGCTGCCGAAGCGGTCGTCCCCGTGACGGACGAGGTGGCCCAACGCCTGCGGCAAATCCGCGCTCATCTGGGGCGCGCGCTCCGTAGTCGCCTGGCCGTCCAGCAGCAATCCCTCGGGCAGGCGCGCTTGGTGCTCCAAGATGTTCGGTTGCGCTTTCAGCGTGTCGCGCAGCAATTGGACGATCTTCGCCAGTCCGGCGAGGCGGCCATGGCTGACGCGCTGGGCGCCCAGCGGCGCGCCCTGACGGATGCGGTGCATCGGCTGCGCATGAGCGGACCGGTGGAGCGGATTCGAGCGCAACGCGCGCTGACGCCCCAACTGTTGGCGCGATTGCGTCGGAGCATGACCGGCCTGCTCAACGGGAAGCGGGCGGGGAGTCGGCACGTGTTAGGAATGTTGGGAGGACTCAATCCCTTGGCCATTCTCCGCCGCGGATACGCGGTGCTCAGTCGGGCCGGGGATCGTCGCACGGTCAAGTCGATCGCGGAGACGCACCGTGACGAACAGTTGCTTGCCCAACTGCACGATGGTCGACTGCTCTGTCGGGTGCAGAAGTTGATGCCCCAAGAGTAGCCGACCGCCGAACCCTGACGCGGGTCGCCCTCTGGCCGAGGAGAGGGAAAGAGACTTGACCGGTTGGGCGTCCACGCTATAATCACACGTTTCCGTAGTCCTTCTGCGGCACAGGGCTCGACGGCCCATTCAGGGGAAAGGCGATCGTGGCGGCACTGCGATTCGAACAGGCGATGGCCCGGCTCGAGACCATTGTCACGGAACTGGAGCGCGGCGATCTGCCGCTCGATGAGTCATTGAAGATTTTTGAGGAAGGGATCAAGCTGTCCAAGTCCTGTCTGAAAATGCTGGACGAAGCGGAGCGGAAGGTAGAGATCTTGATTCAGGACAAGGATGGCAAGAAGCAGCTACGGGCCTACAATTTCGAGGATGACGAGTCCGACGGTCCGCCCAAGACCGAGTGACGCCCCGACGCGTCGCGCGATCGCCTTCTCCCTCTGGACGCTCAACTCCATGTCATGAGCCGCAAGGCCTCACCTCCGCGCGACCGCCTGGATCGCGCACTTGTCCAGCGGGGGCTGGTCGAGAGTCGGGAGCAGGCCGCCCGCCTGATTCTCGCCGGGGTGGTCAAGATTCAAGGGCGACCTGCCGATAAGCCGTCGACGATGGTGTCGGCCGAGGCCGAGATCGAGATCGCGCAGAAGGCCTTTCCCTACGTGAGCCGAGCGGGCGGGAAGCTGGCCGCCGCGTTGGATGCCTTCTCGATCGATCCCCGTGACGCCGTCGCGCTGGATGTGGGGGCCTCCACGGGGGGATTCACGGATTGCCTTCTGCAGCGCGGCGCCAGGTGCGTCTATGCCGTCGATGTCGGTTACGGCCAGATGGACTGGCGGTTGCGCACCGACCCGCGTGTGGTGTTGCTGGAGCGGAAGAACATCCGATACCTCGATCCGGGCGAGATTCGAGACCCTATCGGCCTGGCCGTCATCGATGTCTCGTTCATCTCTTTGCGGACGGTGCTGCCGAGCGTCGTCAAGTTTCTCGGCCACCCGGCCTGGGTCGTGGCTTTGGTGAAGCCGCAATTCGAGGTCGGGCGAGGCCGGGTGGGCCGGGGCGGCATCGTCCGAGACGATGCCTTGCGCGCCGAGGCCGTCGAGACGGTGCAGGCAGCGGCCAGTCGATTGGGCCTGGCCACGATGGGAACGGTGGACTCGCCGATCGCCGGCCAGAAGGGAAACCGGGAAATTCTCGGCGCCTGGCGGTGGCAGGGGTAAAGTCCTCATCGAAGCACGACTGGGGATCGAACACCAATTCGAAGCGACGGCAGCGGAGAGCGAGCACAACTATGAAAGTCTTGGTGACGGGCGGCGCGGGGTTTATCGGATCTCATTTGGTCGATCGATTGCTGCAGGAAGGACACGATGTGGCGGCCGTCGACGACCTCTCTCGCGGCAAGCGACGCAATGTGAGTAAGTCGGCGAGATTCTACAAGCGGAACATTGCGAGCAGTTGGATGGACGGAGTCTTCCGACGCGAGCGGCCCACCGTGATCTTTCACCTGGCCGCGCAAATGGATGTCCGCAAGTCGGTCGAGGATCCGATGTTCGATGCCCACGTCAATGTGGTGGGCTTGCTGAACGTCCTCCAGTTGTCGGTCAAGTATGGGGTTCGGAAAGTGATTTTTGCTTCGTCCGGCGGCGCCATCTATGGAGAGCAGACCCAATTCCCGGCTCCGGAAACGCACGCGACCACGCCGCTCTCTCCCTATGGGATCACCAAACTCGTCGGCGAACACTATCTCCGATACTATCAACAGTTGGCCGGCATCCAGACGGTCAGTCTCCGCTACGCCAACGTCTACGGACCGCGTCAAGATCCCCACGGCGAGGCGGGTGTGGTGGGAATTTTTGTGCAGAGAATGTTGCGGGGAGAACAGTCGATCATCAACGGCAACGGCCGCCAGACCCGAGATTTCATCTTTGTGGACGACGTGGTCGAGGCGAATCTCGCGGTGCTCGGGAAGGACGTCACCGGGCCCTACAACGTCGGGACCGGCGTTGAAACGACGATCAACGAGTTACACAAGCTGTTGGCCGCCTTCACAAGTCGTGGGGTGAAAGAAATTCACGGGCCGGGCAAGAAGGGTGAGCAGGCGCGCAGCGTGATCGATTCGACAAAACTGCGGCACGAACTCGGATGGGAATCCCGCGTGCCGCTCGATGAGGGATTGAAGCGGACCGTGGAGTACTTCAAGACCCAAACGACGTAGTTCCTGGCTGGGCGAGGGCTGCGCGTCGATGCCGTGACGCGTCAGCGATATCGGGGGACGGACGAGTCGACTTGCAGGGACCAGGCGTCGATCCCGCCGGTAAGATTCCTGACGTTGCTAAAGCCCTGCTGCAGCAGAAAGCCCGTCGCATCCGCGCTTCGCATGCCGTGGTGGCAGTAGGCGACGATCGCCTCGTCCTTCTTGAGCTTGTCCATCGATTGAGGGAGCGTTCCCAGGGGAATGAGCGTCGCCCCTTCGATCCTCGCGAGCGAGTATTCCCATTCCTCCCTCACATCGACCAGGCGTATGTTCTCGCCTCGGTCCAGCAAATCCTTGAGCTCTTTGACGCTGATCGCAAACCCCATAGGTTTCCTCTTGTCGCGTTGGTGAGTCGGCGGAGCCGTATCTTATGGTTCGGCTGGAGGGGAGTCAACTGGGGAGGTGCGGGGAGAGTCTCCCCCTGTAGGCGAAAAAGAACAAAAAAGGACCGAGAGTGACAGGTTGCGCCTACACTATAGAGAAGGTGTTGGAATGAGGCGTGCGCCTCCTGAGTTTTAAAGGCAAATGATATCAATGACTTATAGTAAATTTCCCTTTCCGCTGGAGGGAGCGGTATAGGATTTGCGTTGATTTCTGTAGTGAATAGTGCCATATGTGGGCTTCGAGAAGGAGACCCACAAGATCTAGTGGCCAGGAAGTCAGGCGAGATTGTCATCCTAGTCACGGCACCCGACGAAGATCTGGCCGGGTCGATTGCCCTCCGCTTAGTTGAAGCCAAGTTGGCCGCATGCGTGAACGTCGTGGGCCCGATCCGGTCGGTGTACAGGTGGGAAAAGAAAGTCTGCGATGACCGGGAGATGCTGCTCATCGTGAAGACGAAGGCTCAGCTCTTTCAAAGGGTCGAACGGGTGGTGAAGCGCCTGCACAGGTATGAGGTTCCGGAAGTGATCGCGCTCCCCATCATGTCCGGCTCACGAGCGTATATAAACTGGCTCAGGACTTCGACGCTTAAGTAGTTGAATTGTTGTGAAGTTTGTCTCTCAAGTTAAGAAAGCCGTTGCGTAGGCCGACAGCTTTTTGTAGACTAGCGCCGTCAATCAGTACGCGATCGAGAGTGGGCCTAGGCGACGAGTTCCGGTGAGTTCCATGAACCCAGTGAAGACCAACGACGGGTATACGGTCGTCATCTTTCGAGGGACGACTGCGCCGCCGCTCCGGTTCAGTATTCCCCGGAAGGCCATCCGTGGAATCCTGGCCGTGGTGGTCGTCTTCGTCGTGGCCGAACTGGCCTTCCTCACCCAATACGTCATTCAGACAAGCGAGGTGTGGGAGCTGAGAAGCCTGAGGCAGGAGCAGGTCGGCATCAGAGCCCAAACAGCCGCCTTTGCCACCTCGGTCGATGACCTCAAGCGCCGCTTGATCACTATGAAGGAGATCAATCAGCGGCTTCGAATCATGATGGGGATCGATACCCAGAAAGAAGAAGCGTTTAGCGGGAAGGGCGGCATTGATCTGCCGCTCAACGCGTTTGAAGGGCAGACGGACACCGTGAATCCCAGTGCGACTCACGAGGGCCAGGAGGGGCAGACTTCACTAGAAGAAGCCGCGCAGGCTCAGAAAGCGGTGGATTCGACCCGGTTGGACCATGCCCTCAAGACCCTCTCCGAAGCGATGGATCGGGAGGAGCGGAGTCTCGATGAGATTTCGAAGGTCGCCAACGACCGCATCGCCCGGCTCGGTGCGACTCCGTCGATTCGACCGGTCCAAGGTTGGGTGACGTCGGGCTTCGGTCCGCGCATGTCGCCCTTTACCGGTCAAATGGCGATGCACGACGGACTGGACATCGGGGCTCCGATGAATGCGCCGGTCAAGGCTCCGGCTGCGGGCCGGATCAGCGTGGTCGGCTACGATCCCAAAATGGGAAACGTCGTCAACATCGATCACGGATATGGGATCGAGACTCAATTCGGCCACTTGGCGAAGATCATGGTCCGTGACGGTCAGAAGGTGAAACGCGGGGATCTGATCGCCCTCGTCGGGAGCACGGGCCTCTCCACGGGACCGCACGTGCATTACATGGTCAAGATCAACGGGCGGCCCGTCAATCCTCAGACCTATATTCTCGAGTAGCGTCAGTCTCCCGCTTCCCTCCTCTCTCCTTTTTCCCCCAGCGCGGCTGTGGCTCCTGCTACAATAGCCCGGCTCAAGAGCCGTTATGCCGACTGTGTCAGACGCTCGCTCATTACCTCGCCCCATCCGGTCCGTCGCCGCCTCGCTCGGCCTCCGAGACAATGACACGATCCCCTACGGGCACGGCTTCTTAAAGCTGTCGCTGTCCCTATTGGAACGGGTTCGGCAGGCGGCCCTCGGCCGATACATCCTGGTCACGGCCATCAACCCGACACCCCTGGGAGAAGGGAAAACCACGACATCCATCGGCTTGGCCATGGCCTTGGCCAGGCTGGGGCACAAGTCGATGGTGACCCTAAGGGAGCCGTCCCTCGGACCCGTCTTCGGCATTAAAGGCGGGGGCACCGGCGGAGGACGCGCGCAGCTGGTACCCAGCCAGGAGATCAATCTCCACTGCACCGGTGACGCCCATGCCGTGGCGTCGGCGCACAATCTCCTGGCCGCGCTCATCGACAATCATCTCTTTCACGGCGATGCGCTGGGCGTGGATCCGGCGGCCGTCCGCTGGCCGCGAGTCATGGGGCTCAGTGATCGCGCCCTGCGCCGAGTGCAGCTTTGTGGTCCGGACGGAGGAGATCGCCGCACCGAGTTCATCTTGACCGAAGCCTCCGAAGTGATGGCGATCCTGGCGCTTGCCTCGGGAACCGAGGATCTTCGCAACCGGTTGGCTCGTATGCTGGTGGGCCTCACGCGGGACGGCCGACCCGTCACCGCCGAGGCCTTCGGCTGCACGGGCAGCCTGGTCGCGCTCCTCCGCGACGCGCTGCTCCCCAATCTTGTGCAAACCTGCGAGGGCACCCCGGCCATCGTGCATACGGGCCCCTTCGGGAATATTGCGCACGGCAACGGCTCGGTTCTCGGCGACGCGATGGGCGTTCGATTGGCCGATTACGTGGTCACGGAGGCTGGGTTTGGGAGCGATCTCGGCGCCGAAAAGTTCTTTTCGATCAAGTGCCGTGCGTCCGGGCTCTGGCCGCGGGCCGCCGTCATTGTGGCGACCTTGCGCGCGCTCAAGCTCCATGGCGGCGCCGGTCCAGTCAAGACGGGCCAGCCCTTGCCTCCGTCGCTCACCGGGCCGAATCGCGAGGCCCTGACGAAAGGGCTGGCGAATCTCGACGCGCATCTCGCCAATATCAACACGTTCGGGGTCCCGCCCGTCGTCGCCGTCAATGCCTTCGCCGAGGATTCGGCTGAGGAACTCGACCTCGTCCGGCGCCATGCCTGCGACGCCGGCGCCTTCGATGCAGCGGTCTGTTCGCATTTTCAGGACGGCGGCAAAGGCGCCGACGCGTTGGCCCATGCCGTGGTACGGGCCTGTGGAAAACCGGGAACGCCGGCCCGCCTCTATCCGGACGGAGCGACGATCAAAGACAAGATCGAACGGATTGCGCGACAGATGTATGGGGCCGGAGCGGTCTCCTACGAGGGGGCGGCCGAGGAACAGATCCAAGAGGCCGTCCGGCTGGGGTACGGCGGACTGCCGATCTGCATGGCGAAAACACCCCTGTCGCTGTCGCACGATCCGCTGCTGAAGGGGCGGCCCACCGGCTTTACCCTGCCGATCCGGGAGCTTCGGATTCTTGCCGGCGCGGGGTTTCTGACGGCGATCTGTTCGGGCATTCAGTTGATGCCGGGACTTCCGACAACTCCGGCCGCGTCGAAGATCGACGTCGATCCCGCCACCGGCGAGATTATCGGTCTGGTCTAACAGGATGCTGAAAAAGTCCGCCAGCGGGGA
>CAYZTJ010000024.1:0-29147 GCA_964481215.1 uncultured Nitrospira sp. | reverse complement strand
CCCCAGTAGGCAGTGGCGAGAAGGCCGCAGGCGCCGGTGAGGGTCGTGGAAGCCATGACGCGGTAGACGACGCCGCGGCTGACCTTGAGAGACTTGGTCGGATCGAGCAGGTCGGGCGACGTGACGACCCGCGCAAGGGTTTCACCGGCCAATAAGATCGGCCACATGCAGGCCAACCGAAGTCGCATTTCTTTCCGCGGAATAGCCATCGTATAGGCCCAGCCGACATCCAGATGTTCGACGGCCATCCCCGCCAGTCGCCGGACGATCGGGCGGACGCGCTCCGTATTTTCACGCTTCAGCAAGTCGGCAGGTACCATCCCTGCCTCCGCCAAGACGGTCTTGGGCAGATAGCACCGCCCGCGCTGCAGGTCTTTGGCAATGTCTTTCAAGACATTCGTCAGTTGCAGACCCTTGCCGAACCGGATGCCCTTCTCGGACATGGCTTCGACATCCCACTCACTGAGGGCCGGGCGATGCGCGCAGGTCATGGCCGTCCAGAACTCCCCCACGCAACCGGCGACGAAATAGGTGTACTGATCCAGGGAGGCGAGTCCGGGCAAGGGGGCAAGGTCCTTCACCGTGTCGCCGGGGAAAAACATGAGATCCAACTCCATGCCGCGAGTCAGGGTCGGCATCAGTCCACGGATTCGGTCCTGGTCTCCGTCGGACAGTCCGGCGAGCACCGAGAAGCAGGCCGGCAACTGCTCCAGCAAGATGCGTTCGGCGGAGTCGTGCTGATGCGGCAGTAGCGCGGACTGAATCGCAGCCACGGCGGCGGAGTCGACCCGGTCTTCGGCAAACTGCGCCCGAAAGGACAGCAGCAGTTCGAGCCGCTTCCCGCGCGGGATTAAGTCCGTATCCGCGATACTGTCCGCCGCGCGGGCGAAGAGATAGGCCAAGCCCATCGATTCCCGCAACCCGCCGGGGAGCGCGGCTAGCGTCAGATAGAACGAGCGGGAGACACGTTTGAGGAGCTCCGTCAGCAGACGGGCGGCATCGTAGGCGGCAGGCTGTGTCACTAGCGCACTTCGAGGCGGCCTTCCATCCCCTTCTCCCGATGGCTGGGAAAGAGCGGAAGTTTCTTATCGCAGTAGAAGGAGTAGAGGCCGGGGCGCGTCGGCGTGAACCTCACCACGACGGTCTTCCCCGCCCCCACATCCTGTTCGACCGCCAGACCGGCGGCGGAATCGAGCAACACAAAATTGTGAGGCGTGATGAAGGTCACGCTGGTCAAGGTCAGCTCAACCGACTTGCCGGCTTGCACGATGAGGTGGCTCGGTTGATAGGCATAGCTGTCCAGCTGAAGCGTGGTCCGCTGCACACCGTCTTGGTCGACCGGAACGGTGAAGGGCACGGTCGGTTGGTCAGCCGCCTGAGCGGTTCCCGCAACAATGGCTACCACCATCCACCCCAACGCCTTGGCCATCCAGCTGTCCCGTCTCGTCCGTAAAGAAAGCATGGGACCCGTTGTAGCAGAAGGCCTTGTGAGGGTCAACGGAAGCCTGGGCGGCGGATGGATTCGATTCTGCGAGACATCGATTCTGCGGGCTCCTTGACCGAGGGCCGATCAGGAATTATTCTGTTTTGACGATGCCCTAGCCCGTCCCCGTCCGACGGGGCGGCCGAGAATAGGGTATAATGGGTCCACGTTTCCGAACCATGCGGTTGCGAACCAGGAGGATTCTCAGATGTTCAAGAAAGTGAAAGGCATCGGGTTGTTGCTGATTTCCAACATCCTGATCGGCATTACCCTCTATATCACGTTCAATGTCCTGGCCTACTTCGTCTTGCCGGCGCTCGGCATCGACATTCGCCAGTCCGTGAATGAGATGATGGTGGTCTATGCCATGGTCTTGGGCTTCGGTGGCGCCTTCATCAGCTTGGCCTTCTCCAAGCAAATGGCCAGGGCCATGCTGGACTGCGCGCAGATCGAGCAGCCGAGGACACCCGCCGAGCACGTCATCTTCGGCTCCGTGCAGGAGATCGCCCAACGCCTCAAGATTCAGATGCCCGAGGTCTGGATCTATGAATCCCCCGATCCCAACGCCTTCGCCACCGGCCCCAGCAAGAACAATTCCATGGTGGCCGTCTCCACCGGCCTGCTCCAGAACCTGAACGAGCAGGAAGTGCGCGGCGTGCTGGCCCACGAGATGGGGCACGTCTACAACGGCGACATGTTCACGACCACCGTGTTGGCCGGCTTGATGAATACCTTCGTGTACTTCATCTCGATGTGGGTCCGCCGAATCTTCGCGGAGCGCGACCAAGCCGGATTGGGCTTCGTGGTCTCGATGGTGCTGGAAATCGTCCTGGGGATCCTCGCCATGATCCCGATCAGCTGGTTCTCCCGCCAGCGCGAGTACCGAGCCGATGCCTTTGCCGCGAAGGTCTACGGGAAAGACGCGATGATTTCCGCGCTGCGCGCCATCGACCGGTGGGTCAATCGAGCGCAATTCGAACCGGTGCAGCAGGACGCCCTGGCGACGATGAAGATTTCCGGACGCACCAGCGGCCTCATGGGTCTCTTTGCCACGCATCCGCCCATCGAAGCCAGAATCGCCGCCTTGGAACGGATCTAACAGGATGCTGAAAAAGTCCGCCAGCGGGGACATGCTGAAGTATGAACGATGAGCGATGAACGGAAGAGTTCGGGCTGCCGCTCAGCGTTCCGCGTTCATCGTTCAGCGTGTACACGCTTGCTGCGGCCCGGGTACCCGCCTGGCGGGTGCGACGGCCTTTTCGAGCATCCTGCGTGGCCGTTCACATCCGCGATCTCGATGCCTGTGACGATGGCGAGGCGCCATAACCGTTTTTCCGCAGCCTGCTAAAGTACTACGTCAGAGGGAGGGAGCCATGACAAGTCGCCGTCGAGTCGTCGCGACGATGGGATGCGTGATCATTGCAGGTTGTACCGCCGGATATCAGCTCTGGGGCTCGGCGGCCCAAGCCGGCGCCCCTTCTGCCGCCGTCCCCTCAACATCGGAGGCTCTCGTGATGGCCGCTCAGAACCAAACCCTGTACGACTTCACCCTGAACGACATCGACGGAAAGCCGGTCTCGCTCGGCCAGTTCAAAGGCAAGGTCCTGCTGCTGGTGAACACCGCCAGTTTCTGCGGGAATACGCCGCAATACTCTGACTTGGAAGCGATGTACGAGACCTATCGGGCGAAGGGTTTTGAGATCCTGGCCTTTCCGGCCAACAATTTCGGCCAGCAGGAGCCCGGCACCAACGAGGAGATCAAGACCTTCTGCTTCACCAAGTACAGCCTGAGCTTTCCGCTCTTCAGCAAGATCAGCGTAAAGGGCGCGGACAAGCATCCCCTCTACCAATACCTGACCGAACAGAGCCCCTTCCCGGGCGAAGTGGAGTGGAACTTCCAGAAGTACTTGGTGGATCGAAAGGGCAACGTGGTCGGCCGGTACCATCACCGGACCAAGCCGCTCACCCCGGAGATCGTCCGGGACGTCGAACAGCAGCTTGCGAAGAGCTGAGGCGGATGCGGATGATGGGGGGCCGGTTCATCCGGCTTCCCCAAGCTAGCCTTTCCTGATGAAGCTGATGTGCCCCCTGTAGGCCTCGATGGCCGCGCCAAGGGACTTGCTCCCCAGCGGGATATTGGCTTCAAGCGTCTCCTCAACAGCCGGATCGTCGATCACCACCTCATAGCGATCTTGCACGGCGGTCAGGATCGGCCCCTTGTGGACCTCCCGCGGCATGTAGAGTTCCTTCCAGATTTCCTTCTCGACCAGGCACACGTCTCGAAAGCGCTCGTAGAGAAGCGCCAGCTTGTCCGGATTCGTCTCGATCATACGCCAGGCCCTTGCATGCCTTCACCTCTCCCCTTGTCCCCACGGAGTGATTCGACCCTCCGGTCAATGGTCGTGGGCATGGCCTCCCCCGCATCCGCCTTCGTCGCTCCCTCCATCCGGCATGGACGATGGCGCGGGCAGTCCGGTGATATTGAGACCCGTAGGATCGGGCGAGGAAAGTCCGACCGCCCCCGACCGCGCAGCGAAGGAAGACATGACCTTCCGGACGGGCGCGCCGCATTCCCGACACTCGACCAATGCCGGATCATGCAACCCCTGGATGTATTGCTTTCGCCGTGAGCAGGGCGGCTGATTGCGACAGTGCTCGGCAAGGTATTCGTAGATCGGCACCGCAGTGAGCCCCCCTTCTCCCGCCCCGCCTCGAGGGAATCGCCCCGTCGACTATTTCTGCATGGCCGCACCCGCGGCCGGGGCGTCCACAATGGCAAACTGCATGGTCCCCACTTGGTTGACGGCGTGGAAGGGCTGCTGGCCCAGCGGGGTGATAAACACTTTCACGAGATACTGCCCCTTCGGCCATTCGCGGTCGGCCGGCTTCTTCAGTTCTAGAAAACCATATCGCTCATGTCCCGGCACTTCCAACACATCCTTGCCCACCGGCGCAGCCCCGGGCTTTCCCTCTCCATCCAACAGAAACCACTGGGCGGCAAACTGCGCCGGATCCTCCAACGGGGCCACCTCGAAGACGATGTAGATCGTGGGCGTGTCCGGCGCAAACTGCGTCGTGCCCGGCTCGATCGCCTTGAGGCGCGGATCCTGCGTGTACCAACCCTTGCGGCCGAAGCTATCCCATTCCACTTCATAGCCCTTCGCCATTTGAATGGACACGAAGATGGATTGGGGTACGCCGCGTTGTTGCTTATCGAAGGATGGCCCGGTCGTCGAGTCGACTTCGGTCTTCTGCTGCTCCTTCGGGGCAAGGAGATCCCGGCCGGCGGCTGGCCCGGCCGACAGGGACGCGGCCATGAGCAATCCCAAGACCACCGGTCGCAGGGACGGAACTATGGCGCGCAGTCCACCAGATGTCACATGGATCATCACAGTCCACCTCCCGGATCAGGGTGGTTAAGACTGCCGTGTGGCATGCCGATCTTCATCATGACTAGACTACTGCAAGCTCGCCTTGGTGAGCAAGCCGTGCGCATCGGCCTCGCTTTGCTATAATCGGTTCCACCGTGACTGTGTCCCACGCCGATCCCAGCGCCGAACGCAGCCGACGATACGGAATTCGCGAAGGGGCCTGCCAGGCCCTCATGCAGGGCGCCGGGGAGAACTACTTGTCCGCCTTCGCGCTGTTTCTCCATGCCGCTCCGGTGCATATCGGGCTGCTTTCGGCCCTGCCGCAACTGATCGGCACCTGGGCCCAACTCCTCTCCGCCGGCGCCCTGTCGCATCTTCCGCGGCGCCTCACGCTGATCCTTCTGGGAGCCGGCGCCCAGGCCTTCATGTGGCTGCCCTTGCTTCTCCTGCCTCTGCTTTGGCCGGACTACGGCCCCTGGCTCCTCATTATCTGCGCCATGGCCTACCAAGTGAGCGGGCACGTCGCGGTGCCGGCCTGGAACAGCTTGATGGGGGACTTGATCCATCCCGACGGCCGGGGACTCTACTTCGCCAGACGCGCGCGCCTGATGGCCATCGCCAGCTTCGTCATGCTGTGCCTCTCCGGCCTTGTGCTCCACTGGGCCGACGGCCGGCAACGTCCCTGGCTGGGATTCGCGCTCATCTTTCTTGCCGCAGCCGCCGCGCGCGGGCTTTCAACGTACTATCTCGCTCACATGGAAGAGCCCCGTATCGCCCCCACTCGGGAATCCCGCTTTCACCTGTTCGACTTTTTGCGGCAGGAACGGTCCGGCAGCTTCCGACACTTCCTAGTCTACTCCGGATTGATGCACGTCTGCGTGCTGATCTCGGGCCCCTATTTCGTCGTCTACATGCTCCGAGACCTTCACTTGTCCTACTTGGAGTACATGGTCTGGCTGGCGGCCGCCGCCACCGGACAATTCCTGACCTACAAGGCCTGGGGCCGACTCGGGGACCGTTATGGCAACAAGAAACTCTTGGTCATCACGAGCTTTCTCGTGCCCGTTCTGCCGATCCTCTACCTCTTCGGTCGCGATCTCTGGTACGTCACCGCGGTCAATTTCTCAGGAGGCGTCGTCTGGGCGGGCTTCGCGCTGGCCTTGCAGAACTACGTCTTTGACTCGGTTCGACCGGAGGATCGGGGCAAGGGGATCGCCGTGTGGAACGCCGTCAATGCGGTGGGATGGTTTCTCGGCGCGCTCCTGGGCGGCCTCCTGGCCACAGTCGTCCCGACAGACCTGAGATTATTCGGGTGGGCCGTGCCGCTCGCGTCGAACTTGCCGGTCGTCTTTGCGATCTCCGGAGTCGGACGGCTGCTCGTCGCCGTCACGCTGCTCGGCACATTCCATGAACCCAGGCCGGTCGAATCGATTTCTCACCGCCACCTGGTAGCCGAACTCCCGCTGGTCAAACCACTGACCGAAGTCTTGGGTCTCCGGGATTCTCGGCAGTAACGCGAGCCGGGAACATCTCACCGGAATCCCCGCTCCCTCTCGGCGCCAAGCGGCGCCCGGTCCTATTTGGGCTGCGCCGCCCGCTCTTTCTCTTCCTGCTTCATCTTGTCGAAAAATCGATCCGAGTCCCCGCGAATCTGCTGAGTGGTCGGCTGGGCCGGCCCGGCCGGCGGCGTGCTAGAGCAGCCGGTCCAGATCGTTGCCATCAGGCCCACCACAGCCAGAAGACTCCAGGCCGCTCCCGCGGCTCTCGACCTCGTGCCCTCAACTGCTCTCATCACATCCTCCCTTGTTCGAACCCCCGATGTCCTCATCAGCTCAGTCGCGAAAGGCGTGGCGCAGATCCGTCACCGTTTGGCGGAGGCCTCGATCCAGCGCCGCCAGAATTTCCGGCTGAATCTCCCGGTTATGACCGAACCCGCTCCAGCCCCCCGGTGGATCCGGAATCTTGCTTGTGACGACGTTGTAGTATAGCACCTCCCCGGTTTCGATCTTGAGCAATTTGGTGCTCACCATTATCGGCGGGAGATCGCCATAGAGCCGGGCTAGGGCCCGCTCCCGCAGCCCAGGCATCTCGATCCCATAGATGACCACCGAATCGATGCCCAGCAGCCGGCCCAGGCGGACGGCGCTCTCATCCGATGTGCCGCCGGTCAGTTGAAATCGCTGCTCGCCGAGTATCTCCGGCAGGTGAAATCGGTCGACAATTCGAAGCCCGGGCCGCTGCGAGGTGAGGTCGAAGGTGGCGGCTTCCAGCCGTAAGTATCCGTTCAATAAGTCTTTCGTATAGGCCTTCGGGTATAAGACGGCCAGCCGCTCCACGTGCGAGGGCACACGCGCGACGGGCGACGCCGTGTGCGCCACATCGCCGGCCGACGATTGAACCATGGCGGCGCAGCCCGCCAGCCCCGCAACAGAGAGAAGAACCAAACTGCGGACCGGAATGCGGTTCAGGATCATGGCCCCCCTCCTCTCGTCGGCAGGTGGACGATGCACCCGGCTCCCCACAAGACTCTATCTATGATAACGTGTCCCTGTCGAAAAAGACTACGGCCCCGGATTGCCCCCCTGCCCTCTCCTCCCCTTCCTGATAGGGGGAACCGGCAAGCCCGCATTGCAGTCGGCAGAAGAGGAGCATCCATGACCCTACTCGAGCGATTGGCGGAAGACATCAAAACGGCCATGAAGGCCAAGGACCAATTGCGGCTGGACGTCGTGCGGATGGCCAAGGCGGCCTTGATGAACCGGGAAATCGAACTGAAGAAAGCCCTCGATGAGCCGGAAAGCCTCCGCGTTCTGAGCGGCCTGGTCAAACAGCGAAAAGAGTCGGTCGACCAATTTCAGAAAGGCGGGCGGCAAGACCTGGCGGAGAAGGAACTGAAGGAAATCGCCGTGATCGAGAGCTATCTCCCCAAGGCCCTCTCGGCGGAGGAGATCGGCCGGCACGTGGAGGCGGTGATCTCCGACACGGGGGCCAAGAGCCTCAAAGAGATGGGCGCGGTGATGAAAGCCGTCATGGCCCGCCTGGCCGGCCACACCGTCGACGGCAAGGTCGTGAGCGACCTGGTCCGCGGGAGGCTGACCCCATGAGCTCCCTCCGGCCTGCTTTCCTCGGCGCCATCCTCGGCCTCTCGCTCAGTGGCGCCGCCGTCGAGGCCGCCGACCCATTGGTGGATTTGTCCGGACTGGTAACGCCGATCGTCACACAAATCCCCAAACCGCTGGAAGGAAACAACTTCGCTACCGATCTTCGCTATGAAGTCCGCCTGCGGAACAACAGCGGCGACACCATCCCGACCCATACGCTGGTGCTCATCCTCGATCGGCTGAGCAACCTGGCCGGTGAAGACCGAGACCCGCTGAAGGGCGACAGTTTTTTGTCTCGCATCGATATCCTGGACAAGGATGGCACGACGGCCGATGGGCGGCCCTTCTTCCGCCTGCCGGCAAGCCAGGGCCCCGATCTCTTGCCCCGGAGCGTGAGCGAACCGATCCTGGTCCGGTTTCGCATCCCCGACTACACACAGGCCTTCCCGCCGATCTTCAAGGTGATGGGCGAGCGCCGCCCGACAACATCGGGGTCGCTGGACGCGCTGATCCAGCTCTTGATCGACAAAGGAGTCCTGACCCGCGAGGAATGGGATTCCACATTGGCCAGATCGAAACCGGCACGCTAACCCTCACTCAGACCGGAGGACGCTCGATGCGATATCCATGGTTTCCTCTCACCTGCCTTTCGCTTCTCTTGATGGTCTCTCCAGGCTTGGCGAAGGAGAAGAAGCGCGACAAGAAGATGGACCCCCAGGCCATGATGGAGGTCTGGAAGAAGTTGGGAGCGCCCGGGGAGCCACACAAGTTGTTCGCCGGCATCGCGGGCAGCTACACGACCCATACCAAGGAATGGATGGAACCGGGCAAACCGCCGATGGAATCGGACGGCACCTCCGAGTCCAAAATGCTGCTGGACGGGCGCTTCCTCTACCAGGAATACCATAGCCAGATGATGGGGCAACCCTTCCACGGAATCGGAATCGACGGCTACGACAACCTGACGAAGAAGTACGTCACCGCCTGGATCGATACGATGGGCACGGGGATTTTCTTCATGGAAGGCACGGCCAGCGCCGACGGCAAGACCATCATCTTACGGGGATCACATCCCGAGCCGGGCGGCGGCAAGATGAGCCACCGCGCGGTCTGGACAATCACCGACAATAACAGCCAGACGTTTGAAATGCACGGAGCCCATCACGGGCAAAAAGAAACGAAGTTCTTGGAGATTCACTACACGAGAAAACAGTAGGAGTGCGGCTAGCGGCGCTACGGATAACTGGTTGTTGCTCCCCGAAACGTCACCTGCATTGAGATCGCAGATGAGATCCAGTAGCCACGCAGGATGCGGAAAAGGCCATCCAGAAAGGCCGCAGCGAGCGGAGAGGCGAATTGAGGTACCCCCGGTCGCGCGGGTTCAACCAATGACTATGGGTTGGGGAAATGGAGGTGGTGGAGGGCAGGGGAGTTGAACCCCCGACCCCTACGTTGCGAACGTAGTGCTCTCCCAACTGAGCTAGCCCCCCACCCTGCCTACAGATCCGAACCGATGACCCTGATTCCCGCGGGAAGTACGTCGGCACCGTGCCGACGTGAAGAGGCCGCGGAGGAGACGGGGAGGAAGGTCAGGTTCGGATCACATGCACCAGCGCATTATACACAAGACCGATCGAGGACACCATCTTCCGGAGAAATTGCGCAGAGGTCAGGCCTTCGGCGAGATCACGCTCGGCGGGGCCATGTCGCTGCTTCCACTGACATAGACACGACGCCCGTCCACCCGCAGACGCCCTTCCGCGTAGAGCGCAACGGCTTGCGGATAGATCTTATGCTCCTCGGCCAGGATGCGGGCCGCCAAGGTCTCCGGCGTATCCGATTCCAATATCGGGACGGCGGCCTGAATGATGATCGGGCCTTCGTCAACCCCTTCCGTCACAAAGTGCACGGTGCAGCCGGTCATTTTGGCGCCCCACTCGATGGCTTTCTTTTGCACCTCCAACCCGGGAAACGACGGCAAAAGGGACGGATGGATGTTCATAATGCGATTGGGCATGGCGGTGATCAGCACGGGCGTCACGATCCGCATGTACCCTGCCAGCAGCAGTAACTCCACGTCGTGTTTGCGCAGTTCCTCCAACACCAGACGGTCATATTCCAACCGCCCGTCCGGCTGATTGACGAAGGGCTTGGGATCGAGAAACACGTCCTGGATCGCGTGGCGCCTGGCCCGCTCCAAGGCCGGCGCGTCTTTTTTGTTGCTGAACACCGCCACGATCTGCGCCGGCAAGGTGCCGGCCTCGATCGCGTCGATGATCGCCTGCAAATTCGTGCCGCGGCCCGAGGCCAGCACGCCGAGACGCAGCCGCGCCCGCACCTTTCCCTTGCCGACATTAGGGGACATAGGTCACCGTCGCCTCACCCGCGCCGCCGGTAATGTCGCCGATGCGCCAGGCCTGCTCCCCCAAGGCGCCGAGCGTCTTGATCACGCGATCCCCTTCCGCAGCCGCGACGACCATCACCAGCCCGATGCCCATGTTGAACACGCGGTACATCTCGTCGTCGCCGACCTTCCCGCGCTGCTGAATCACGGAAAAGATCGGCGGCACCGGCCAACTGCCCCGGCGCAGGCAGGCGACCATGCCGTCCGGCAGCACGCGGGGCACGTTTTCCGTGAGCCCGCCGCCCGTGATATGCGCGATGCCCTTCACCGCCGCCGCGCCGATCACCGCCAGGATCTGCTTGGCGTAAATGCGCGTGGGTGTCAGGAGCACCTCGCCGAGCGGCCGATCCAATTCGGGAAGACGGGCGTGCAGATCGAGCTTGGCCTGCTCGATGAGCACGCGCCGCACGAGCGAAAACCCGTTGCTATGGACCCCGGAGGAGGCGACGCCGATCACCGCATCGCCGGCGCAGATGGTCTTCCCGTCGATCATCCGAGGCCGGTCGACGACGCCGACCGCGAATCCCGCCAAATCGTATTCGCCCGGCGGATAGAACGAGGGCATCTCGGCGGTCTCGCCTCCGATCAAGGCGCAGCCGGCCTGGCGGCAGCCATCGACGATGCCGCGCACCACCGATTCAGCCGTCGACACCGACAATTTGCCGGTCGCGAAATAGTCCAAGAAGAACAACGGCTCGGCGCCGCTGACGGCGATATCGTTCACGCACATGGCGACCAAGTCGATCCCCACGGTGTCGTGCCGGTCCATCAGGAAGGCGAGTTTCAGCTTGGTCCCCACCCCGTCGGTGCCGGAGACCAAAATCGGTTCCCGATACTTGGCCGCATCGAATTTGAAGAGCCCCCCGAACCCGCCCAGATCGGTCAGGACCTCCTTGCGGAAGGTCGAACGGACCAGCGGCGTGATCCGGCTCACGAATTCGTCGCCCGCATCGATGTCGACGCCGGCTTCACGGTAGGTGGTCATTTCTTCAGTGCTGAGCGCTGAGGATTGAGCGCTGAGAAGGAAATGTGAGGCCTCAGCCCTGCAAATCGTGCGGGTAGGATGATACCTAACCGGATCAACGTGGTCAACGAATGAGATGGCGGCTCGGTCTGGTGCGAGCGGGCGGTCACGATTCCGGACGGAGCTCGACGTTCAAGAGCTTGATCTTGCGGTGCAGGTGACTGCGCTCGATTTGCAAATCGTCGGCCGTCTTGGAGATGTTCCAATGGTGCTCTCGCAGCTTCCGGGAGATGAAGTCCTTCTCGAATGCGTTCCGGGCCTCTCGGAGGGACGCATAGGACTTCGCCGCGGGCATGGCCGGGGGAGCGCCGGCCTGGCCGCCCGACCGCCCCTGTAAGAACAGGTCGACATGGCCCGCTTCGATGACGGGCTCGGGCACCATGATCATGAGGCGCTCGACCAGGTTTCGCACTTCCCGGATGTTGCCCGGCCAATCGTACTGCGACAGCGCCTGCAACGCCTCCGGGGAGATTTCCTTCACCTTGAGCCCCTGCTCTTCGGCATGTTGCTTGATGAAATGCCGAACCAGCAGCGGCACGTCTTCTTTCCGCTCCCGCAGCGGCGGCACCTCGATCGGGAGCACGTTCAACCGGTAGTACAGGTCGTCACGGAACTGTCCCTTCTCGATCTCCTTCTGCAAGTTCTTGTTCGAAGCCGCGATCACCCGGACGTCCACCTTGAGCAGTTTGGTCCCCCCCACCCTCGTGAATTGCTGCTCTTGGAGCGCCCGGAGGACCTTCGCCTGCGTGTTGAGGCTCATGTCTCCGATTTCATCGAGAAACAGCGTCCCGCCGTCCGCCTGCTCGAATTGCCCGCGCTTCATCGAGGTCGCGCCGCTGAACGAGCCCTTTTCATGGCCGAACAACTCGCTCTCGATCAGGGTTTCCGGGATCGCCGCGCAATTCACGGCGACAAAGGGTTTGTCACGCCGGGTGCTTTCCTGGTGAATCGCCCGCGCCACCAGCTCCTTGCCGGTCCCGTTTTCCCCCGACAAGAGGACGCGCCCGCTCGTCGGGCCCGCCGTGGCGATCAACGCGCGCAGGCGCTGCATCGCCGGGGAACTCCCGACCAGCTGATAGCGCCCCTCGACCTTGGATCGCAGCTTGAGGTTTTCTTCCTCCAGACGATGCTGGTCGAGCGCGTGGCGCACGCGCAGCGTGACGTTGTCCAGCGAGAGCGGCTTCTCGATGTAATCGTAGGCCCCGAGCTTGATGGATCGCACCGCCGTTTCGATGGACCCGTGCCCGGACATCATCACGACCTGCTGCCGCGGCCACTGTTCTCGTAGTCGCTTGAGCGTATCCAGCCCGTCCATCTCGGGCATCCAGATGTCCAGCATGACCAGATCGTGGGGCTCCGTCGAAAGCGTACGGATCGCCTCCGCGCCGCTCTTGGCCAGGGTCACCTGGTAGCCTTCATCCTCGAGTATCTTGCTCAAGGAATCCAAAATCGCCGGCTCGTCGTCCACAACCAGGATGGTTTCCGCCACGCTTTTCCCTCCAAGTTGCCCATGGCGAAGGGTCCTTCATTCAGTACGTTCATGCCTTCCAGGTTTTCGCCATCAGCCATTAGCTATCAGCCATCGGCTCTTCAGACCGGCAGCTCGATCGTAAAGACCGCGCCCCTGGGTTCGTTGTTCGCAGCCCGAATCTGCCCGTCGTGGTCGTTCACGATCCGTTGCACGATGGCCAGGCCCAGGCCGGTGCCGGTCCGCTTGCGCGAGAAGTAGGGGACGAACAGCTTCTCCTGATCCTCGGGGCTGATCCCCGACCCTTCATCCGCCACACGGATCACCGCGCGCCGCCGCCGGCTATCGTAGTGACTGCCGATCCAGAGGCGCCCCTTTTGATTCATCGCCTGGATCGCATTGTCGAACAGATTCACGAAGACCCGGTTCATCTGATCGCGGTCCAGGTTCAACGGCGGCAGCGAGTCGTCCAGTTCGAGCACCCATTCGATCTCCCGGTGGGCGCTTCGATAGAGGGTCACCACATCGCGAATCACATCGTGCAACGATTGACGCGAGAGTTGGGGGGCCGGCATCCGCGCAAACTTGGAAAACTCGTCGACCAGCCGCTTGAGACTGTTGACTTCATTCACGATCACATTGGTGGATTCGTCGAACACGGCCTCAAAGTCCGGCGACTTCTCCGCAAACTTCTTGCGCAGGCGCTGCGCCGAGAGCTGGATCGGGGTGAGCGGATTCTTGATCTCATGCGCGATCCGCTGGGCGACCTCGCGCCAGGTGGCGACCTTTTGCGCCTTGATCAGCTCGGTGAGGTCTTCGAAGATCAGCACGAAGCCGAGGTCGGTGCCGGTTTCGTCCCGCATCCGCGACAACGTCAACCCGATCATCAAGAACTTGCCCTTCACGCCCATGGAACCGTCCATGGTCAGGCTGTCCCGATCGTCCGCCCGAAGGCGATCGTAGGCGGTCAGAAAGAGGTCGCACCCCTGCTCCTTGAACGCCTCATGGACCGGGCGCCCGCGCAGGGCCTCCCCGGTGATCCCCAAAATGCGTTCCGCCGACGGATTGACGGTCGTGATGTGGCCGTTCCGGTCGATGGAGAGCACGCCGGCTTCCATCGTCTTGACCACGGCTTCGATGTAGGCGCGGCGCTTGTCCAACTCTTGGTTCGACTGCCGCAGCGAGAGATTCGCCTCTTCGATCTTGCCCTTGCTCTGCCGCAGGTCGGACGTCATGCGGTTGAACGAATCCACCAAGGTGCCGATTTCATCGGTGGCTTTCACCTTGATTTTGACGCCAAGGTCCCCGTGCGCGATCCGTTCGGTGGCTTCCGCCAACCGCTGGATGGGCACCGTGATCCCGCGCGCCACATAGAACCCGAACCAGGTCGCGCCGAACAGAATCAGCACGGTAATCACGCCCACGAAGAGATAGGCCCCCGCCTTGATCGGCGCCCGCATCTGCTTGATCTGCCGGTATTCGGCGTATTGCGCAGCGATCCCCTCCAACTTGCTGAGCAGCGACTCGGGCACGTACTCGTCGACGACGACCACGCCGTCCACCGCGCCCTGCCGCATGTTCGAAGGAATGGGCACCCCGGCGCGAACCAGCCGCCCGCTTTCCGCCTCCTGGACCGACGTCAGCTCCTGATTGTGTTGCACGACTTGGAGCACGAGCTGGCCGCTGGGCAGGGCCAGGATGACCGACGGCACGTCGTTCGCCATCGACTTGACCAGCAAATCCATCTTGGACGAGAAGACCTCCACGCCGGTCAGGTTGTGCTCGGCCCGCTTGCGCGCCATGGCGGCGGCCAGCAGGTCGCGTTGCACCGGCGCCAGGAGATCTTCGCGGAAAATTTCCCGGCTGATCGCGCGCGCGCTGTTCAACGCCAGGGTGACGCGCCCCTCGTGGTGAATGCGGGCGACGTCTTGCGCGTCCTTCAGCACCTGTTCGATTTGATCGTTGAACCAGACGTCCACGGCCTTATTCACCAGCCCGCTGGCGACGAAGGCCAACAGCAGCGTCGGAATGAGCGAGAACCCGATGAAGGCGGCCACGAGCTTGGTCCTGAAGCTCGCGCCGGCGATGCGATGCCGCCGCTCGAAATAGGCCTTGATCAGGCTGCGCGACAGCAGCAGCGTGAGCACGACCAGGCCGATCAAGTCCAGATTGAGCAGCAGGAGGACCAGCGCATAACTGGGCCCCGGGATCAGCGCGTCGGCATCGCCGCGGGGAAATCCGAACTGGGAATAGTAGGCCGTGAGCGCGAGACAGGGGATGAGAAACAGCAGCACGATCCAGACCGGGCGGAGATGCGGCCGGCGGCGTTCGCTGTCGCCGATGGCGTCGACGTCGGGACGGGGCCGTCCCTCGTCGGATTCGTCTTCTGGGAGAAGCGGAACCTTCATGGCATGATCAGGGTCGGATAGGGCCTATCAAACACGCGTTCATAGGCTTGCGCAAGGTCTTTCGACACCGCCAGGGTCTCCAGCCAACGCCTCAGCCCCGTCACGCCATGTGCGTCGATCAGCAGGGTCGTCGCGCGCAGGCTCTCCGCGTAGCGCCGCCGGGCTTCCGCCTGCGGCAGGCCGGCGAAGTCCCCCTGCAAGGCCCCCAGGAAGATCGGCTCCTCCGGCGCGACGGGGTGGGCAATCGGCGTGACCAAGGCCGGCCGCTCCAAATACTGAGCCATCCCCTCGTCCAGCCAGGTGGGAGCCCGTCCCTGGCTGATCCGATGGATCACCGCATGGGTATATTCATGCCGCAAGTAGGCCTGCAACCGTACGCGCGCCTGATGGAGTTGCGCCACCGTGACATGGATGCGTCCATCGAACAGTCCTTCGGCCCAATGCGCCCGCTCCCCCTCGTCTCGATCGTGAAGAATCGCCACCACAGGAACGGTGGGACGGTACCCCAGGGCCTCCCGAATGGCCGCGGCGGCGGTCTCGAGTTCTTCGGCCAACCGGGACGCCACCGCCGCATCCAGCCTTGGCTCAAACTTGACCAGAATCTGAGCGCGGCTGAGACGACTCAACCGTGCATCCTGCGCGCGCGATGCGCGAGCCTGGCGCAACTCGGACTGGATCTGCACCGCGTGGGGGGCCTGCCGGAGCGCCGCTTCAAAGTGCGGGATCGCCAGGTCCGCCCGGTCCCGCTCACCGTACCAGCGGCCGGCGAGGCGATGCGCATCGATGAGGCCCGGATCAGCCCGCAGCGCCTCTTCGAGGGCCTCGATGGCGCGCGCGTCTTGTTGAAGTCCCCGCGCGCTCAGCGCCAGCCCGATCCACGCCTTCGCATCACCGGGACGCCGGCTGGTCGCCCGTTCGAACAGCCCGATCGATGCCTGGTACTCGCCGCGTTCGAGCGCCTGCCAAGCCCCGCCGGGAGCGGGCCGTCCGGTCCGCTCCCGATCCACCGGTCCCGCGGCCGCGGTCGCCGGCCCGAGCGCCGCGGCCAGGCCGAGCATGACCACGACCGCCCTCATGGGCCGCCGATGGCGGCGCGCAACAGGCCCTACGGCCGATCCGTATCGATTTGTCACGTGGGGGGAAGAGAGACGCGGCGCACCCGCAGCTCCCCCGTTAGGATGACAGCGGCGTGTGTTTCCCGGATGCCAGGTCCACATACTTCATCCGCAGGGCGTACAGCATGTCCGTCAGCACGGACTGTTCCTCGGACGAGAGGTTCCCTTTGGTCTTGGCGTCCAAGACGGAGAGAATGTCGATGATTTCCTTGGCGTGCGCCAGGTTGACGGGCATCCGCGGCTGCTGAGGATCTAATTGTTCGCCCATCAGCATGAGCGCGGAGGTGCCGAGTGAAAAGACGAAGGACGAAAACGTGACCTCCGGATGAGGGTCCGGCGACGCCGCAGAGTCCGGGGAGGGCGCCGCCGGCCCGGATGCGCGCGGGGCCTCCGCCGGCTTGGCTGCGGGCTCTTCTCCGCGACCCCGCCGATCTCGAACGACGAAACCGTCCCCTTGGTTTTCCATGACCGTTCTCGCCCCGATGCCCGTACCGTACTGTTGCGTACGGTACCATAGGTTTCACGGCCCTCGCAAGAATGCGTCGGATTGAAGCGGAGGCGCCGTTGGGTATATAACCGTGCATCGCCGCGAGCTGAGACGCACGATGTCCGAACGCCTCGACCACCTGATCAGTCTGATGGCGCGCCTCCGCGCCCCGGACGGTTGCCCCTGGGACCGCAAACAGACCCACGCCTCCCTCAAGCCCTATCTACTGGAAGAGACCTACGAAGTGCTGGAGGCCATCGACCGGGGTGAGACGTCCAAGCTGATCGAAGAGCTCGGAGACCTGTTGCTGCAAGTGGTCTTTCACGCGCAGATCGGAGCGGAATCCCAGACCTTCTCGATGGACGAGATCGCCGGCCGGCTCGCCGACAAGCTTGTTCGCCGCCACCCGCACGTGTTCGACGTGAAAGAGCCCAACGGCCAGCCGCTCGGCGCCGATCAGGTGCTCCACCGGTGGGAGGACATCAAGCGCCAGGAACGCCGGGACGCCGGACGGGGCGAGTCGGTTTTGGACGGCGTGCCCAAGACCCTCCCCGCCTTGCTGCGCGCCTACCAGGTCCAAGCCAGAGCCTCTCGCGTCGGATTCGACTGGCCCCATACCCCCAAGGGTCAGGCGCAGGTCTTCGAGAAAATTCTGGAAGAAGTCGGCGAGCTCCGCGCCGCTGCGGACGAGGCGACGCCGCCGCCGGGGGCCTCGCGAATATCCCGCATCGAAGACGAGTTCGGCGACCTCTTGTTCTCGATGGTCAACGCCGCGCGATTTCTGAAGGTCAATCCGGAGGACGCGCTGCGCCGGGCGATCGACCGGTTCAGCGACCGGTTCCATTTCATCGAACAGGAAGCGGGCCGACAGAATCGCCCGCTCGACTCGCTGACACTCGATGAAATGGATCGCCTCTGGGCCGACGCCAAGCGGCACGAGGCCGACCGCGAGGTCTCCCGTGGCTGATTACGAAGAGGGCAAGCGGGCCGGCGCCCACCCGTTGCTGGTGGTGCTCGGCGTCATCGGCGCGCTCTGGCTCCTCCTCTCCCTCTACGTGCCCAATCCGAAGGACAAGCAAGGCGTCGTTCCGGTCAATCCTGAAAAGGCGCAGCCGCTGATCGCCGACGAACCGGAAGGCGCCCCGGTCATCTTCAAGGTCAAGGGCGCTATCCCTGAGGTCAACGCCATCAGCGTGCTCGTCCCGCGGGAAGCGACAGAGAGCCAGGTGGCCGGCTTGCTGAAGCGGTTTCGCTCGGCGCGTCTTACTAACAGTCTGACGGAGCACCTGCCGCCCACCACGCCGGGGCACAAACTCGGCTCGCACGCGGTGGCGGAGATCTACGTGTTCTCCGATCCTGCCTATGCCGGCAGCACGGCCGTGAAGGTGCTCGCCCGCGGCGCCCACGCGCCCGGCGATCTCTACCCGCAGGCCATTCCCTTCGAAGAGGCGATGGAACAGGTCCGCGGCTTCTACCGCATCGACCTCAACGACACGAGCCATCCCGACAAGGCCTCGATCGGATTTGCGGACGAATCGGGCGTCCACTCGAAGCACTATCGCCCGCTGTTTTAGACGGACGGCCCGCCCCCCGGCGAGCGGCCTCCGTCCTTGCTCCGCGCCATCTCCACCCCGCCGAACCATAGAGCTGCGCGAAGAGTTCCCGCTACGTATTGTTTCGTCAGGAATTGTCCTAGAGCTTCCATACACAGGTAATGCTCAGGCTACGTAGTGCGCTGGGCAAAATCTACCCAGAACCACGTAGACCACAAGATCTAGGGGGTCCTCCAAAAGACCCCACAATGACTAAATCTTATGCAGCCCGTTGGCAGCCCCATCGACAGGAGGCTTCTTGCGGAGAGCGGACATTTATCCCCAGAGTTATCCCCAGAATCTGTGAGTAGCGTTTCCGGTGAACAACAGACAACAAGAAAGGCGGGGCGATCGAGGGCGGCGGTCAGATTCCCACGGCTGCGCGAATCTCTTGGCGGACGGTGGCGGCAGACGCCTGCATCCAGGCTTCCAGCTGCGGCCGCAGGTGGGTCAGGGGGCCGGTAAAGATACTGATCATCACATCCAGCCGTTCCGACAACATCCCTTCGCGATCGGCGATCTCCATTTTCCGGTCGGCAATTTTTCGACTGAGCATTTGGGACACTTTGATCTGCTGCCCGGGGCTCCCGCCGCTCAGCTGCAGGACGGTCGTCTTGAAGAAGTCCAATTCGTCGGGAATGCCCACTTTCACACGCACGCTATGCGGCGTGGCCCAGGAGGGACGCTGGATGGAATAGTCGTAAGACAAGACCGGTTCACGCGGCTCCCGATAGGGGCCACTGACGTTCAAGATGGCAATGGCGTCGCTCATCGTGTGACAGACCTCCTCACCCGCATTAATCATGAAGGCTTCTACTGCAACCGTTGCTCGACCCGTTGCGACGAAAGAGCATCGGGTCGAACGTCACGAACCCTCATGACAACTCATGAATAATGCGGGCAAACATTCTCCGATGACCTTTTGTTCACCCGGCTCCGATGACTTGGCCGCTCTCTTGAAGATACCGCACGGCCGACGCCGCCGCTTCGCCGCCGTCGCGAATACAGTCGGGAATCCCGATGCCGCGGTAGCCGGCGCCCACGAGGTAGAGGCCGTCGAACCGCTTGAGCTGCTGTCTGGCTTCCTCCAGCCGGGTGAGGTGTCCGATGGTGTATTGCGGCATCCCACGATCCCACCGGTTCACTTCCTGGTACCAGGGTTCCCCCGTCAATCCCGTCAACGCGCGCAACTCTTCCCGGGCCAGCCGAACCAAGGCCGCATCGTCTCCACTGAGCGCCTGCTCTCGGCCGGTGCCGCCCAGATAACAGCGCACCAGCGTATGCGAGGCATTCGCCCGATCCGGCCATTTGAGGGAGGTCCAGGTGGCCGCCAGCAATGCCCGTCGTTCCACCCGGGGGACGACAAAGCCGAATCCCCGCACCCAGGGTGAGACCGTCCGCGCATCATAGGCCAGAGAGAGGGTCGCCGTCGTCGCATATGGAATCATGCCCAGCAATTCGGCGGCGGCGGGACTCAGCCCGCGGACCAGATCCGCCGCCACGAAGGCTGGCGTCGCCACGATCACCGCGTCGGCAAGGAGCGGCGGTCCGTCCCGCAGGATGATCTCATAGGTCCAGCGGGCCGGGCCGCGGCTTCTCGCCCGGAGCGACAAGGCAGGGGTCCCCGTCCGCACGTGGGCTCCGACCTCAGTGAGGCGCTGCACCAAGGTTTCCACCAGTTCACCCAGCCCCCCCCTGAGCGTCACGAAGAGGGTCTGTGCCGGCTTGCCTGCGGCGGCGCCGGCCCGCGCCTTCGTGCCTTCCCGCAAGAGCCCTCGAATCACGCTACCGTGCTGTCGCTCGATGTCGAGAAACCGGGGAAACGTGGCGCGCAAACTCAGTTGCCGTCCATCGCCGGCATAGATCCCCGCCATCAGCGGCTCGACCACCCGTTCGTAGGCTTCCTGCCCCAGTCGCCGCGAGAAAAAGGAGGCCATGGTCTCGTCGCTCCCGCTCTGGCGAGCCGGCATGACCAGATCCATGCCCATCCTCGCCACGCCGGGCCAGGAGACGATCCCGCTGCGCAGAAAGGGCGCGATCTTGGTCGGGACGATGACGACCAGGCCTTCCGGCAACTCTCGGAGCCGCCCCCGGGAATAGACGAAGGTTTTTTTGTTGGCCTCTTGGGTCTGGATAAGCCGGTCGCGCAGCCCCAGTCGGTCGCAGAGCTGCAAGCCCCAGGGTTTCTGCGACAGAAACGAATCAGGCCCCGCCTCCAACACGAGGTCGTCCACCCGCTTCGTACGAATCTTCCCCCCCCACACCGACGATTCTTCCAGCAGGGTGCAGTCGAGGGGAATCCCGGTGCGTTGGGCCTCGTCGACGAGGGTCCAGGCCGCGGTGAGGCCGGTGATTCCGCCGCCGATGACGACGATATGCCGCTGGGTGGTGGAGCGAGGATCGGCCACGGGGAGGGCTAGCGAGGCTCTGAGGATTCGTGGGCCTTGACGACTGACGCAAGGATGTCGATCAGCGGAGGCGTGGCATTCAGCATCGCCATCCGTTCCAATTGCATGCCGCGCGCAGCCGCAAACTCTTTGAATTGGATATCCACGTCGTAGAGCACTTCCAGATGGTCGGAGAGAAAGCCGATCGGCGCGACCAGCACCTGCCGGTGCCCTTCGGCGATCAAGGCCTCGAGCGTCGCTTCCACCGTGGGCCCGAGCCAGGCCTCATCGGAACGCCCTTGGCTCTGGAAGGCGAAGCGGGCGGGCGGGTGGCCCAATTGGGCGCAGACCGCGGCCATGGTGGCGCGCACTTCGTCGGGATAGGGATCCTTCATCTGGAGAATCCGTTCCGGGAGGCTGTGGGCCGTGAAAAGAATGGGCGCCTTCGCACGGACCTCCGCAGGGAACTTGGTGAGTGCCTGTCCGATGTTTTCAGCGATCGCCTTGATGAGCAACGGGTGAACATGCCAACTGGTGACATAGGACAGCGGGAAGTCGCCTCCGAGCGATGCCCGGGCCTCTTCCACTTTTTTCACATAGGCGCCGATGCTCAGCGCGGAATATTGCGGGGCCATGCACAATCCGATGAGCTGCTCCGGACAGTCATCCATGATGTCGGCATAGCTATCCTTGATAAAGGGCTTCCAATGGCGCAGGCCGACATAGACCCGGTACCGCTCCCCGCCCGGGCCGTTGAGCCGTTGCTCCAACTGCTGCGCGACGGAACGGGTGATGCCCAGCACGGGCGACTTGCCCCCCGTCACGCGATAGCGATCTCGAATTTCCTCGATGAACTCCGGCGAGGTGGGACGGCCGCCCCGCACCTCGCGCAGATAGGGCTCGATGCTGTCGAGGCTGTCAGGCCCCCCCATGGCCATCAAGAGCACGGCGATCGGTCGTTGCGGTCCGGGCATTCTTCGTTCCTCGTGAATCGTGAAGCGTCGTTCGTACGAATAGACTCTTACGCCGGCTTATCTTAACGGTTCACGGATCACGGTTGACGGATGACGTTCCTCACCGCTGACTCAGCTTGTGCACCAGATCGACGGCGGCGGCGACCGCCTCGACCGGCGTATTCGGCAGGATCCCATGCCCGAGGTTGAAAATATGTCCCGGTCGGCCGCCGGCCCGGCGGAGAATATCTTCGACACGCCGCTCGATCTCGGGTCGGGGCCCGAAGAGCACGACAGGATCGAGATTGCCCTGCACCGCGACGTCATGCCCCACCCTGTCCCAGGCTTCATCGAGGTGCACCCGCCAGTCCACGCCGATCACATCCCCACCGGCCTTGCGCTGGTAGCCCAACAAGGCGCCGGTGCCGGTGCCGAAGTGAATCATCGGGACCCCTTCGCGCATGAGCCCCTCGAAGATCACCTGCATGTGCGGCAGGACATACTCGGCATAGTCGTTCGGCGAGAGGCAGCCGACCCAGCTGTCGAACACTTGAATCGCTTGGGCGCCCGCTGCGATCTGCCGCCGGAGATACCCGGTCACCGTCCGCGCCAGCTTGTCCATCAAGAGATGCCAGGTCTCCGGCTCCTGGTACATGAGCTGCTTGGTCAGGACATAGTTCCGCGAGCTCCCGCCCTCGATGGCATAGCTCGCAAGGGTAAAAGGGGCGCCGGCGAACCCGATGAGCGGCACGCGCCCGTTCAAGGCGCGACGCGCCTGCCGAATCGCGTCGCAGACGAATTGCAGCTCGTCTCCATCGATCACGCGGAGCCGCTCGATGGCCGCGCGATCCCGCACGGGCTTATGGATGACCGGCCCCTCCCCCTCTTCAAAAGAGAAGGGAATCCCCATCGGCTCCAGGGGCAGGAGAATATCGGCAAAGATAATGGCGGCATCCAACGGAAAGCGGTCGATGGGCTGCAGGGTGACCTGGGCGGCGAGTTCCGGAGTCTTGCAGACGTCGAGTATGGAGTGCTTCTTCCGGACGGCCTGGTACTCCTGCATATAGCGGCCCGCTTGCCGCATAAACCAGACCGGGGTACAGTCGACCGGTTCGCGTCGACAGGCTTTCAGGAAGCGATCTTTCATGGAATCGGCGATTTTAGGGACCCCGGCCCAGCCTGTCAATCCGCCTGACCGCTTCTGAGAGACCGAGGGCTATCCGTGCCACCACGTACGACCACGTCATCGACGACTCCCCGCCCGCTCCTCGTGCTCGGCGGCGGCTATACCGGACGCGCGCTTTTTCGTCTGTCGTCGGAGCTCGGGCGCGCGATCATGCTCTCGAGCCGAACCCCCGATCGATCGCTGGCGGAGGTTCCTGAGCCGGCTCGCGTCCGGTTCGATCTGCTGGATGCCACGACGTGGGAGACTGTGCCGGCCGAAGCCGAGATCATTTGGACCTTTCCCGCCGCGCCCGTGAGCCAGGTCCAGGCCTTCGTCGAGCAGGCCGGCCCGCGTATTCGACGCTGCGTCGTCCTCGGCAGCTCCTCCGCTTATGATCAGGCGCCGGAGGTGGCGCGGGGTGAATGGATCACCGAAGAGGCCGCCGTCGATCAGACGATTCCCCGCGTGCAAGGGGAAGAATGGCTCCGCAGCCGGCTCCACGCCACAGTCCTGCGCGTCGCGGGCACCTATGGCCCAGGTCGAAATCCGCTGAATTGGATCAGACAGGGACGAGTCCCCTATTCACACCGCTGCGTGAACCTGATTCACGTCGACGACTTGGCCGGCATCTGTTTGGCAGCGCTGGAGCGAGGGAGGCCGGGAGAAGTCTACAACGTCAGCGACGGCACGCCGCGGCGCTGGTCGGACATCATGGATGAGGCCGCGGCCCGCTGGCAGGTTCCACGACCCGAGTCAACGTCCGCTCCCAAGCTGGGGAAAAAACTCTCAATCGACAAACTGACTCGCGCGCTGGGCTACGAAATACGGCACCCTGATCTCTTCACCGCACTCGAGCGACTAGAGAGGGCTTCCTCGGCGCGCCCTCCTCATCACGGCACATAGAATGGCATTACGTCTAGACCGGATAGGTGTCGAGAGCAGGAACCGCGCGAACGCAACCCCACAGGAATCTGCGACCTGTTGGCGACCCCTGCGAAAAAGTTCGAGGCGCGCGGCCGGTCCCGCCGAGCCTCTCCTATACCCACTCCGAATCGCTGCGGCCGCGAGTCGACCGTGCCTGTGGCGCCAGCGTCTCACGAATGCGAGCCGACTGCTGATCGAGCGCGGCGGCTTCCTCGTCGGACAGCACCCGCGCGTCATCCGGCGCCAGTTCGATCCGGTAATGCTCCCGTCTGAGCGAAAACCATTCGAAGTAGGGATGGGGCGAGAGCAAGGGATGGGGGTCCAGCGACAGCAGGCTCACTTCTCCGACGTGGGGAGATTCGAAATCGCCGAGCACGTGCCCGGCCATTTCGTCCTCTTCGAACTGCGGGTTCTGAAAGCGCACGGCGCGGCCGGCCAGCTCGCCCTTGCAATCCCCCAGCAGAAATACCTCCACCGATCCGATCGCGGCGAAGGTCACGACGCCGACCACCGAGCCCGGCACCCGGTTGTCGAAGTAGCCTTCCTTCACCCACCGCGCCTTGCCGAATTTTTGCGCCATCGTTCTCCTTCTTGTGCCCGCGCCTACCGGCTCGTCGGCTCCGCGGCGAGTCGCCGCGAGAACGCCTGGAACGACAGGCTGCCGAGCACCACCGCCGCGAGCACGAGCGCGCTGCCGATCCATGCGCGCCATCCCATCTGTTCACCGAGAAAGTACCAGGACAGCCAGGCCGCGTAGACGGGCTCCAGCGCGAAGATCAAGGCGACCTTTTGCGCGGGCAGCCGCTGCTGAACCCAAATCTGAACGGCAAAGGCTCCGGTCGCCATGACGCCCGTCACGACAAAGGCCGTGAGCAGCACCGGCGAGGGCGCCAAACCGGAGAGCGGGTGCGGCTCCCAGAGGAGCGACAGGGCAAAGAGCCCGGTGACGTAAACCATCTGCCACACGAAGAGCGACCAGGCATCGCCCTCCCTGGTGTACCGCTCCAAGCAAGCGATATGCGCGGCAAACGCGGCGGCGCAGGCCAGCGTCCAGAGGTCTCCGACATTGATGGATTGCGACGGATTGATCAAGAACCAGAGGCCCGTCACCGCCAGCGCCGCCGCCGACCAGGTCTGCCAATCGAAGCGCAACATGAAGAGCGGCACCAGCACCACATAGAAGGTCGTGATGAAGGCCGAATTCGACGCGGTCGTGGACTCCAACCCCAAGGTCTGGGTGATATAGCCGAGGAACAACCAGACGGTCGCCACCGTCGCCCGCCGCAGAAGTTCCCGTTCGAATCCCAACCGCCCCGAGACCATCAACACGATCGCCAGGGCCAGTCCCGCGCCGACAAGAAATCGGACAAACAAGAAGGACAGCGTGGAGATGTGTTCGAGGGCCGCTTTGGTGGCGGGAAACGTGGCGCCCCAAATCAACGTACTGAGGAGCAGGACCAATTGGGGCATAGACTTAAAAAGAGTTGTGAGTGCTGAGTGATGAGGACTGAGGAAGGGACCCGGTCGGGATTACATCCGACAGAACAGAGCCAGCCGCCCTAGCCCACATTATTCATGACGGTTCGTCACGAAACCGCCTAGACGCCATGCGTCGGACCCATTGCACGAAAAAGAGCAATGGGTACCCCCATGCGGAGCATCGAGCAGCCGAGGCGTACTTGAATCAGTACGTTGAGGCTGTGAGGGGCGAGCCTGCCCGCTGGGCTGCGTGAAACCGCAGCCCAGCTCGTCGCAGCCGGGGGACCCGTTGCTCCCTTATTGCAACGGGTCGAACGGCGGTTGCAGTAGAACCGTTCATGAATAATGTGGGCTACGGTTTACAGAGCGTACAGGTGAGTTGCGTTCCGGTTCCTGACTGCTCAAGAGCGGTCAGGGCCCGCTCCTTGTCCGGAAAGTCGTACCAACTCCCCTCCCAAAAATCGGTGGCGATGTTGTTCGAGGGGACCGAGGGACAGCGATCCTTATGCAGGATGGCCTTGTCGTTCTGTCGCGCGATGTGAACCCAGTAAATCATGGGAAGCCGAGTAAAAAGTGAACAGTTAAAAGTGCCGCCAAGAGAAGGGCCTCGCACAGCCCCCCCATCCCAGATACCCTTTACCTTTCACTTTTCACTATCCTTACGGCAAGAGCTGCCACTCATCCTTCTCGATGAACACCTTGACGCCGGTTTCCAGCTTTTTCACATCCTCTTTCTCGAAGAGACGGAAGTACCGCTCGATCCGATCCGGGTCGTCGATCCGCTCCTCTTGCATGACCCCGTTCGACCCCTTATACCGACGAATCAACAACGACATGTCGCCACGCTCCTTCTCATAGGTCAATCGCGCGGATGGAATGGAAAGGAGTTAAGATACTCGACCGCTCTTCCAAGGGTCAAGCCCATCCCCCTCAAAAGTCCGACTGTTCAGGAGGCCCTGCAATCCGGTATACTGGCTCGTCTCACTGGAACCACGAGGATCACCATGCCACTCTACGAATATCGGTGCGAAGGCTGCCAGGAACAGTTCGAAATCGTGCAGTCCGTTTCGGCGCGCGTCGAAGACACGGTCTGCCCGCACTGCCAGGAGAAGAAAGCCACTCGCCTCATGTCCATGTTCGCCTCCAAGGTTGTCGGCGATCACAAGCCGGGGTTCACGGAGATGAAAGCCTACAACATGCTCAACGAGCGGATGGATAAGCTCGGCAAGCTGCCCCCGCTGAGCGGGAAGCGAAAGATGCCGGCCCCGAACGTGTCCGGAGAAGGCACGGCGAACCCCACCGGCGGGGCGTAACGTTCGCTGTCTCTGCTTGCCGAAGCGCCCCCTGGGTGCTACCTTAATTTCGATGACGGTGCACTCGTCCCGACCTGTCTCGGCCCTTGCGCCGAACCGCGTTCGACTCCTCTGGATCAGCCTGTCTCTCGGCGTCCTAGTCGCCGCCGGTCTGCCCGCGCAGGCCTCCGCCCAAGAAGCCGCCGGATCCCTGACCATCGCCGGAAACGGGCCTGAACTCCCCGTGATCGAGAAGATGGCCCGGGCCTTCGAAAAGGCGAATCCGCGGGCCTATCTCGATGTCGTGTGGGACGGCAACTCCAAGCCCCTGGAGATGGTCAAAGCCGGGCACGCGCAGCTGGCCGTCACCGGCGCCGACGACCCGGAACTCAGAGCCACGCAGATCGCCTGGGACGGCATCGCGGTGATGGTCAACATGTCGAACCACACCAAGGAAGTCACGACGCAGCAGGTCGCGGACATCTTCTCCGGCAAGGTGAAGGTGTGGTCCGATCTGGGCGGACCGGACACGAAAGTCTTGATCATCGATCGGCCCAAGAGCGCCAATCTGCGGAGCGCCTTCGAGCAGCAGACCGGCATCGCCGGGAAGATCGCCGACGGCAAGACCGTGGGCCCGGACGAGAAGGCGATCAAGACCGTGGTGGGCACCCTGCCGCCGCAGTCCGCCGTGACCTACATTTCCATGGGGCCGGCGCTGGAGGCGGTGGCCTCCGGCGTGGCCGTCCGTCTCCTGCCGGTCGATAAGGTGGAGCCGGAAAAGCCGACGGTGAAAGACGGCCGCTACAAGCTGCGACGGCCGGTGCTGCTGATGGCCAAGAAAGACGCCCCGGCCCTGGCGCAGGCCTTTGCCGCCTACGCCCTGTCGCCCGATGGGCAGAAAATCGTGGATGAACTGTACACGCCGATTGAAGGCACCAAATAATCACCAGAGGGAGGTTCCCATGTTTCGACGCGCCTCAGTCACCCTGCTTGCGACGATCGGTACCATCGCCCTGATGGGCGCGGGCCTCGGCGTTGCGGAAGACGGCAAATACGAAGAGGGCACCGGCTTCAGCATGTTCGGCACCCAGTCCATCAAGGGAGTCGATTCGACCAAGGTGGAAAAGGACCCGGTCTGCGACCGCAGCCGCCGGCCGAAGATCACCAAGGTGCAGCCGGATGAGGTGAAACCCGGCGACAAGGTAGTGATCAAGGGCGAGAACTTCGGCACCAAGGAATGCTTCCACGGCGTCTCTTTCAACTCGGCGCCGAACGCCTCGACCAACTACAAGCTGGTCGATGAGTCGACGATCGAAGCCACCGTCCCCGAGACCAAGAGCGGCATGACCTTCGTGACCGTCGTCGCCGGCGGCGGCAACGCGCAGTCGAAGGGCGTGCTGGTCAAGGCCAAGTAACCGAACCGATCGCAGGACCCCGGCGGGGCGGCTCTCTTTATGGGAGCCGCCCCGTTCGCTTGACCGCCCGTCCCGATTTTCGCAGGCACCCAGCCCGCCGCTCTCTCCCCTCATTCTCTCGACAGGCATCAAGCCCCTGTGCTACCTTACGCCCACTTTTTGCCCGGACCGGTTACGTAGCCGGACCGGCCCTGCGGCAGGCATCGAAGGCCCTGATGTTCAAGAAGATTTTGGTCGCCAATCGCGGCGAGATCGCCATGCGGATCATTCGCGCCTGTCGCGAATTGGATATCGCCACGGCCGCGATCTATTCGGAGGCGGATTCGACCGGGATCTACGTCAAGAAGGCGGATGAATCCTATCTCGTCGGCCCCGGCCCGGTCCGAGGATTTCTGGACGGCCAGCAGATCGTCGACCTCGCCAAGCGTATCGGCGCGGACGCCATCCATCCCGGCTACGGATTTCTGTCCGAGAACGCCCAGTTCGCGCACCTCTGCCAGGCCAACGACATCACCTTCATCGGCCCCTCGCCGCAGGCCATCCACTTGATGGGGAACAAGGTCAAGGCGAAGGAGCTCGCCAAGCAGGTGCAGGTGCCGACGGTGCCCGGCACCGAGGGCGGCATTGCCGATCCCGACGAGGCCCTGGCCTTCTGCCGCACCATCGGCTATCCGGTGATGGTCAAGGCCAGCGCGGGCGGCGGCGGACGAGGCCTGCGCGTCGTTCGCTCGGAAGACGAGCTGCGCGCCAGCATGGAGACCTCGTCCCGTGAGGCGCTGGCGGCCTTCGGAGACGGCAGCCTGTTCATCGAGAAGTATGTCGAGCGGCCGCATCATATCGAGTTTCAGATCCTGGGCGATCGCCACGGCAACGTCATCCACCTCGGCGAGCGGGACTGTTCGATCCAGCGCCGGCACCAGAAGCTGATCGAGATCGCCCCGTCGCTCATCCTCACGCCGACGCTCCGCGCCGAGATGGGCGAGGCGGCCAGCAAGATCGCCGCGGCCGTGCAGTACGACAACGCCGGCACGGTCGAGTTCCTGCTCGATCAGGACGGCCGCTACTATTTCATCGAGATG
>CAYZTJ010000023.1:26121-29877 GCA_964481215.1 uncultured Nitrospira sp. | reverse complement strand
CGTTCATCGCGCATCGTTCATACTTCAGCGTTTCCCCGCTGGCGGACTTTTTCAACTTCCTGCTAGGGCTATCGGACGCGCTGTGGTACATTCTCGACAGACGAGAGTGGATCGCCACGGATGGTGACGGCAGAGTGAGACGACAGGGATGTCGATGGCAGACGAGCGGACTCATCTGTCTTCTGCTGGTGTTCCGGGCGGGGCTCGGCGGCGCCGCTGAAGAGGCGAAATCCTCGGCCGGCCTTCAACTCGACGTCGCCCCGCTCGATTGCCCCCGCCCGGTCGGCTCGAACTGCTTTCGATCCTGGTTCGACGCCCCTTATCGCAGCCCCGAGCCCTCGACGCCGCCCCGACTTTCCGTCGAAGTGGCCAACACCACCTACGTCTACAACGTCGAGTCGCAGTCGACGTTCATCAAGCGCCCCTACAATTGCCAGGGCTTCTATTGCTTTCGGGGCGAGCAAGAGGTGAACGGCTTCACGGCGATCGGCGATTTCACCAGCCTTCAGCTCCGATACGCGGTCTCCTCGACGGTCAGTCTCTATGGCGGCGTGTTTTTCGCGATCCCGTTCGGCGGGGCGGACACCGTCCGGCAAATTCGGCCGGTCTTGACGCTCAACTATCAGCCGACGGAGGGGGTCAATCTCCTGGCCGGGACCATTCAGCCGCGCCACCCCTTTCACGACGCGGTCTTCGACGACCTGCGTTATTTTGTCAGGCCGGTGGAGCAAGGCGTCCAGTTTCTCGTGAATCAGCGCTACTACCAGCAGGATCTTTTCTTCAATTGGTATCAAGAGAATACATACCAGAACAATGAACGGTTCGATATCGGCTACGCAGGAAAGTTGAAGTGGGGCCCCCTCCGCCTCAATGCCCAGCTGCATTGGGACCATGCGGGGGGCGAAATTCCCTTCCCGGATTTTCGGACGATCTCGGCGCAGAACAATCTGGTCTGGGCGGGCGGCCCGGAGCTCGCCTTCCAATCGCCCTTCGGGCAGGACGGGGTCCTGCGCGAGATCGGCGCGGCCTTGACGATGTTCGGGGATCGGGACGAGCCGAACCAGCGCACCCCGACGTTGACGTCGAAAGGCCATGCGCATGAGATCCGCGGATGGGTGAATCTCGGCGGCTATCGGGTCACCGCCTCTCGATGGAAGAGCAACAACTTCGTCACCTCCGCCGGCGACATTTTCTACGGGGTCGAGAAGATGACCGAAGTCACGTTCGCCAAGTTCTTCGATCTGAACCAATTCGCGTCTATCGAGGTCGGCGGTTGGCTGCGGTTCATCGACCAGAAATCAGTGGCCTCTTCCTCCGGCGGCGCCCCTGCCAACAGCTTCTACGCTGCCTTCCACTGGAATTTCGATGTCGGGCTGGGGAAGGTGAATATCCGCGAGTCCGAGATGAGGTAGCGGGGCGTCTTGCTTGACGAACGTGCATGGATTCGGCGGCCGGATGATGCGATGTTCCCATCCCCCTCATCATGGCCGTCCTGTTGGACGCTCGCCTTTTCGGAATAGCTGAACGGCTCGCGGTGCCCGGTGTCCTCCTAGGGCCGTCGAGCGCCTCCGGCCACCTCAACGAGCATTCGTTCCAGCCGAGCCATCTGATTTCCTGCAAAGCGTTCAAGACGAGGGCAAGCCCGATGAGGTTTGCCACAGCGTAATTGCCCGCGCCGAATAACGAGCGACGAGATACGGGCGACGGTTGCTACGCTCCGAACAAATCCATCTGAACTTGGGCAGGCAGCGACGGCGCGGACATTGTTGAGGCGGGCGTGTTCTCGGCCGGGGCGGTCATGCGGTCTAAGTAGGCTTTCAGCTTCTTGAAGTCCTCGCGGAGGGGGACCAGCAAGTTGCCTTGGTGGAGGGCGGCGGCTGGATGCAGGAGCGGAAACACCACGAACCTCTCCAACTTGAACGCCTGGCCGCGCACTTTCGTAATGCCGACCTTCTTCTCCAAGATCGTCTGCGTGGCCCAATTGCCGAGCGTGCAGACCAGCTTGGGCTGAATCATCTCGATCTGCTGCAAGAGGAAGGGCTTGCAGGTGTCGACTTCATCCTGCTCCGGGTCCCGATTGTTCGGGGGGCGGCACTTGATGACGTTGGCGATATACACTTCCGCCCGCGAGAGCCCCGCCGATAGTAAGAGATCGGTCAGGAGTTTCCCCGCCGCACCGACGAAGGGCTCGCCCTGCTTGTCCTCGTGAAACCCCGGCGCTTCCCCGACAAACATGATCGAGGCGTGGGGATTGCCGACGCCGAAGACCACTTGGCTGCGCCCGAGCTTGGCGAGCTTGCAACGCTGACAGTTCGTCAGTGAATCGGCGAGAGTCTGCAGGGTGGTCATGCGACGATCCGCGCACCGAAGATCGAACAGGGCCGCATCTTAGTGGGCGGGCGCGGCGCTGTCAATGTCATCGGAGGCGGCTCTCGCGATGGCTTCCGCGGCCTGACGGCCGCTGACGAGCACGCTCTCCACGGTAGGCGGCAGGCCTGTGTCGGTCCAGGCGCCGGCGAGAAACAAATTCGGGATCGGACTCTGCGAGACGGCCCGAAGGCGGCGGGTGCCGGGCCGCAGGGCGGGCAAGGCCTTGTCGTGCCTCCAGATGCGTTGCTCGACGAGTCGCGCGCCCTTCTCGGACGCGATCAGCGCGCGTGACTCCTGAACGGCGGCCTCCACGAGTTTCTCATCCGACCATTTCAACAACGCGGGGCGTCCTGTGGCGACCAGCCAGAGATGCAGCGAAGAGGCGCCGGCGACCTTGTGCGGAATCCCTAGAACCCAGTCGAAGACGCTTCCGGACAGTAACAGCAGCCTGGGCTTGGGCTTGTCGAGTCGAGAGTCCAATCGGACGGTGAGACGCGGGAGCCAATCCCATTCCGTGAGTTGTTGGAAGGTACCGTACTGGGCCAGCCAGCGCTCGGGAAGCAAATTGGCCAATGCCTCAGGGGAGAGGGTCGAGAGGTACCAGTCCGCCGAAAAGTCGGTGCCGTCGGCGCCGCGCAGGGCCGTGACGCGTCGGCCTCTCGTGACGATCTGCGTGGCCCGCCGACCGAGGTGGAGCGCGGCCTTGGCCTGTTTCACGCGAGACTCCAACGCCGTCAGGAGGCTATGGGTGAGACCAGTCGGCGCAAACCCGATCGTGCTGTCGCGCCGGCTGCCCAGAAAGAAGGACCGTAGGGCCGAAGCCAGCGCTGCGCCGGAGACCTGCGTTGGCTCGTCGCCGAGCAGGAATCGGCTGAGCGGCGTCCAAATGTGCCGAACGGTGGCGTCCGATTGCTTGGCCAACGTCCAGAGTTCCGTGGCCGCTCGCGCATCCAGGTCGGCCGGAAGCCGGAGGTCCTGTTCCCAAAGGCGCTCGAGCATGTTCAGCAAATTGACTCGATCTCGGACCGGCATGCCCGTGAAGCCGGCCACCGTCGCCGGTCCTCGGAGCAGGGCGGGGCCCCACAGGCGCGGCAAGGTCGCCAGGCGATGGTGCGGCAGCGCGAATTGAAGATGAAGGTCGGCTGGAAAGTGGAGCGAGCGGCCGGCGCCCAGTTCAGTCAGCACCCGTCTCGTTTCGTGGTGGCAGCCCAGGACGATCGGGGGACTCGAATCGACGGACTCTGCCTCCGCTGCGCCTGCGCTCCGGGGGCCTCCTGTCAAACGGGCCTTCTGCTCGATGATCGAGACGGCGAATCCTTTCTCGAGTAGGCAGACTGCGGCACCGAGACCAGCGGGGCCTCCTCCAAGAATCAGTACGCGGCCTTT
>CAYZTJ010000023.1:13418-26021 GCA_964481215.1 uncultured Nitrospira sp. | reverse complement strand
TCGGTAGGAGGGCGGCAGGCTGATCCGCGGGCCGAAGACCTGATAGTCGGACGCCTCGATCCGGCCGAGAATGCGGACATAGACGGCGCGCATGATCTCGGCGACCGTGAGCGAGCTGCGATCGCTGGGCGGGAGGGATTCCACGATGCGGCGGGCGACGGCGTAGTATTGTTCCGCGCGGGCGCATTGGTACCGCATCAATTCGGTGAAGCTATCGGTATGCCGCCGGCGCATGAGATCGTCTTCCCGGTAGCCGAACCGGCGAAGGTCTTCCTGCGGCAGATAGACCCGGCCGCGCTCCGCGTCGTTCCCGATATCGCGCAGGATATTCGTCAGTTGAAACGCAATGCCCAGGTTGACGGCATAGTCTTTGGCGTCCGGCGAGCGGGTTCCGAAGATGTGCAGGCAGATGAGTCCGACCACCGAGGCCACGCGATAGCAATATTGGTAGAGGTCCTTGAACGTGGCGTAGCGCCGGTAGATGAGATCCATCTCGACGCCGTTGATGAGATCCTCGAAGTAGACTTGCGGGATGCCGAGCTCTTTGACGTGCCGGGCCAGGCTCGTCGTGACGGGGCGGGTGGGTTGTCCCCGATAGCAGGCGGCCAGTTCCTCGCGCCAGCGGGACAATTCCGCCGCCGGATCGCTGCCCGGCGCCGGCTCATCGACGACGCTGTCCACCTCTTTGCAAAAGGCATAGACCGTATACATGGCTTCCCGACGGTCTCGAGGCAGGAACAGAAACGAATAGTAGAAGTTGCTGCCGCTGCGCTGCGTGACGTCGGTGCAGTAGGCCTGGGCTTCGTGGGGCGTCATTCGTTCACCGGTGCGGGCGAGATTCCGCTGCTGATCGCGCCGAAGGCGACGGGCATGGCTTCCTCAGGCGAGAGAGGCCAGCCCAGGGTTGGATGACAGAGGGCCGCCAGCACGCGGACGCCGTGGATCAGCCGAGGTCCGGGCCGGCTGAAGTGGGCCGCCGCATCCACCGCATAGACGCGGCCGTTCCTGACCGCGGCGAGGTCTTTCCACCCCGGAGGCGGAGGAAGCGATGTCATTTCTGCGCGCGTCTGGGCGACGGAGTATCCGCAGGGCATCAGGACGATCAGGTCCGGATCGGCATCGGCGATGTCCTGCCAGCTTGTGCGGCGGGAAGGCATCCCCGCTTCTCCGAGCGCATCGACCGCTCCCGCGCAGGCGACCATGTCGGGAACCCAGTGGCCGCCGATGTATGGCGGATCCAACCATTCGACACAGGCCACGCGCGGATTCGCCGGAGCAGCCGATGCCAGGGACTGAAGCTGCGAGCGAATCTGCCCCAGCTCACGCTGCAGAGCATCCGCCAGTTGTTGCCCCTCTGTCGGTCGACCGATGGCGACGGCGATCTTCGCAATGTCGCCGATGACGTCATGCAATCTGGTCGGATGCAAACTCAGGACACGAGGCGACGAGGATAGGCCGGCGAGGGCCTGCTGCAGTTGGTCGGGCGTCACCGCGCAGACATCGCACAGGTCTTGCGTGAGCACGACCGTCGGATCGCCGGCGTGAACGGCCGCGGCATCGAGCTCGTACAAGCGGCGCCCCGCCGCGACGGCGGCGGACACCTGCCGGTCCAGCTCACGGCTGGAGAGCAGGCCGGACTGAAACCGAGGCCGCACGACGATGGGCCTGTCGCGAATCGAGGTCGGCCAGTCGCATTCGTGGCTGATGCCGACCAGACAGTCGGCCCGCCCCAGCGCCGCCACGACTTCCGTCGCGCCCGGCAACAGGCTGCAGATTCTTACCGGTTCCCCTGCGGACCGCTCCATAAGCGCTGTTCCAATTCCGGGAGCCTCACGTCCGCCAAGCTTGGCGTGATCGCGTCGGCTTCGCGCAGTTCGTCGAAGCTATGCGTGTTGGCTACAGCCAGGACTTTCATGCCGGCGGCATGGCCGGCGCGGATGCCGGGGATCGAATCTTCAATCACCAGGCACTCGCCCGGCTGGATGGGGCCGTTGCCCCCCGGCTTCGTCCGATTGAGGTGAGTCAAGGCATGCACGAAGGGATCGGGCGCCGGCTTGCCCTGCGTGACGTCCTCCGCACTGGTGATGTGCGCAAAGGCGGCGCGGAGGCCGGCCACGTCCAGAATCAGTTCGATCTCTTGCCGCAAGGCCCCCGACGCGATGGCCAGGGGATAGCGTGGGGCGATGTCGCGCACGAAGGATTGCACGCCGGGAAAGATATACAGATGCTGCTGAATGTACTCCAGATATGCGCGGGCTTTCCTCGTCACCAAGGCCTGAACGGCGGCGTCGTCCGTCGGGCGTCCGTGCGCCGCCAGCGCGGCCATGAAACAGCCGCGGTCGTCGTAGCCCAGGTACTCGGCGTAGTATTCTTCCTTGCTCAGGAAAATACCCAGCTCGCCGAGGACCCGCTGAAACATGGCCAGGTGCGCCGGTTCGCTGTCGGCGACGACGCCGTCGAAGTCGAAGATGAGTGCGCGCAGCATGGGGGCCGAAAGCGCGCATTATAGCACAGGGCTTTCCGTAACCGATGGGGGCGGCGAGGGGAACGTGAAACGAGATACGAGGGCTACCGGCCGAGCTTGAGTCGTTTCTCAGAAATCCACCCGATCGACCCGTCCGGTGTGCGGACCGAATAGATCCAGCCGTTGGGCATGTACTCCGCGTCCATCACGGTGACCTGCGCGCCGGGCCGGACGCTGGGCCCCGGCTTGCTCCCGACCGAGTCTCCGCTCAGCACCATCATGCCGACGGGCAAAGTCGGATCGAGGGCCACGAAGACCATCTGTCCTTCCCCAAAGGCCGGCGCGGGGACGGCGTTCGGCGGCGCAGCGGCGCTCGCCGGACCCGATGCGGCTGGGGCGGCCGGCGCAGGTCCCTGCGGAAGGTCCGGTTCTTGAGGGGGGCCCGATGTCGTCGCCGGGGACGGGGCGGGTGAAGCCGGCGTCGAGCTCGGTGGTGGACCAGGGGCCGACGGAACCTTGGCCGAGGGGCCGATGGGCGGCGCCGCCGGGGCTTCCGGCGAGCCCAATCCGATCAGCTCCGCCAGATATGGCGGTATTGCGCCGGGCGTCATGACCACGTAGGCGGCGCCGGCGATCAGGATCAGCAATAACAGCAGAATGAGGGGCCGCATGCCGGACGGTTTCTTTTGTTTCGGCGGCGCCGAACGCCGGACGGTAGAGCCGTGGGCCGGGCGGGTTTCCTGCGTCTCCGGCAACTCATCGTAGTCGGTTTCTTCTTCCGGTTCTTGGGCGTAGAGGAGCGGCCAGGCCTGGGGGCCGGTCGGGAACTCGCTGGAGCCTGCCAAGGTGCTCATGAGGGGGCCTCCTCTTCGTCGCGACAGGCGCGAACATGCGCGCGCCATCGAGCGGAAATCCTCTCGGTAGATACCATTATCTCCCCATCCTGTCAAACAATCCGGAGGGCGTGACAATGTCCGCTCGACGGCGCGAACTCGCCGCGCCCGAGCGCGTGTGCGCGTGACGCGGCGCAGCGGTCGGAAGGCCGCGGGTTAGCAGAATTGCACGTTCGTGCAGGCCATCACCTGCTTGTCTCGGCTGCCGGTCCGGTACACGGTGAGTCCTTTGCAGCCCAGCCGGTAGGCCAAGGTGAAGGCCTGCGCGACATCCTCCTTAGTGGAGGTCGCCGGCAGGTTGATGGTTTTCGAGACGCCGCTGTCGCTATACCGTTGAAAGGCGGCTTGCATGCGCACATGCTGCTCCGCGGGAATGTCATGCGCCGTGACAAAGAGGCGGCGGAGCGCGAGCGGGAGATCCGTCAGCTGCTGGATGGATTCGTTGGCGGCGATGCGATCGACGAGGTGCGGCGAATAGACGCCGGCGTCCGTGGCGTGTCGGACGAATGCCGGGTGCAATGAGGTCAGGCGCACGGTTTCCATGACGGTGCGCACGAAGCTGATGCCATAGATCGGCTCGATGCCCGGCGAACAGTCGGCGATAATGCTGATGGTGCCCGTCGGCGCCACCGTGGTGACCGTGGCGTTGCGCAGGCGGAGCCGCTTGGCGGCCAGCCGGCTGCCGCGGAAATTGGGGAAGGGCCCCCGTTCTTTGGCCAGCTCGGACGAAGCCAGGCGGCCTTGCTCCCAGATGAACCGCATGATCCGCTCGCCGAGCTGCACGGCCTCTTCGCTGTGATAGGACAGGTTCATCTGGATCAGGAGATCCGCGAAACCCATGACGCCCAGTCCGATCCGCCGGTTGCCCTTGGTGACGGCCTCGATTTCCGGAAGCGGGTAGCGATTCATGTCCAGCACATCGTCGAGGAAGCGCACGGCCAGCCGCGTCGTCTCGCCCAGTCGGTCGAAATCGATCCGAGGATCCAACGGAGAACCGGTGAGAAACTTGCTCAGATTGATGGAGCCGAGCGTGCAGGACTCATAGGCCAGCAGCGGTTGCTCGCCGCAGGGATTCGTCGCCTCGATCCGGCCGACATGCGGGGTGGGATTGCGGCGGTTGATGGTATCCAAGAACACGACACCCGGCTCGCCGGTCTGCCAGGCCGCTTCCACCAACCGATCGAAGACCTCGCCGGCCTTGAGGCGTCCCATCTGCTTCTTGGTATGCGGATTGACCAGAGGATAGTCGCCGTGCCGTTCGAGCGCCCGCATGAACGCATCCGTGAGGCCGACGGAGAGATTGAAGTTGACCAGCTCCTTCGGGTCCTGCTTGGTGGCGATGAAGTCGAGAATGTCCGGGTGGTCGACGCGCAGTATTCCCATGTTCGCGCCGCGGCGGGTGCCGCCCTGCTTGATGACCTCGGTCGCCATGTTGAAGACGCGCATGAAGGAGACGGGGCCGGAGGCCACACCGCTGGTGGAGTCGACCCGATCGTTCCGAGGGCGCAGGCGGCTGAACGAAAAGCCGGTGCCGCCTCCAGATTGATGGATGAGCGCCTGCTGCTTGACGGCGTCGAAGATCGATTCCAGCGAATCCTGGATCGGCAGGACAAAGCAGGCGGACAGCTGCTGGAGGTCGCGCCCCGCGTTCATGAGCGTCGGTGAGTTGGGCAGAAAGTCCAGCCGGGTCATCATGCCGAAAAAGGCTTCGGCCCAACGACGGACGGCTTTGGCCGTGGGCCGACCGTACCGGCGCTCGGCCTGGGCGACATTGTCCGCGACCCGCCAGAACATCTCATCGGGCGACTCAATCGGTTCACCCCGTGCGTCCTTCTTCAGATAGCGGCGCCGCAGCACCGTCAGCGCATTCGGCGTCAAGGCGAGGGTGGATGGGGGAATGGCGCGCATGTCGGCTCTGAGACGTCCTCCGTGGTTCCATTATATGCGAAACGGAGGACGCGAACCATGCGGCGTGCGCGGGGGATCATTGCGTCGATCTTGCATCTTGAAAACGGCTTCGTCAGAATGGTCGCCCTATCCGTGATGCCTGCCCATGAAGTCCTATCGTGAAGAACTCTGGTTCGAAACGTCCACGCGGCGGGCCTATCTGAACATCACGCAATCCGTGCAGCAGGCGGTTCGGAATAGCGGAATCACCGAAGGGCTGGTGTTGGTCAACGCCATGCACATCACGGCCAGTGTCTATATCAACGACGACGAGTCCGGCCTGTTGAAGGACTACGACGATTTCCTGGAGCGGATGGCGCCGCAGGCCGCGCGGTATCGGCATAACGACACGGGAGAAGACAACGGCGACGCGCACATCAAACGACAGCTGATGGGCCGCGAAGTCGTAGTGGCGATCACGAACGGCGCCTTGGACTTCGGTCCTTGGGAGCAGATCTTCTACGGCGAGTTCGACGGCCGGCGGCGCAAACGGGTGCTGGTGAAAGTGATCGGGGAATGAACCGACGCGCGTCGGGCGGTGCGCATTGAACGGGGAACGATGCGCGTGGGAGGGCAACGAGAGTCAGATCGTCGAGAGCCATGATGTCCGCAAGGCGATATCTGCATCGTTCATCATTCGCGTTCATCCTTCCTCGTTTCAGAGAAGGCTTGCCTCTCCTGGCGAACTTTGGCAAGATGAAGGCGCGTTTCCTCTCCGACTTCCGCCCGCTGCTCCGATGCGTTGATTCGAAGGAGGCCGCATGTCCCGCTGGTATCGTCCCGATCCTCTGACGCGCGACTTGATCCACCTGATCAATGCGCGTCGGCACGATCATGGGGATGCCGACGCCGCCATCGATACGCTGCAAGCGCTGCTGGAGCAGGATCGAGAGCAGGACCTGCTCACGGTGCTGGCGGCGATGGACGAGGAGATGGCCGAATGGCTCTTCGATTTGCTGGCCGAAGCCTCCTGCTCCGTCATGATCGACGGCGATATGGAAGACAAACCGACCTATGCGATTCTTGGCGCCCTCGAATTGCCCCTTCATGCCAACCTGCGCGAACCCCTCAGTTTGAAAATAGACCCGGTCCGCACGGCGGACCTGTTGCACAAGTACCTGCGGTTGCAGCCGGGCACGGTCGTCATGGTCGAGCCGCGCCTCCTGACCGATGCCACCCTGGAGATGGTGACGCTGAACAGCTTGTACTCGCACATCTCCTCGCTGGCCGATTCGCGGCGGCGGCACCCGATCGTCGCCCGCGTCCATCCGCCCGTCGAGTCCACGGCCTACCTGCTCTTCGAGTTGCTGGGGTCTCCGGAGCCGGGATTGCCGGAGACGATCGATGAGCAGGATCGGCATGGGCTCTCCACCGAATTGATGGCGCAATGTCCCGAATTGGCGTCGGCGCCGCATCTCTTGGAGGCGCCGGTCTTCGCCGCCTATGCCATGGTCGACGCGCAAAACGCCGTGCGCTTGCACCACCTGGCCGACGAAACGGTCGCCGTCTGGCGCGATCTCGATTCGGCCGTCCGGGCCCGCACCATCGTGCATCTCCACACGCAATGCGGGAACGGCGTCTATATGCCGGTGTGGACGGACCTGTTCGATCCCGAGCTTCCCGAAGACCATGGGCCCATCTGGACGTCGCCGGATGTCTGGGTCTTCACGGCCGACCTGCCGATCGAATGGCCCGGCGAAATGCTGACGAACCGGCTGCTCGCCGAAGGCTGCACCAAGTTCGAAAACCACATCGTCGAAGCCCCCGAGAACTGAGCGATTCGGTCTTCTTCGCGCCTGAGGCCTCGGCATCCTTTCCTCCCTCATTTCATCGAGCGTTGTTCGACCGAAATCGACTGATCGCGTCGTGTGACGCGGTCCATCGTCTGGATGCAACTATCGGGAGGGCCCTGTTGAAAAAGAACGAGGGGGGACAGGGCGCAGCCCTGTCCCCCCTCGGTGTTGCTCTCGTGACGTTGGCCTTACGGGGCGATGCTCGCCACCTGATTGCCCTCGCAGGCGCCGGGAGTCATATAGAGCAGATAGTTCCCCATGCCGTGCTGCACGTTGGGATTGTGCAACGGATGGTGGTGCACCATCACCATCTCATAGTCCTTGTCTTTGCGGATCTGAAAGCCCCGCCCATCCTGATAGACTTGATGTTGTTGGAAGGCGAGGAAGGTGCCGTCTTGCGTGACATCGGGGACGGTGCGGAGCAGCGTCCGTTTGTCGGTCTTATCTTCCAAGGCGATCATCAGCAGTTCATCGTGGCCATGCGGGTAGGCGAACTTGACGCATCCGTCCATGCTGAACTTCAGGGGGGCCGAGTGCACTTGGACGCCCGGCTTGATCTCGATGCCTTCATCGGTCTGGTCCGCGCCGCGCTGGCCGAATTTGCTGTAGCAGACGATGTTCACGCCCACCTGATAGACATCCATCTCCTTGACCGGCGTGCCGGCCGGGGCCATGTCCATCGTAAAGGTTGCCATGACATCCTTCGTCGGGGGCGCCTTGTGGTAGAAGGCCACGACGGACATCAGCTTCTTGCCCTTTTCGAGCTTGACGCCATAGCCCTTGGGGAATTTGGTTTCGGTCATCTCCAGGCCCGCCCCGGCGAAAAAGAGCGGCTCGCCCGGACAGGAGACGCTCTCCTTCTCATTGTTCATCATCAAGATATGGTGGAGATAATTCTGAGGGAGCTGCTTGCCGTCTTTCGTGAAGACCGCCGTGCGATAGCCGGTCATGTACATGTCCTTGGGCAGCGTGAAGATGTGCTTGGGCATGCTGGCGGCCAGCTCGCCATCGTGGCCGGACGGAAGGTCGATCGGGCCGAAGGTCAAGGTCACCCGATTGCCGTCGACGGTCACCTTCGTGGTGGTCTGATTCTGGAGGGTCGGGACCTTATGGTGATCGTGACCCCCATCGGCAAAGGCCGGCGTGGACCAGTACGTCAGCAAGACTGCAAGCAGGAGCACCAGCTTCATAGTTCCTCCATGGTCAATGGGCGACGAATGAGCTCCGACGCAGCAGCCGCCTACTGCGCCATTTTCGCCGAGCCCGGCCCGCTCAGCCGCTTCCACAAATAGTTTCCGCCGTGGGTCTTCGGGGGAATGCCCTTGCGCGTATCGACCCGCGTGTACCACCAGATTCCTTCGGCCTGGCGGCCATCTTCAGACAGAAGCAGTTCGAATCCGCCTTCACGGTCGTTCCCCGGCTGGTGCCAGGTCCCTTCCCAATGGCGATCGGAAAAGCTGGTCGTCGTGAACCGGCCGCCCTGCTGGGTATAGGGGCCGTTGCCGTTCCGGTCGAGCGTCGCGCGGTAGCGCTTGTCTTCTTCCTTGCCGACCAGCTCGATGATTTCCCAGTCTCCGCTGAGATCGGCGCCCGCCGGCTCCGACGAGGCGGTCCCGGCCGTGTGGACCGCGCGCGCGTCGGAGGGCAGCGCGGTGACGGCCGTCATGGTCCGGAACGACTCATGCCACGAGAGCAAGACCCATCGGCCCTCGCGCCGTTCGAGGACGCCGGTTTCGCGCAGGGGCAGCACGCTGCGTGTTTGGTCGGCCCCGCTGCCGACGTAGCGAATGTAGTCGACCTCCATGGTGAACCAGGCAAGATCGCCGCGGCTCCAGACGCGCAGTTCGGTAATCGGAATTTCAATCTTGGTCGTAGACTCGAATTCTTCCTTCATGTCGGCGAAGAACTTCTCCCACCCCACATACTTCCGCCCGCCGATTGTATAGCTGACAATATCCGCATCGTGGGCCATGTGGGCGGAGAGCGTGCCGAGGTCCTTGTCCGCATTGGCGCGGATGAGGGCGCGCACTACCGCTTCGGGGCTGTCGAGCTGGTCAGCAAGCGACCATGACGAAATGCCTGCCCCGAGGAGGGCGGCGGCGACTAGACCGATGCGAAGACTCTGTCGGAAGCGCGACCTAGGCATGAAGCGACAACACGACCACAACCGCGAGCAGGAGATCTGCGGACAAAACAAACCTGCGTGAGGCTACACGCCCAAGTCTCGTTTGTCAACGGAAGGACTGTGCAGGCCCCGCGCTCAGGCGACAGCGGCGGGCCGCTGAGCGACGACGATCACGGTGATGTTGTCGAGGCCGCCTCGCGCGTTGGCCTCCGCCACGAGTGCCTGGCAGGCCGATCGGGGCGATACGCGCATCGAACGCCAGATGTCGGCGATCTGGGCGTTGTCCAGCATGGTCGTGAGGCCGTCGGTGCAGAGGAGGAGTTGATCGCCCGGGTCCAAGCCTTCGACCAGGATGTCCGGCCTTGCCCGCCCGGTGCCCAATGCCCTGGTGAGCACATGCCGTTTCGGATGACCGATGACGTCCTCGGGAGCGATCAAGCCCTCCCTGAGGTAGCGTTCCATGAGCGAGTGGTCGACGGAGAGCTGCCGGACACACTCATCGCGCAGGAGATAGGCGCGACTGTCTCCCACATGGAGCAGCCAGCAGCGAGGTGTCGGGCCAGATGAAATATGGAGAAGGACGACCGTGGTGCCCATCCCGCGCAGGGTCGGTTCTGTTTCTGCGGCATTGAGGATCACTTGCTGTCCAGCTTGGATGCTGGCGGCGAGCAGGCCCTCCTGTTCCGATGAGGATGGCTCTAGGTGAGGCAGCCGAGCCTCCAGAAAATTGGTGATGGTTTCGACCGCTAGGCGGCTGGCCACCTCTCCGCCTACATGTCCTCCCATCCCATCGGCGACAATCCACAAGCCGGCGTGATTCAGTACCGCAAATGAGTCCTCATTGAGGCGCCTGGCCTGTCCGAGGTGGGAGAGCCCCGTACCTTCCCAGTTGGCGAAAGTATTCATAATAGACAAATAACTTCAATGGGTTATAAAGAAATCACTTGTGTATCGTTCCTCCAAGGCCCTCTGACCTAATTGGGGGGCTCCTCCCTCAATAGTGTGAAAAAGTCATTTAAAAACAATAAGTTACTTGATTGTTGCGTGAGGCTGGTGTCGTACAGAGGCCAATTTCCTCCATTTCCCTCTAGTATTACCGATCAACCTGGCGATATAATGCACCTCTTTTCATGGATCGGTCAGAACCTCCGAATACTGTGGGGGTGGAAAAGGGGATCACGGGGTATGGAACGTCGAACAGCCTCACACACCGAAGAAGAAGAGATGAATCAGCGGCGTCGGCTGCTGAATCTTGCCCGCAAGGGGGATCGGAAGGCTATCGATCGGCTCTTGGAGCTTTACCAGGTGCGCGTGTACCCGGTCGACACGCTCAATAAGACTCCCGGGCGGGCGCCAACGTGGCCGCGGGCCCATCAACCGGTCAAGAAAGAAGAAAAGCAAACCAGGGCGGCGGCGCGTCGGGGCTCCATGCGGAAGCCGGCCTTGAAGGTGCGACGTCGACTCGGCCGAAAGCTCACCCACCGCTGAGATCTGTTGAGCCAGTGAGGGGGGCTGAAGGGCGCCTATTGAACGGCGACTCTCAGCCCCCCTCCGCTTAGGTGCTTGGCGATCCCTTCCGCCGTTTTTGTCTCCCCGCTAAAGACTGTCGCGCTCCCTTGATGATCGATTTGCCAGGCCAGTTCAAAGGCCTTGGCCGGGTTCATCCCTGGAATCGCTTCACAAAAGAGTTGGATCACCTGCTGGTAGGTGTGGCAGTTGCAGTTGTAGACCACCACCTTGGCTTCGAGTCCGTCGCCGGCTCCGGTGCTGCCTTGCTCGGTCGCCTGCGGAATCGCAACGGCGGTGCCAGATCCGGGTTCCGTGTCTGCCATGGGGCTATGTTAGCAGCACCCAGCCCCTCGCGCCAAGAATCCGTCGATAGGATTGGAGGGCGGGAGAGGCATAGAGCGAATGAGGTGAGGCGTCGAGCTGCAGCGTGAGGGGCAGGGGAGATCAGAACCTATCCATATCGATCACCTCCGTGGCATCCCAGAGGTTTTTCCACTCGGCATCGGACATGGCCAGCTCCCGGTCCCGTTCCGTTTCTCGTTCCAGAGTCGTGAGCGGCGCGGGCTCGCCCGGCGCCTGCTCGGCCGGTGCCGGCGGTGAGGGGGAGTGCGCACTCACGGCTTTCTTCGATAGTTTGTTAACCGGCATGACCGATATCCCAGGATATTCTTCCTGGAAGATTCCTACTCTCTGCCGCTCCGATTTGTCAAGGTCACCTGCCAGCGCAGGAAGCCAGGGGGGCCTGGTCCTCGCGTCGGTTGACTCACTGGAGGCCCGTTGCTAGAGTGGCGCCGCCCTGGTGAGCATGGATGGCGGAGACGGCAGGTGTGTTGAGCGCCAAAGTCCTCTGGCCCCTTTTCCCCCTCTTGCTGTTGGTCGTCGTGGTCTGCCTGACCTGGGCCTTGGTGCGGGCAGTTCGGGGGGCAGGCGGGTCCAAAGCCCTCTGGCTCCAGTCGGCGGCGCTGGGGTGCTACGCGCTGGCCGCCGTGGCCGCCATCGCCAGTGAGCGCCATCTGGTCTCGGCGCACCTGCACCGACCCTTCTCTCTGCTTTCACAGCTGGCGATTGCCCTTGCCCTGTTTCACCTGTGGGGACGGGGCGAGTCGGTGCTGATTCGGTTGAACGTCTGCGCCTGGGCGGCGATCTTGGCCGATACGGCGCTGCACTACGTGTTGGTCCGATAGGGGCGGGGACGCGCGGCTAAGCGAGCACGTCGATCTTGTGATGGGGCTCCCCTTCCACCTCGGCGTCGACGACAGTGGTTGGGGCCATGAGAGGAGCGGGGTGGCGTTTCCCCTTCTGCCGGGGAGACGATTCCTCTTTCCCCTTATGCTGGACGGTTTGCGACGTGCTGCCCACGATGGGATTGTACAGCGCGTCGGTTCTTCCAAACTCCATCGGCGACGTCCTCGCTGGAGTCCATTACGTCAGGTTTTTGGGCTCCTATAAGGAGCCTCGGCTGACTCTCAGTATAACTTGAGGGGGTCGAAAAACAATTTTTTGCCTCAACATGGACCTCGGATCTCCGGGGTCCCGATAGGCCGGAGGCGGCAAGGAGTCGCGAATTATCACTATGGGAGCCCCCAAACCCTCACTCAGCGCGCTGCTCGTGTGCGACATGGTCATCGAGGACAAGATGACCAACAAGAAGAGCATTATCGGCAGTTTCACCGACATCTGGGCGCAAACCTTTCCCTGTGTACAGCCCCGCATGGCGGTCTATTTCTGTTTGACCGACGCGGAAGGCTCCTACGACATTCTCTTGCGCCTCTTGAATACGGACACCGAGCTGCTCCTGGCCCAAGCGGGCTTCACCGTCGGCATCCCTGATCGCTTCGTGATCCAAGATTTCGGCGTGGGTCTGCCCCCGGT
>CAYZTJ010000023.1:0-13318 GCA_964481215.1 uncultured Nitrospira sp. | reverse complement strand
CCGAACAGTCGACCTAAGTTTAGGTGAGGAGTTCGACGGCGACCGAGTCGGCATACCGCCGGCCCAGTTCCGTGAGCCGAAGTTTTGTGCCGGCGAGTTCGAGCAAGCCGTCTGACCGAAGCCGGCGGAGGGCGGAGTCTAAGCTGGTCATGGCTGGCGCCGTCGCTAAGTTACGCGTGTCCACGCCGGCCAGGAGGCGCAGTCCAAACACCAAAGCCTCCCGGCTCTGCTGAGCCGGCGCCAGGGATTGTTCGTCGTCGATTGCCAGCGCGCCTCGTCCCAAGAGATCGAGGTACCGGTCGAGATCCGCCACCACGCCGAAGCGCTGTCCTCGCACGTAGGACTGGGCGCTGGGCCCCAGCCCCAGATAGTCGCCGTGCTCCCAATAGAGCCGATTGTGCCGGCAACTGAATCCCGGGCGGCAGAAATTGGAAATCTCGTATCGCTGGAATCCAGCGGCGGTCAGCGCCTGGACGGCGAGGTCTTCGAGGCGGAGGGCCAGGGCCTCGTCCAGTTCCGGCAGATCGCCGCGATGACGGTCGACATGAAATCGGGATCCGGCTTCAACCGACAGGGCATAGGTCGACAGGTGCGTGGGGGCGAGCGCGAGCGCCCGGTCTAGTGTGGCGCGCCAGGACGCTTCCGTTTGGCCGGGCAGCCCATAGATGAGGTCGAGATTGATATTGTCGAATCCCGCGCGTCTCGCCGCGTGAACCGAATCCGCGACCGGATCTGAAAGCCCTCGCCGGCCGATGGTAACCAGCTCATCCGGCACGACCGTTTCCACTCCAAGGCTGAGCCTGGTGACCCCGGCGGTTTTGAGGGCGCGCAGTCCTGCTTCATTCACGGAGTCTGGCGTGCCTTCGATGGTGATCTCGGCGTCGGGCCTCACGCCGAATTCGCTGCGCACCACGTCCAAGATCTGGAGGATGGCGGCTGGAGCCAGGAGCGTGGGCGTGCCCCCGCCAAAGTAAACGGTGGAGAGGGGCCGGCTCCGGGTGGTGAGCCGGAAGGCGTGAAGACGAATTTCAGCCAGCAGCGCCTGAACGTAGGCCTGGGCGAGGTCCTCCCGGTAGATGCGGAGGTAGAACGCGCAATAGTGGCAGCGCGTCGTGCAGAAGGGGACATGGATGTAGAGGCCGATCGGCACGGTGTCCTGCCGCTATCCGGTGGGGTGAGGAGAAAAGTCGCGCACCATCGCGATCTCGATTTCATCCTGGGGGGATAAGCCCCGGTTGCGAATGTGGACCTGCCAGCCCGGCTGCCGGCGGAGGCGATCGAAGACCAATTTCATGATCTCGGGCTTGATGGCCTTTTCCCATTCTTGCAGCCAGGCATAGTGATCCGCTTCGCCCTCGTAGGTCTCCGGGAATTGGGCTTCCAAGCTGAAGCGGAAGCGAAAGTCTTTTTCTTCGCGAATCATGGACCTCTCCGCGTCAAGTTGCGGGTCGCTCGAATGAGCCACTATAATAGCCCATTCACGAATCCGAAGGGAGCATCCGTCCATGCCCATATATGAATACCTGTGCCAGGAATGCCGTACCCGCTTCGAGCTGTTGGTCACCGCCTCCACGGTCCCGGCCTGTCCTTCCTGTAAGGCGACCAAGTTGGAGAAGCAATTCTCGGCCTTCGGCGTCGGGGGGTCGTCGGATTGGGCCTCATCGAGCGGACCGGGCGCCTGTGGTTCTTGTGGCGATCCGCGGGGACCCGGCGCCTGTTCGATGAACTGACGGGATGCAGGTTGCCGTGTCGGAGAATGCCGATCAGACGCTCCAACGTGCCATCAGCGCCATCGGGCAGTCGGACCCGATCATCAAGCTCCTCCAACAAGTGAAGCTGGGGCGGATGAAGCCGACCGACGCCGGGCTGCGGGCCATCACCGATTCCTGGCTTGGCGCTTACCAGAAAGTCCTGGAGACCATCGAGCTTGAGCGCATCCTGCTGGTCCGACTCGATCCGGAGCCTCGGCTGGCCGTGCTGGCCGAGGTGGGCGTCCTCACGGCCGACCATCAGGGAGCGGCCGACCTGCGAGCGGCCTTCCGCGCCGCCGTCCAGCGTGCGACTTCATAACCCTTCGTTTTTCTCCCTCGTTGCCTGCGCCACCCTTCTTGCGTTCACGCTGATCCCTGACCGAGCGTGGGCTGACGAACCGAGCTCCGTTCGACCGCTCCAAGCAGGACCGCTGAGCCGCCTCCCAACGCTGCTCCCCGGCGAGACCCATCTCCTGCTTGAAGCGAAAGAGATCGAATCCTTTCTCGACAAGCTGGAAGGGAGTCCGCCCGACTGGGCAACGGTCTATGGCCATGGGCACCACGACCCTGGCCATGATGAGCGGCTCTTCAATCTGAACCGTGAACGGGACGCCAAGCGCGAGGGGAATCCGGTGCTCCAGTGGCGCCTCGCCTTCGTGTGGCCCGGCGAGCTTTCGGGCTACGATCCGAAAGCGGGGGGCTTTACCGTGGCCATGGGGCCGAGGTTCAATCCCACACGCTGGGGTGTCGTGCGTTTCAAGTATGAAGACCTGCCGTCCAATCTGATGGCCGTGCCCAATTCGAGCCAGCGAGTCAGGTTGCGCAAGCGATTCGAGAAGGGCGAGAAAATCGAAGTCCACGTCGTCATGACCGGCCGGCTGATCGAGAACGAATCGGTCGTCTACGATTTCTCGCACGATCAGGAAGGCCTCGGCCTCATCATGCCGGTGCTCAAGATCGAACGGGTGGACTATTTGCTGCCCAAGTAGAAAAGAGTTTTTGGTGAGGTAAGGGGCAACTCATGACGGGTTGGCAGCAAGTCATTGTTGGAGCGGTATTGACGGCATTGGGTGCGTACTTGCTCATTGACTGGAAGACGGTGGTTCGAGTCATCTATTCAGTAAATGAAAAAAGATGGGTTGGGTGGGAATATCTTGGATTCAAACCGATCTTTTCAAGAGATTGGGCGAGTCACAAGGAATCCTTCTTAAAAGGCCAAGTCGTAGCTGTGCTGGTCAGTGGCGCCGTCTGTGTCGGAATGGGAGTGTTTCTCATTATCGAGTGTCTATTGCGGTGAGAAGAGGATAGCTAAAAAGCATCCTTGGCGCAGCGGATGCCGGCGCCGCTGGGGCGGTCGTCGGGGAGGCCATAGTCGCGGTCGGTGGTGCGGAGGCTCTTCTCGCCCTTAATCCAAGACCCGCCGCGCAACCCCTTCAGGAGCTTTCCGTCGGGACCCTGCGGATTCGACAGGGCTGCATTGAGGTAGGAGTAGGGCTCGTACCAGTCGGAGACCCATTCGGCCACATTGCCCGCCATGTCGAGGAGGCCGTAGGGACTGGCGCCTTGCGGGAAGCTCCCCACCGGTTTCGTGAGCACTTCGCCGTTCAATCCCTGTTCGCGTGAGAGCCGCGCGCCTTCGCCGGCCTTCCAAAAGGCCGTAAACTGTTCGATGGAGAGAAAGTTCACCGTGCCGCCGACCCAATAACCTGCGCTGTTCGCTTTGGTCCAATCCCACTCGTTGCCCCAGGGGTAGCGGCGGCCATCGGTGCCGCGCGCGGCCTTTTCCCACTCGGCTTCGGTCGGCAGGCGCGCGCCGCGCCAGCGACAGTAGGCCAGCGCGTCCAGCCAACTGACGTTCACGACCGGATGGTCGGCGATGGCCGGGAACAGCAGGCCGTGCGGCCAGAGGGTGACGCGTGGATTCTCATTCGCGGGCGGCCGGTGGCCGGTCGCTTCCACGAAGCGGGCGTAGGCAAGGTTGGTGACTTCGGTGCGATCCATCCGGAAGGCGCTGACGAAGACCTTGCGCTGCGGACTTTCATCGGAAAAACCCTCCCCGCCGGCCGGGCTGCCCATGAGGAATTCTCCGGCGGGGATGAGCACCATGTCCTCCGAAGGCGAAGAGCTGATGGCTGATGGCGTATGGCCGAGTACGAAGGAGAGGAGCGCGAAGCTGAGCGCTATGAGCTGAGAGCTGAGAGCTCTTAGCTCTTCCTGATCCCGCAGGCCCGCGCGACGGCGTCGCGATAACGGAGCCAGAGCTGGAGGGTCTTCTTGAGGCACGAGAGAATGGCTTGTTGCCGACGGCGCTCTGTGACGTAGTCGAGGACCATGGCATAGGCGTCGTGACGATGTCCAGCCTCGACCTTCTGGTGCGCGCGGATCAAGTCCATGCAGTCCGGAGACAAGCCGTGATGCTGGACTAAGGGGTGCTTCCGCACGTAGTCTTCGATCTCTTCGGCGCTCTTGAGCTTCGATGGATGCAGAATCTCCTGCCGATCCTTGACGCTACCCTCGACGAAGATTGTCATGACCGCCGATCCCATGGCCCAATCCTTGTGGGCGGTCATCCGATCGAGCCAGGCCCGGTAGGTCTTTGCGGCCGGCAGCAGACGCCCCTGCTCGAACTCGCGCTCGGCAAATCCCAGCCCTCGCATCATGACCAAAAAGAGTTCCGGATGGGATTTTCCCAGCGAGAGGCCGCCGGTGTCTTCTTCGTAGATGTTTTCCGCGAGCATCCGACGCACCGGTGCAGGGGGATTTTGCCCATGCACGCGGGCCAGGAGGACCGGGAAATCTCTCACGTAGACGCCGTACTCCTGAATGAAATGGATCTTCAGTTGCGCCTTGGTAACCGCCTCGCCGGCGAAATGGGGCCAGGCCCAGTGGTGCTTCAGGTCCATGACGCGGAGCAGCTGTTCGCGAAAGTCTTTTGCGGGCGCCGGTCTTGTCATAGCCGTGTGCTCTCTTGTATGCGTAGACTCTTCTAGCTAGAATTCGGTCGAATTTCGAAAGGACTTGACCCCATGAACCCTGTGACGCTTCAGAATCCGGACGAGATACTCAACTTTCTAGCAGATATCAGCCTGCGTGGCCAGGGATTTACGAGTGATTGCTTGATGGACTATGTGCTCGATGAAGGCTTTACCGAGCCGATCTACTTGAATGCCTCCGGCGAGGATCCCGATGCCTTCTATAAAGGCGCGCCCAATGCCTGGGCCATCTACCAGGTGCGGGAGTGGAAGCGGGTGCTCACGGTCTCCGGCGGAACCGGCAAAGAGCGGCGTGTAAAGATTACGGAGACGCCGTAGCGCGGAGACCCATTCATCGGTTATCCCATGAGCAAAACCATGACCATCGTGTTGGCGGCACTCGGCGGAGCCCTGGTGTTGGGGCTGGTGCTGGCGTTGAGAATCTGGCCCTTCCTGAACGTGGTCGAGACGGGCGCGACGCCGGCCTATCCGGATGTGCAGCCGAAGACCTATCAGGCGCCGGTCGATCGCGTCTTCGAGGTTGCGCGAAAGGTGGCGGATCGGCTCCCGCGGTGGGGGCGGGTGACCTACCGATTCGGGCCCCATGAGATCAAGGCGGTGGTGCGGAGCCCCACGTTCGGCTTTGAAGACGATGTGACGATTCGCGTGACACCGGCCGGTGACGGCGCCACCGTCTGGGTGCGATCGGCTTCGCGCATCGGCAAGTGGGACTTCGGGCAGAATGCGCGGACGATCCGCGCCTTCTTGTCGGCGCTGGATCAGCAGCTGCAAGGCGAGCCGGGACGATCATGACCACACAACCGCTGGTGCCGTTGATCGAACCGCAGGACGAAGGAGAATTGGCCTTCATCAAGAGCTTGCTCGATGGCAACGGCATTCGCTACTTCATCCGGAATGAGCATTTCGGTGGGCTCTATCCGGGGCTCTCCCTGCCGTTCAACCGGCGGATTGTGCTGGTGGAGGAGGAAGAGTATGAACGGGCGGGCTTGCTGATCCAGGAGTTGCGGCAGGGCTCCGCGGAACGGGCCATCGGGTAGGGCGCTACTTCGAAAACCAGCCGCCGACCAGCACGCCTTCTTCGAAATACAGATAGCGGTGACTCACATTGGCCGCGTCTTTCCAATCCTCGTAGATCCACTCTTCGCGGCGAACGCCTTCCTTGGTGTGCGAGACGTTGATGGTATAGGGGCCGCCCCAGGCCTTGAGCACCTGCTCTTTGGTCATCCCCGCCATCACCCGCTTCTCCTGGATGTGCTTTTCGAAGGTGGGATCAAGCAGGCCCGGCAGAAACCGCCATCCCAACATCAACAGGAACACCGTCCCCAGGAGCATGTAGATCGTGATCCGGACTTCACGGCGACAGAGAAAGGGCGTATCGCTGCCAGCCGGGGCGGGTGTCGGTGGGGCAGTGTTCGCAAGCGAGGAGGCCGGTGTCGGTGTCTCGGTGCTCATACAGCGCTCAGTCTAGCGGGTCATTGACGTGGAAAGCAATTGAATGAACCCGTCAGGCGTGAAGCGTGAGGGGTAAGGGGGGCGTTCGGAGGAGAGTGGAGCAGGAAATCCTCACACGGTCAGTCGGCGTACTTGGGGACGGGGATTTTCTTGGCGGCGGGCGGCGGGGGCGGCTGCTGCTGGGCGAACTCGGGGGAAAAGGGATTCATGATCGGATCATGCGTGAGTTTCTGCCGTTGTCGCGTCAATTGCGGGCTCTGGGGAGCGATTTCGACGCGATCGACCGTGGCCTGGAGCGTGAGATATTCCGGGAGCCCTTGCAGAGAAAAGAGCTGAAAGGCCAGGGTCCAGTCGGTGAGGTTCTGGCCCTGTGACCGAATGATGGCTCTGGCCTGCGGCACCGCGCCCCCCTTGAACAGGAGCAGCCAAAGATTGGAACGGTAGGCCGGCGCATTTGCGTCCGCGAGGGGGCGAAATTCCGGTATGAGCGCCGGAACTTTCCCCAGCGGCACCGGCGGCGAGAATTCGATGTCGACGGCGCTGACCCACAGTGGTGGCTGGTCCGATTGGTCGTTCCGATCCGTGACATAGGTGAAGGAGTAACGGACATCGACACCCTCGCGCTTGTACGTATAGACGTCCTCGCCGCTTTCGGCGGACAGCAGTTTCTTGAAGGTGTCTTCCCAGTCCTTCAGCGTGTAGTATCGAAAAACCCGCAACGCCGACTTCCGGTCGCGCACGGCCTGCGGCGGTCCCAGCTTGGTCCGCAATTCTTCTTGGGTGAGACCGAGGTAGCCGTCTTCGAACAGCGCGCCGGCCGGTGAGGGGACGGGAGACAGGAGGAGGAGAAATAGGGAGAACACAGCGCATCGGACAGGGTCCCGGGTCCTGCGCCATAATCCCCATGAACGCATGGACGGCATCCTAATGGCGGATCGGGATCGTGTCAATGTCCCTCACGAATGGCTTGGACGTTGGCCCACGACAAACTATAGGGATGCCGGCTCGCTGGTAACGCCGCATTTCTTGCGAGATGAGAATTGATCCAGTATAGTCAATTGCTTATGAAGAAATTGAGTTGGCGAAAGTGACCGCCCTGATGGATACCTCACAGACCACAAGCGCAAGCCTCGAAGCTCTGCTCAAGCAGCGGATTCTGATCCTCGACGGCGCCATGGGCACCATGATCCAGCGCTATAAGCTGGATGAGGCCGCCTTCCGCGGCGAGCGGTTCAAAAATTGGAAGAAAGACCTGAAGGGGCACAACGATCTCTTGAATATCACCCGGCCGGCGGTGGTCGAGGAGATTCATCGGCAGTACCTGGAAGCCGGCGCGGATATTGTCGAAACAAACACCTTTAACTCCCAGAGCATCTCCCTGGCCGACTACCAGATGGAATCGCTGGCGTATGAGTTGGCCAAGGCGGGGGCCGAGTGCGCCAAGCGCGCGGTGGCGGCGGTCTGCGCCAAACAGCCGAATCGGCGCTGTTTCGTGGCCGGCGCCATCGGACCGACGACGAAGACCTCTTCGATTTCCACCGACGTGAACAATCCGGCGGCCCGTGGAACGACGTACGAGGAACTCGTCACCGCCTATGCCGAACAGGTGCGCGGTCTCCTGGATGGCGGCGCGGACATTCTGATGGTCGAGACGATCTTCGACACCCTGAATGCGAAGGCCGCGTTCTTCGCGATTCAACAGCTCTTCGATGCCGGCGCGCGGGGGGTGCCCGTGATGGCGTCCGTCACCTTTATTCAAGCCGGCAGTAATCGCGGCGTGACGGGCCAGACGGTCGAGGGCTTTTGGAACTCGATTTCTCACGTCCCGCTCCTCAGCGTCGGGATGAACTGCGCCTTGGGACCGAAGGAAATGCGGCCGCTGATCGAGGAGCTGTCCTCGATTGCGCCGATCTACGTGAGCAGCCATCCGAACGCCGGCTTGCCCAATCCGCTTCTGCCGACGGGGTTCCCTGAGACGCCCGATTCCTTGGCGCCGCAGCTGCGGGACTGGGCCAAGAACGGCTGGTTGAACATCGTGGGAGGCTGCTGCGGCACGACCCCCGACCACATCAAGCTGATTGCCGAAGCGGTGCGCGATGTGCCGCCGCGCCGTCCCCCGACGATTCAACCCTTCACGCGGTTGAGCGGGCTGGAGGCCGTCACCATCCGGCCGGAGTCCAACTTCGTCAATATCGGTGAACGGACCAACGTGACCGGCTCGCCCGCCTTCTCCAAGCTGATCCTGGCCGGGGACTATGACACGGCGCTGTCCGTGGCGCGGCAGCAGGTCGAGGGCGGGGCGCAGATCGTCGACGTCAACATGGATGAGGGGATGCTCGACTCCAAAGCGGCCATGGAGAGATTTCTCCGGCTCGTCGCCTCGGAACCGGACATCTGTCGCGTGCCGATCATGGTCGACAGCTCGAAGTGGGAGGTGTTGGAGACCGGTCTGCGCAACATTCAGGGGAAAGCCGTCGTCAACAGCATCAGCCTCAAAGAGGGAGAGGCGAAATTCCTGGAACAGGCGACGCTGGTTCGCCGGTACGGGGCGGCGGTCATCGTCATGGCCTTCGACGAACGCGGCCAGGCTGACACCCTGGAGCGCAAGACGGAGATCTGCGCCAGGTCCTACAAGTTGCTGACGGAGCGGGTGGGGTTTCCGCCGCAAGACATCATCTTCGATCCCAACATTCTCACGGTGGCGACCGGGATCGAGGAGCACAACAACTATGCGGTGAACTTCATCGAGGCGACGCGGTGGATCAAGCGGCATCTGCCGCATGCCAAGGTCAGCGGAGGAATCAGCAACATCTCCTTCTCGTTCCGCGGCAACAATGTGGTGCGGGAGGCGATGCACGCGGCATTTCTCTACCACGCGATCAAGGCCGGCCTCGACATGGGCATCGTCAACGCGGGCCAGTTGGCGGTGTACGAGGAAGTGCCCAAGGATTTGCTCGCCCTCGTCGAGGATGTGCTGCTCAATCGACGGCCCGATGCGACCGAGCGGCTCGTGGCCTTTGCCGAAACCGTCAAGCAAAAGGGCAAGGCCGCGGTCAAGGACGATGAGTGGCGGAAGGGAACGGTCGAGGACCGGCTCTCCCACGCGTTGGTGAAGGGGATCACGGACTACATCGATCAGGATGTCGAAGAGGCTCGCGGGAAATATGCAAGGCCCTTGGAGATTATCGAAGGCCCCCTGATGGCCGGCATGAACGTAGTGGGCGATCTCTTCGGCTCCGGCAAGATGTTCTTGCCGCAAGTGGTCAAGAGCGCTCGGGTCATGAAAAAGGCCGTGGCCTATCTTCAGCCGTACATGGAGGCCGAAAAGCAACGCTCGGGCGCCGCTCGCTCGAACGGCAAGGTCTTGCTCGCCACCGTGAAGGGGGATGTGCATGACATCGGCAAGAACATCGTCGGCGTGGTGCTGGGCTGCAATAACTACGACGTCATCGATCTGGGCGTGATGGTGTCCTGCGAGAAGATACTGGCTGCGGCCCGCGAGCAGCGGGTCGACATCATCGGGCTGAGCGGACTGATCACGCCGTCCCTCGACGAGATGGTGCACGTGGCCCGGGAGATGACGCGCGAGCGCTTCGAGGTGCCGCTCCTTATCGGTGGGGCGACGACCAGCAAGGCGCATACGGCGGTGAAGATCGCGCCGGCCTATGATCGCACGGTCGTCCACGTGTTGGATGCCTCGCGGGCGGTCGGCGTGGTGGGGAGCTTGATCAGCGCCGATCTGCGGACGGACTTCGTCAAGAAAGTTCGCGTGGATTACGAACAGATGCGGCAGGCGCATCAGGACAAGGGCCCCAAGACCCTCCGGCCGCTCGCGCAGGCGCGCGCCAATCGGCTGCAGACGGACTGGGCGTCGGTCGATATTCCCACGCCGGCGCGGCTTGGCGTGCAGGTGATCGACCGTCAGCCGCTCGACAAATTGGTGCCCTTCATCGATTGGACGCCGTTCTTCCACACGTGGGAACTGCGCGGACGCTATCCGTCGATCTTTGACGATGCGACGGTCGGGCCGAAGGCCAAGGAATTGTTCGAGGATGCCCGCCGGCTGCTCGATCGAATCGTGAAGGAGCGCGTGCTGACCGCCCGCGCGGTCTATGGACTCTTCCCGGCGCAGAGTGTCGGGGATGACATCGAACTCTATGCGGAGGCGTCTCGCCGGCAGGTTGTGGCCACGTTTCATAGCCTGCGCCAGCAAGGGGAGAAGCCGCAGGGCCAGCCCAACCTCGCCTTAGCGGATTTTGTGGCGCCCAAGGACTCGGGGCGACTCGACCATGTGGGCCTCTTTGCGGTGACGGCGGGGATCGGTCTCGATGCGCTGTGTCGCGCCTTCGACCGGGATCACGACGACTACAACTCGATCATGGCGAAGGCGCTGGCGGATCGATTGGCCGAGGCCTTTGCGGAGTGGCTGCACAAGCAGGTTCGGATCGAGTGGGGCTATGGCGCGGGCGAACAACTCTCGAACGAGGAGCTGATTCGCGAAAAGTATCGGGGCATCCGGCCGGCTCCCGGCTATCCCGCCTGCCCGGACCATACGGAAAAGCGCATCCTCTTCGATCTGCTCAAGGCCGAACAACAGGCAGGGATCTCCCTGACGGAGAGCTATGCCATGCTGCCGGCGGCCTCCGTGAGCGGGTGGTACTTCGCGCATCCCGAGGCCAAGTACTTCGCCGTGGGGAAAATCGGCCGGGATCAAGTCGAGGACTACGCGCGCCGCAAGGGGATGGACCTGCGCACGATGGAGCGCTGGCTCTCCACGAATTTGAACGAGTAGATCCGTCCGTGAGGATGGTCAAATGGAAATGGGGAGGCTTCCGCGAGGAAGCCTCCCCATTCTGTTTTCGACGGGTGGCGCTTGATTAGCGCAGCGCCGCGACCGATTCCGCGTCGCACTTCGCGATGGCCGTTCGCAATCCCTCCACGATCCAGCGATAGCGCTCTTCCGCCCAGGCGTTAAACGTCTCGGCGCTGGGGAAGACCACTTCCCAGGCTTTCACGGCGTCCAGCAGCAAGAGCTGGTGCGGACGATTCCCGCCGGGGAAATAAACCACCAGCACGGCGGAATTGCCGATCAGGCTGATGTCCGTAAAGGCATGCACCATGGCGGCACTCGGCAACTCGACTTCGCGAGCGGCGGCTTCCACCAGGGGATTGTAGAGGCGCTGCAGGAATTGAGAGATCGCTTCGTACGGCGACTTGGTTTCATGCAAACGGGGATTCGGAGATTGTCCGAAGAGATTTTCGGTCAGATAGTCGGTCGCTTCCCAGGACGGCATGGCTCCGCCGGCCACCATGGCCTCGCAGATATAAGCGAGCCAATTCCGAGACGTCAGGCACATGGACATAGCACAGTCCTCCTTTGTGAAGCAGGTCCGTCCGTGGAGCCCGTGTTGCGTGTTAAACCGGGTTGGTACCTGGCAGGAAGCCCCTGAGGACACACCGGTGTAAACAAAAGCCAGTATAGGGGCGGGGTGAAAAACCTGTCAAGGAATGGTGGAAATCCGACGAGGCTAGAAACCGGTTGCATGCGGCAGGCCCCGCCGGTAGGCTTGGTCCCATGCCCTATGTCTTTCCCCATGAGCAGTGGTTTGTCTATGGCGTGGCCGGACTGATCGTAGCACTCGTGATCGTTCGCGTGGCCATTACCATTTCTCGGCGAAAGCCGCCGGTCTAGCCGCCTGAAATGGGGTGGCTCATCCCGCGGTTTATTTGCGCTTTCGCCGATGCGCCCCTATAATCTGGCCAGTTTCCCTCATCACCAGAGGAGCGCATCTCTTGAAACCTGGCATGCAACTGCTGCGGCCCGACGGGCGAGGCCGAGACGAGGTTCGGCCCGTCAAGATCACGCGGAATTTTATCAAGTGGGCGGAAGGCTCCGTCTTGATCGAGATGGGCGCCACCAAGGTCATTTGCACGGCCTCGGTCGAAGAAAAAGTCCCGCCGTTCTTGAAAGGTAAGGGGACCGGCTGGGTGACGGCCGAATACGCCATGCTCCCGCGTGCGACACAGGAACGGACCCAGCGTGAGGCGGCCAAGGGCAAGCAGGGGGGGCGTACGCTGGAGATTCAGCGGTTGGTCGGCCGCTCGCTCCGGGCCGTCACCGACATGTCGTTGCTGGGCGAGCGCACCCTCTGGGTCGATTGCGACGTGATTCAGGCCGACGGCGGGACCAGGACGGCGTCAATCACCGGGGCCTTCGTGGCCGTCGCCGATGCCTGTGCCGTGTTGAAGCAGAAGGGATTGATCGCCAAGCGACCCTTGACCGATTACCTGGCGGCCGTGAGTGTCGGCAAAGTGGGCGGGGAGGTTCGGGTCGATCTCGCCTATGAGGAAGATTCCATGGCGGAGGTCGACATGAATCTCGTCATGACCGGCAGCGGCGGGTTTGTCGAAGTGCAGGGGACAGCCGAGCGCGTGGCCTTCCGCAAACAGGACTTGGACGATTTTCTGTCGATGGGGTGGTCGGCGATTCAGAGTTTGGTGAAGCTGCAAAAAGAGTTGGTGGGGGCATTGGAGTAGCATGGCCACGGGTCCTGCCGCCGAACAGCCCAGCCGTGCTCGCACCCCCGCCCGGTGTAGGGACCCCCGCTGCGCGCGGCTGGGCGCCCGTTCGACGTCACCCGTGGCTAAGATGCTCCAATGATTCGGGAAGTGGTGCTGGCGACGAGGAATTGCGATAAGGGGCGGGAGATCGCGGCGATTCTGAGCGGGGCGGGGATCACGATTCGGACCTTGGCGGAGTTTCCCGAAATGCCTGAGGTGGTGGAAGATGGGGAGACCTGTGAGGCCAATGCGATTAAGAAGGCTCGCGAAGTGGCGGCGTGGACCGGGTTGACGGCGATTGCGGATGATACGGGTCTGATGGTGGATGCGCTCGGCGGTCGGCCGGGTGTCTATGCGGCACGCTATGCGGGTGAGCAGGCGAGCTACGAAGACAATTGGCGCAAGCTGCTCGCAGAGTTGAAGGGAGTGCCCTCAGCCAAGAGGACGGCTCGATTCATGACAGTGGCCGCCATCGCCCATCCTCATGATGATCGAGTCACGGCGGTCGAAGGCGTGCTTGATGGCGCGATCGCGATGGAGCCGCGCGGCGCGAGAGGGTTC
>CAYZTJ010000022.1:0-30801 GCA_964481215.1 uncultured Nitrospira sp. | reverse complement strand
AAGATTCTCCGGGACGTCCATAAGCCTCGTCTCGATCTCCAGATTCGTCACGAACTGCTGCCGGACGCGAATCCGGACAAGATGCTCCAGATACTCGCCGGCCTCGATGAGGACGCCTGCGTCATCTGCGTCGGACATGAGCCGCACTTAGGAGACCTGACCTCTGTGCTGCTGTTCGGAAAGCCCGGGGCCGGGTTGGTGCTCAAGAAAGCAGGGGCCTGTCTCATTCAATTCGACGCCTCGCCGAAAGCCGGGCGCGGACAGCTGCAATGGTGGTTGACGTCGGGACAGCTTCGAACCCTGGCCGACGGTTAGACAGGCGGTTTGTCGGCGGGCGGGGCAGCCGGTGCGGTCTCGGGGAGCGGCGGGGCCGGCGTCGCTTTCTTCGCCGTTCTGAGTATCGGCTCGATCTTCGACCGTAGCGCCTCTTGAATCTCCTCGGGCGGTTTCCTCGCATCCACCACTTCGAAGCGAAACTCCTCGGCCATCTTGTCGTATTGCTCGATGAGCTGGGTCTGGTACTTCTTGAAGCTGTCGAACAGATCCGTCCCGAGCCGGAGATCCATGCCCGACTCCCAGTAGTTCATCCCTTTGCTCTCGATGACCCGCATGGCCAGGGTATCGACGTCGATCCGGAGATAGCAGACCAGGTCGGGCACGAGGGCAAATCCGAACACGTGCCGGATCCACTCGGGATTCCCGCCCCGCACCACATCACGCGCCAGCGCCGTGTAGACGTAGCGATCGGCCAGCACAATGAACCCCGCCCGCAGCGCGGGGATGATCTGGTGTTCCAAGCGATCGGCGAAGTCGGTGGCATAGAGCAGGCTGAAGGACCAGCGGTCAAGGATGTTGCCCTTCTTGGCGACTTCGATGGCCTTTGACATGAGGCTGGAGCGGGTCCAGCCGGTCGTGACCACTCCGTACCCCTGCACTTCCAGCCATTCCTGGAGCATCTCGATATGGGTCGAGCGCCCGACGCCGTCGGTTCCCTCGATGGCGATCAGTTTGCCCCGGAGGCGGCCGGGATTAAGGTAGGTCAAACCTTCGCCAAAATAGCGTACGCTTCCCATGAGTGCCCCGCTTGGGTTTGTACTGCTCCAACGCCTTGGAGACCAAGGCGCGCATTTCCGTTTGCTGCGTTTCGATGTCCTTGGTCGCGTCCATCACGATCAGGCCATACTCTTCGACGATCTTGTCGTATTCGGCCAGGATGCGCGATTGGAAGATACGGAAACTTTCCGTGATGTCGGGGCTGAGCCCCATGTCCATCCCCGCCTCGTAGAATTTGATCTGGGCCCGCGTGCCCCCGAGGAGGCGGTCGATCGCCACGTCGATGGGAACTTTGAAGTAGAAGGCCATGTCGGGCCGGATCGCAAAGTCGTAGAGCTGCCGGACCCAGGTACGGGAGACGCCGCGCACCGCATCCCGCGCAAAAGCGGTGTAGGCGTAGCGGTCGGCCAGCACGATCATGCCCGCTTTGAGTGGCGGAAGGATCTGATGGTACAGGCGGCTGGCAAAGTCCGTGGCGTGCAGGAGGCTGAAGGTCGTCGGCGTGAGCGTCTTGCTCTTCTTGCCCTTCTTGGTCGTCTCGCGGACCAGCTCGGACGAATTCCATTCGGTGAAGAACACGTTATAACCCTTGGACTCCAGCCACTTCTGGAGCAAGAGGAGTTGGGTGCTCTTCCCAGAGCCGTCGATGCCCTCGACGATAATCAATTTCCCCGGGTAGGGATGCGGCTGAGTGAACGTCGTCGTCGGGGGCGTCATGCGGGCACCGCCTGGATGCGTTGAACCACGAACTCAATAGGCCGTCGAAAGACGCGCTCGAAAAGATCCGCCCGCCCTTTCGCGGCCCAAATTTCCAGCTCCGAATCGCTGGTCGCGTCCAAGAGCACCGTGGCACGCTTCTCCAGCCTCACGCGCAGGTTCCGGATGACCGAGAACTGGCTGCGGTCGAGCCCGTCGGCAATCCGGAGCAAGGCGCTCAAGCGCTCGACCGTCTTGCGTTGGGCCGCCGAGAGGGCGTTCCAGGCTGGGTGCTTGGCTTGTGGAAGTGCCCGCCGATGATAACGCGCGATATTCGCGATCATGTCCACTTCCTCCGGCGTAAACCCGTGCAGCTCGCTGTTGGTGATGAGGTAGTACGCATGCTTGTGATGCTGCCGGCTGTTGATGAGGTAGCCGATGTCGTGCAGCAGAGCGGCATAGTCCAGCCACTCCCGCTCCCGATCGCCGAGGCCGTGCCAGGGGGCGGTGGCGTCGAAGAGCCGGAGGGCCAGATCGGCGACGTGGTGCGCATGGGTCTCGGCGTAATGGCAGCGGCGAGCCAGGGCGATGATGTTCCGCCGGCGCAGGTTGGGAATCTCCTGCTCCGTTTTCAAGCCTTCCCGATGGCGCACGATGAAGTCGTAGATCAGGCCTTCGCGCAAGGCATGGTCGCTGACGGTGAGGCAGTCCTGCCCGGTCAATTCCATCAAGGTGCGGATGACCACGGCGGCGGGCAGGAGGGTGTCGGCGCGTTTGGGGTCGAGCCCTGGAATGGCGACGCGAGCCGCGAAATTCTTGGCGAAGAGCTGTTTTTCCAATTGTTGAAGTTCTTTGAGCGTGAATGTGGCCATGTTCGACTGCGAGAGCGGCCGCCCCGTCCGTTGCAGGTGCAGGATTTCGGCGAGGTTTCCGACCATGCCGGAGGTCCCCACGAGCCGTCCCAGGCGCTTGCTCTTCAAGCGGCGCACCGAGGGGGCGAGCGCCGACGCCACGTACTTCCGCAAGTCTTTCGTCATGCCCTTGCTGGGGGGATCGCGCCGCAGGAAGAGATCCTTCAGCCGGATGGCGCCCAGCTTCAGGCTCTGGCCCTGGAGCATGGTCCGTTCGTTTCCCACGATCAGCTCGACCGAACCGCCCCCGACGTCGACGATGAGGCTCGGATCGCCCGACAAGTCCATGCTGTGACGGACTCCCAGGTAGATGAGCCGTGCTTCCTCATGGCCGGTCACCACGCGCACGGTCAGGCCGGTCTGCCGGGCCACTTCGTTCAAGAAGTCTCCGCCGTTCTTCGCCTCGCGCACCGCGCTGGTGGCGACGGCATCGATCCGGTCGTACCCCTTGTTGTGGGCCAGGGTGGTCTGCGTCCGGATCACTTCCAGCCCGCGTGCCATGGCGGCTTCAGAGAGCCGGCGCGTCTTGAAGGTGCCGTCGCCCAACCGCGTGATGTCTTTGTAACGGTCGAGAATCTTGTAATTCCCATCCGGGTCCACTTCGGCCAGGACCATATGGATGGAGTTGGTGCCGATGTCCAAGACGCCGAGTTTAGTCATGGGGGAGAGCTTAGAAGGCGGCGAGAGGGCAAGTCAACCGGGGAGCGGGAGGCCAGGGGACAGGGGCGGAAGTCAGCCCACAGCGCGGATGACTTCCCGATGGATCGCGTCCGAGAGCTCGGCCGAGAGGGTGCGATAGAGCCGGCAGGACTCATGCCGGCCGGTCAGGCACCACTCGGTCTGCACGGAGGCGCTCGGCTCAAAGGGCATGAGCCCCCCGACGCAGAGCGACGCGGCGTGCGCGGTCTGTCCATCGACGTAATGTGGGCAACTTCTCATACGGTGAGACCTCCTTGGTTTGTCCCGGCGAGCCCCAGGGGGCACATCCCTGGGGCTGCCCAGGTGGTTGAGGAACGCTGCATCCTAACGATAGCGCCGGCATGTTGCCGGTGAGTCATCGGTGGGTTAACAGGCCGTAAACTCTATGGGGAAGCCTCACAAGGATCTGCCTCGCCGTTTCTCGGCGAAAAACGCACGGCGAGAACTCGAATCACGGCGAGCACGAGCAGGATGCCGCCCAGGACGGCCAGGCGGGACAGGTCCCCCTCTTTGAACCATTGAGAGATGACTTCAGTGAGCATGACCACGAGGATGGTATCGACAATAAACGTCACCTTGACACGTCCCTCGGCGAAGTAGGTCAAAGTGGTCTTCAGGACTTCCACGATGGCCAAGAGAATCAGCGTGTCGACGATGATGAGGCGGAGCGAGACTTCGACGGGGTGATGCACCAGCGTACCGAGATCCACGAAGGTCCGCAGCACCCCGCCGGCGAGGGCAAGAAGAATGGTCAGGATCAGCAAACTGAGGACGAGGCGAATCCCTTTCTTCCAGATGGCGGTCAAATCCGCCTCCAGGATTCTCGTCCATCTCGAACGCGGAAAGGGCAGGCTCTGCGAAGAGGTCAACACGCGATTTGTTAGACTCCCGCCAAAGCGGATATCCCTGCCTAAAATTCGTCGATCGACACCGGCCGCAAAAGATCTCGTACGGAGAGCACCCCCACCACGGCGCCGGATTTCAGCACCGCCAAGTGCCGGGTGTGGTGTTGATCCATGAGATCCGCCGCCTCCGTGATCGGGCGCCGTTCCTCGATGCCGATGAGGGGGCGGCTCATAATGGCCTCGACCGAGGTCAAGTCGGGGAGGAGCCCATAGCCCGTCACCTTTCGCACGATGTCGGCTTCGGTCACGATTCCGATGACCCGGCCCTGCTCCTCGACAAACACGCTGCCGATCGAGCGATCCCTCATCAAGCGGGCTGCGTCCACGACCGACGCCTCGACATTGATCGTCACCAGTTTGTGCGTCATGAGTTGTTCGACGGTGACCATGCGCGTTCCTCCTTGTGAAAGGTTAGGCATACTTGTTCGCCATCGGCGAGTCGCTGTCGGGGAGTGAGGGAAGAATCATCGGGTCGATCTGCCCATCGCGGTCAACGACTCGGAGGATCGGGTACAGGGTTTTCCTATTCAAGCTTGCCAGTGTCCGGACGGCATAGCCGACGAAGGAGCAGAGCAGCCCCGCACCGCCCAGAAACATCCACCATGCCGTCGCCTGTCTCATCGCACCTCCTTGTGTTCGTCCTACGACTCTCCTGATCTCTTGGAGAGGAGCCTACTGCGTAACTGTTGGGCCTGTGTTAGGGCCATGTTGATGCCGTGTAAACTCTTGTGGGACAAGAGGACGATCCTGACGAGGGGGCGGTAGGGGAGCCGGGCAGAGGAATGTAACAGGGTTGTAACGTTGGCAAGACCAGCCGGAAACCTCCATCGTGTATTCCTCAAGGAGCATGAGATGTGTACCCACCCACAAGGAGGAGTGACGATGCTTGATTTCCGAATGTGTCTGACGGTCACGCTGTTCGCGGCCCTCTGCAGTATCCCGTCGACTCTTCTGGCGCAGGTCAAGCCGGAAGTGGATGCCGGTCTCACCGCCTACCAATCCAAGGGAGGAGCGGTTACCGGCAAGTTAGCGATGGGTACCTCCGAGACCATGCGGCGGCTCATGGATCAGTGGGTGACCGGCTTCACGGCCCAGCATAAGGGGACGGAGATCAAGGTGGATCTGATCACGAATGCCGAAGGTCCGCGGGCGCTGGCAGCCGGAACGTTTCCCATCCTGGAAGGGGCCGATCTTGTCGGGCTGTCTTATCCGCTCCAGGCGTCGATCCTCGATGAGTTGAAGACCAGGTCAGGGCGTCGACCGATCGAAGTCCCGGTTGCCCTGGATGCCTTGGTGCTGGTGGTGCATCACCGGAATCCGCTGTCCGGTCTGACGCTTCCCCAGGTCAGAGGCATATTCGCCGATCCCGGCTCCCCTCGTGGGGAGGCCGAACGGTGGGGGGATGTCGGCGTCCAAGGCACATTCGGTCCTGTCTACATCAACCGGTATGGGCGCGATACCAGCTCCGGGACGTTTTCGGCCTTTCGCGCCATGGCCCTGGAAGGCGCCGCACAGCGGAGCGACGTCCACCCTCAGCCCGGCTCAATGTCGGTCGTGATGGAAGTCGGGACGGACGAGGCCGGGATCGGCTATGCGGCCACCGGATTTGCACGGCGGAGCCGCCACGTGCGCGTGGTGCCGATTGCGAAAGAAACCGGAGCCGCCTTTATCACGCCCACCAATGAGACGGTCGTCAGCGGGGAGTACCCGCTGCGGCGAGAGCTCTTCTTGTATGTGGTTCCAGGCGCAGATGGGCAGGTGAGCGCGCTGGCCAAGGAATTCCTCGCCTTCGTGCTCAGTCGAGATGGGCAGCAGCGAGTCTTGGACGAAGGGTTTGTGCCACTCCCGGCAGGGGTGGCGGGAGCCGGTCTCGATCGGGTGCGATCCGGCCAGCAGGTGGCGTCCAGCGAGGTCACGACCGTGAAATAGTTCGGTCAGAGTCGATCACGTTCGGCGAGGGGTCGGGAGCCAATCTCCCGGCCCCTCGCTGTTTTTAAGGAGCGGTACGGCTGCAGCCAACTTCGTCGAAGGACTGCACAACAGACACGTCGCCAGAAGCGGGGAAGTTCTCGCGGCTTGACAGGCTGGACTTTCCCGAGGTTCGCCCGCTTAGGTAAGGAGCCGCAACTGTTTGGACTTTGCGGCTGGTCCTCCTTCGTCGCAGCAGGCTCGGCGGGCGTTGCCGCACACTCAATTCAGATAGCCAGGACTGTAACGCCGCGGGGCTCCGCCAAATGGTCGGCCGGTCGATCCCGTGGGGGCGAAAGCGGCTGTGTTTGGCCTGAGCCTTGTCCGTCTCGAGACGTCGGGGATCCAACTGGCGTGGAGCGCCGGCGGGGGACTAGAGCGAGCGGGATGCTCTCGGGTCGCCGAATGAGGGGACCGACGGGTGCGTCGGCCCCCTCGACGGAGCATGTCGATTAGGCGCGGCTTTTCTCGGTCACATGGGCGAGGGAATCCTCGACCTTCCACCAGAAGTATCGATAGGGCTCCGGGTCCAGACCTGGTGAAAGTAATCGAGGCTCCTTTCCGGACTCGTGGACATAGAGGCGGGTTCGAATCTCCGTGTTCAAGCCGTCCATCTTTCGGACTGCGACTTTCCAGCTGTATTGAATGCCCAAGAAACGGGCGAAGGGTTCTTCCGCATAGGGTTTGGTTTCAATGATCCCCTCTACCGGATCTTCTTTTTCCAAGGGGAAGCCGCGTTTGGTCAGGTGGTCTCTGACGGCTTCATAGGTTTCTCCGTACTTGAGGGGGTAGACACGCTCTCCGGTCTGGGGCACCAGCGCCTGATAGCGGGTGCTCGAGGCGCATTTGCCCCAGGCGCAGGAGGGGATGGTTCCGCATGCGGCCAGCAGTGTCGTTCCGGCGAGTCCGATGAGTAGGAAGGCTGTGTATCGAGACGTCATGGGGTTCTCCTCTCGTGTGACAAGATAGTCGTTAGAAGGCCACTTGCATGTTCATGGACATGCCGTCGTTGTGATACCGGCCGCCGGCCTCATCGCGGATATGGCCGAAGACCCCGAACTTGTGGCGATGGTCATGAGAGAGGTACCAGACCGTGCCGAAATCATACCATCTCGCATCGATGACGCGGCGATCCGTCTGTGGGTTCCCCGTAAAGGGGTTGCCCGCACCCATGTAGGTATCGCCGGAATTGATGTCCAACTTTTGGTATCGAAACATGATTTCCCATTCGCGAGGAATCAGGAAATAGCCGAAGTCCGCGGCATAGGTGATCGTCCTCAAGCCTGGGAAGATCGCCAGGTTGGGATTCCCGTTGTTGGGGGTGTAGGTCATGTTGTGATACTCGAAGTTGGCGTAGAAGCCTCGGTACATAAAAGTTGTATCGAAGCCCATGTCCTTCCAGTCGCCGCGGGCATTCGGATTGATATTCTCGATGGCGATGGGCAGTTGGGTCGCTCCTTCGATGTTGGTCTGAACCGGTCTCGTGCAGCCGACGGTCGAACTCACGCTGGTGGCTGAGGCGATTCCGCCGTACGCGCGGCAGAGATCGAAGCTCTGGATGGCGTTCAGTTCGCCCATGGCAAAGGCGTTGGGTCCGTAGGCATAGGTCAGCGAAAACTCAAAGAGCGGCGACCAGGAATGCCAGACATCCCCGGCCCAGAAGGGCACCCGGCCGAAGGGATGCGCCGTCAGCCGGCCCGCATAGACCATGTTGCCCGTATCGTCGAATTGCTGGAACTGTTTATTGAATCCGTAACCGGCCGCGGCCATCACCTTGTAGTCGATGACGTCCAGAAGGTCCATGCCGGAGAGTTGCACGCCGGTCTCGCGGCCGATTGCGGCGACGCCCTGGGAGGCGAAAGCGCGCTCCGGAAAGTGAACCGCGCCGGACGACAGTTGTCGCTCGCGAGAGTTCGGCATCTTCATCTGGCCGACCATCACGTTCATCCAAGGAAAGCGAGTCCAGGTCCAGTCCAGGTCCCGCAATCCGATCGAGTGGCCGTCGGCGTGAAATTCGATGTGGAACTGCATGTCGCGATAGACGCAACCGTTGAACTGGAAGCGAAACCGTCGGACGTCGATATCGTGCACGTTCTCCTGGCTGCCCCCGTAGAGCGTATTACTCCCCGACGAGGAGGGCCTGATCAGCGGGCTGCGGCTGGGAATCGTGGTCCCCGAGCTGGTCTGCGTGAGGTTCGGGTCCGTTCCTTTTACGCGGCTGTCGCCTTCGAACCAGTTGTACAGAGTCTGGATCCGATACGACAAGTTCCCTTGAAAGATGCGGTTCTTTCGCCGATCCCGGTCTTGCTCGTCGTATTTGCGAATCTCCGCCGCGTCTTCCTCGCCGAGCAGCCGTTTCTTTAGCAATTTGTCGATCACCGCGTCGGCCTTGGCATCGGCGGGTGAAAAAATGCCGACATCCTGGAAGTCCGGAATACAGGGCGCGGCACCGTAAAAGGGGGTGAACTCGCCCCAGGGCGCCGGTGGCAGCGTAAATCCGGCCTGCGCCACCTGAGTCGAAGTCCTGGTCATCGGGGGTCCGATCAGACATGCCATCAGCATGAAGGCGCCAAGGAGCAAGCGTCTCCACCTGAAGACAGAACGAGACGTGACAATGGTGCGCGGTTCGCGCCGCGACTGGCCTGCAATCAGCATAGTCCCTCCTTTTGAGAATAATTCGATGCGCCTGCAGGCTACTCAGCGCAGGTGACGAACCGGTTTGCCTCGCCTCAAGTTGTTGTTGCCGGTGTGTGAAGGTTCGATTAGGAACAGCTCAAGAATGCGAGACGCCTGAGGTGCGGGGCCGCCAAGAGCCGCCCCTGTTAACAAAGAATTAACGATTCACTAAGGAGGGTGTAATTGGCGGATCGTAGTCTGGCGGCTGTTAGAGTAGCAGCGCGGCGTGCTGAGGATATCTGCGGATGAGGTCAGCCATGACGTGGAGATCGCTGGGGGTGGTAATGGGCGTGGGCCTGGTGGTTCTGGCCGGCTGCACGAAGCCGATGGTGATCACGAAGACGATCCAGGCGGATCGCGATCTCTGGGTTCGGCTGGAGCGGGACCCAAGCTTGCCGAATCTGGCGCCGGTCCCTCGCGGAGAATATGCGGCGCTTCACGACGGGCTGACCGCCGCGACGTTGAGCGCGTGGATGCGAGGGTTCCAGGTCGAGACGGATCGTGGGCCGGTCGGCATGATGTTCGGTCGTCCCGGCGAGCGCTCCGCCTTTGTCGAGCCCGAGATCGCCGCGCTCACACCTTATCTGGCGAAGGGGCTTCAGCTCGCCGATGCGTCTGAGCGTGTGGCCTATTGCATGACCGTGGATTATTCGCCGAGGGAACGGTTCATCACGACGGGTTGGATGCGCCTCAGCGGGCCTTATCTGCTGTTTAGGATCATCGAGTACCGCACTCCCGTCTCGGTGGATTCCCCAATGGTGTCGAGCGTCGAAGCCTGTCAGGTGAAACCGATTCCCGGAGTCAAGACTGCGGATAGGTTTTTCAAGTTGGACTATCAACCGCATGAGGTCGTGGTGCCGCAAGGGCTGACCGCCGGATTCATGTCGGGGGCGGATCGGAACGCCGCCGGAGAGATCGTGTTCTCCATTCCTCGGCTCCTCAAGCAGGACGCAAGTGCGGAGAGGGACCAAGGCCGTCACCCTGACGGCGTTCCGCGGTTACCTGGCACTGACGCCGGGACAGGTCAACCGGCGGCGTTGGGGCGATGGGCTAAGCCCTAGAGGGCACCGACGCCCGTGAGAGGCGGGGGAAGACGGACAGAGGCGACCATGGCCGTTGGACGCATGGCGGTGTTGATTGTCTCGGAAGATGAGGCGTTTGGCCGCACCTTCGAGCGTCTCTTGACCGATGCCCAATTGAATGCGCGGGTGGTCGTGACTATCGCGAGGGCCGTGCAAGAGCTGGATCGGGAAGTCCCCTCGCTCGTCCTGCTGGATCGTCGCTTCACGGCAGCCTTGCAGCTCCGCCGGCGCAGCGGGCTGCAGTCGGTTCCGTTCCTGTCGGTGCAGCCGCCTGGGCAAGCCTGTTCCGAGGATGACTGCGCAGAGGACTTACGGCATGGGATCGATATGTTCGCGTGTGACCGCAGCTATCGTGAAGCACTGTCGCGTCTCCGCGCGATCCTCCGCCGGGAGGCCATGCAGTCGGCGCCGCGAGATCGGTATGACATCGGCGGACTGAGCATCGACGTCAGCCGTCATGAGGTCACGGTCGAACTTCGGCTCGTCGATCTGACGCCGAGGGAATTTCAGCTGCTCGCGTGCTTCGCGGCCTCGCCCTCGCGTGTGTATACGCGTGAAGAACTCCTCGATCGGATTTGGGGTGAGGGCTGTGCTATCGACGAGCATGCGCTGGACGTCCACATCCACTCGATCCGACGAAAAATCGAGTCAGACCCGACGCGCCCGCGATATCTCGTGACAGTCCGGGGCGTGGGGTTCAAGCTCAGGGCGGACTAAGCCAAACAAGGCCTGCCGATTCGGTCTCTGTCTACTCAACGCGGTAATAGAGCAGGCTGGTTTGGCCGGTGGAGGCGTTGCGGTGCAGCACGGCCCGGGCGGTCTTGGTCGTCTCCGTGACCGTCGCGGTGAGCCGCGCGCCGAAGTGATCGGTCGTCACCTGATAGGCGCCGGCCAAGCGCAGGGCCTTGGCAATAGGCTCCACGTTGGTGATCCGGTCCAGGTCTTGCGTCGTCTTGTACGGGCGGCCTTGCAAAATCTCCAAGGCCATTGTGGGCGTCAGGCGGGTGTCGAGCGCCTGAATCACCAAGGGATCGGCCGTGTTGATGTTGACCCCGCCGTCGCCGCTCAGGGGGTACACCGTCACATAGGGAGAGAGGCGGCGAACGATCTCCGAGGTGAACCCCCTGATGAGATGCAGCTCTGCCAGGGTCGTCAGCGGCGCATTGGCCGTCCGATAGGGCGGGCGAAGGCCCTGATAGAAGATGGACTCGGCGCCATTGGGCTCCGGCTCATTGTCCGCGTCGACCCAATCCAGGAGCCCATCGACCAATCGGGCGTCGAGCTGAAGCAGTTCAAAGAGACGCTTGAACTTGTCGACTTTGATCTTCTTGGCGATCGGGTCTGCTTGAATGGCCAGCTCATTGAGATTCAGCTTGGCCCGCTCGTCCTCGATCGCCGCCGCGATGGCGCCGTCGCCGAGCTGAAGATTCGAGATGGGCAGGGCCCAGAGGTCGGTCGCGGCGTCGAAGGTGCGGCCGAGCTTCGCGTCCTCCTGCGCATCCTGTTGGAGGATGGCCCGGGCTGCCTGCAGGCCGGACTTGGCCAGGGCGGTGGCCTTCAATCCGTCGCGGAAGGCCGCCGCCTCGCGCAGCTCTCGCCGCGCTTCGGCATCGAGACTCAGGACCAGCGCAACCAACAGGGTCATGACGAGCAGGGCGAGGATGAGGGCGACGCCGCGTTCGTCGGTTCCGTCGGCCGGCCATCCTGTCGTCGGTCTGCGAGGGTTAGCTTCCTTCCCGTTCATAGGTCGAGACCAAGAGCGTGGTGTCGAGCACGTAGGGCGCCTCGTACCGAGGACGAATCTGCAACCGCTTGACCTGCGTCAGCGTCGTCGATTCCTCCAGCGTGAGCAGCAGCGCGAGGGTCTGGGGCCAGGTGACGGCCTCGAGCCGCAGCTCCACGGAGGATTCCCTGTAGCCCTGGGCCGCCGGCGACACCTGCGGCTGCATCGACGCAATGCGGTCCCGCACGTTGGCTCGGCCGGTCGCCTCTTCGAGGACGGCGAGCAGCGAGCGCCCCGTGGCGCCGGCGGCCGTGAGCCGCGCATCCAGGTGTGCGAGTTGCGTCTGGGTGGCGGCATAGTCGGCGCGCAGTGCGCCCAGCGCCGCCAAGGTCCGCAGCTTCCGCGCTTCTTGACGATCGAGGCGATCCGAGTCGTCGAGCAGGGGTTCGACGATGGTCAGGAACAGGAGCGCGGCCAGCAAGACGAGTCCGCCGCCGGCCAGGAACCAACGTTCACGCCGGCTGAGACTCTCCCATCGTCGCAGGGAGGCGGTGGCAATCATGGCAGGCTCACCGTGAGTCGAAAGCGCACCTGGTTCGGGGCCGCTCCGACGCGAGCCTCCGAGACGGCCACATCGTGTGCACCGGGATAGGCCCGCATGGCCTCCTTGAGTTGCTCCACGGACTCGAACGAGTTCGTTTCCGCCTCAAACTGGATGGCGCCGCTGTCGACGGTCAGGGCGCCGATCTTCAATGCCAGATGCCCCGGAACCAGCCGCTGAAGATCGGCGAGCCGGGCCAGCATCGGCGGCTGCGTTCCGCCCAGCAGCGCCAATCGCTTCTTGGCCGAGGCGACCAATGCCTGAGCCTGTTCCAATTCGTCGCCGGACGCGGGCACGCCGGGAAACAGTTGTGCGAAGGCGGTCTTGACCTGCTCTCCGGCCGTTCGGACGCGCGTCTCTTTGAGCCACACGTGAAGGGCCAGGTCGCCGATGGCGAGCAGGCCCAGCACCAGGGCGCCTCCGACAGCGAGCCCGACCGACCGTCTCGAGACGGTCGGCTGCTCAGCGGCCTCGGTCTTTTCCTTGAAGTCGAGGCGCGGCATCGCCGCCGCGTCGGTTCCGGCCAGGGGACGCCAGGATCCGGCCGAGGGCAGCGTCAGTCCGTACGCCACGGTAAACTCGGGGGGGCAGGGTAGCGAGTGCGAGAGGTGATCCCGCAATGGAGTCAATCCCAGGTCCTGCTCGATCTGAGCGGCCAGTGGCTGTACCTCCTGGCCAACCCCGCAGATCCAGCTATGACGAACAGGGAGACTCGTCCCGGCGGTGAAAGCTGCGAGCGAGAGGCGAAGATCGCGCACCAACGTGGCCACTGGGCCGGCCCATTCGCTCCGCGAGCGGGATCGACGAAGGCGCTCGGTTCGGCCGGCGGGCGGTGGGCCGTTTTCAGCAGGCGCCGGCTCCAAGTGCTGCAAGCCCCAGGAGAGCGTCCGCATCAAGCGCGGCCGACCTTCATGCAACAGGCAGACGGTGGTGGCCGCCTGCCCGATCTGAATGACGGCGAGCGCGCCGGCGGCGGTTGGGGGGTCGATGAGGGCTTGGGCCACACGGCTGAGCGATAAGCTGTCCAAGTCTACGGAGCGGATCGACACACCGGCGGCAGCCAGCAGCTTGAGATGTTCCTGCATGGCAGCCTTGTCTGCGGCGGCTACCAGGACATCCGATTGCGACTCGGCCGTGGCGGCCGGAAATACGTGATAGTCGACCGTCACATCCTCGAGGGGAACAGGGAGGAGGGACTCGACTTCGTAGGGCACGATCTGTCCCAGTTTCTTGCGGTCCTCGAAGGGCAGCGAGAGCATGCGGAGAAAGGTCTGCCGGCAGGGAAAGGCCGAGACGATCGGCCGGTCTGAGAGCCGGTGCTTGTCGAGAAACCTGCGAAGTCGGAGCGCCCGCTCGTCCTGGGCCGAGCCGCCGTCATGGGGGCTCGGGGATTGATCCGACTCGCAGGTGGGGAACGTCTCCTCATACCAGGTGATCGATTCGCCCCCCATCAGGGGCCGACGGGCATGCACGGCCCGGATTGTCCCCGGGCTGATGTCGAGTCCCACAATGTCGCGCGTCAGTCTCATTGCAATCGTCTCGCGCTCATGGTCAGAGGGTCACCCGCAATTGAGACAGCGGACCTGCAACCTTCAGCCGCATGGAGAGCGGCGTAGGCTGTGCGAGGCTGAGAGTGAACTCGCCGTCGAAGACCGAGTCGGCCGGCGGCAGTCGCATCGCCAGCACGCCGGAGCCGACGAAGGAGCCATCCGGCCCGTTGCCTCGCGCCTCCTCCAGGAGGCAGGTCCCGTCTCGGCAGCGCAGCTTCGCTTGCAACGAGTCGATGCGGATCTGGGGCAAGGCGACTGCACCCAGCGGAACGTGCCGCAGGGTGATGCCGGCGCCGTCGAACTGCCAGGCGCCGGCGCCTTGAATGAAGGCCTGTGAATTGTCGGCCTGGTTCCATCGATGATCTGCGGTGATTCGGAGGGTTCCACCGGAGAGCGAGGGCCGGCCGAACTGCGAGAGGTCGAGCCGGTCCAGTGTCGCAGTCAGTGAGGCCGCGCTTGACCAAGACCAGCCGCCCAGAGTCAGTGTCCCACTGAAGGCGCCGGGCTCTGAGCCATCCTGTCGGAGTCCGGCTGAACCAACGAAGGTAGGAGATCTCTGCCAGAGACTCGACGATGTAAGCTGGAGCGAAAGTCTCGTGGCTTCCAGGCGTAGAGCGCCGGGGCCGGTCATCGTCGCCGATTGCGTGACGAATTCCAAGGGCCGGTTGAATTGCCAGGAGTCAGTCGTGAGCCGAAGCCCCGTGCGCTGGTGCCAGTGATGCAGCGCCCAAGCCTGCAGGCGGTCATACGGGAAGAGCCAGGCCGAGAAAATCCCAATCAACAGGAGACTGAGCGCCACCCAGCCTGTCAGCTCCTTCAGGCCTGCAGAGAGGGGGCGAGGCGCCCTTAGGATTGCGGCGGTATTGAGACCCATTCGCTGAATGTCCTCGGTTCGTTCTTGGCGTTGAGGAGGGTTAATTCGATCAACACCGCGTCGGGGAGCGCCTGATGAAGGTCGCTGTCCCACTCTTCGGTCCAGTTCTGCTGGCCCCGGTCAAAATAGCGGACGTTGAATCGCGTGACGCCGCGGGCCAGTTCCGTCTGTTCGATGATGTCCGGCGTCAAGCCGAAGAGATTCCTCGTTTCGAGTCGAATCAGCCGATCTCCCTCGCGCGAGTAGAGCAGGCGACTCATGTCGCCTTCCGGCGCGTCGATGCGCGTGCGGTGATGGCCGGCCGTCACGAAGGCCACAATGTCCGCGGGACGTCCGTCGAGATCCCCGTTGCGGCCGATCCACGGAAAAGTCGGGAGCCGGCGCGCGGCCACCAACTCGTCGGCCATCATCCCGAGCGTGATGCGGATCTGATGGTCGCGGCCGGCCTCGTCCGCCACCGCATCGAGCGCCTTGAACGTGCCCGCAAAGCCCATCGAGACCAATCCGGCAATCGTCGCGAGCAAGGCGACGCTGATCAATACCTCGACGAGCGTGAAGCCCTGCCCGTGACCGGAGCGGGCGGCATGGCCGCCAATCACAGGCTGTCTTTCTTGGAGTGGCATCGCATTCACGGTGTCTTGGACTCCTCTCCATTCAAGACGAAGCTCGTCACTTCCACCGCCTCTTCGCCGGCGCCGCGCGGCCACGTGACGCGGATGCGCACTTCACGCAAGCGCTCCAACGGAGTCGGCACAACCGTGCGGCGCCAGCGAAACCCCGGCGCGCGATCGTGGCTGTCGAGGGTGGCCGGGAATCCGGGGGGCGGAGTGCGGAAGTCGCCGTTCTGTTCGCCGATGGGCGGATACCCCAAGACTTCCGTCTCGAACAATTTTTCCTGCGCCAGCAAGGTCGCGGTCGTCATGATGCGTGACCGCCCCAGCCAATCGAGGTCGGCATTGCGCAACGCGAGAAGAATGGGCAGGGTGATGGCCAGGATCGCCAGCGCGACGAGCACTTCGATCAGCGTGAATCCTCGAGCGCCGTTCATCGGACTCCCCCGACGGCAGCGCGTGGGGCGGCGGTTGGTGAGGCCACCGGCATCATGTAGGGGAGGAGACGCGAAGGGATCGTCTCGCCGACCGGAGGGTCCTGATAGCCCTCGCGAATCTCCACATGCCCCGTCACCGGGCTGACCAGTAAGGTCAGAAAGTGCTGGTCGGGGCCTTCCAGATGGATGACGGATCGTTCGATCCGGCCGGACGGGAACAGCTGAATGAAGGCCCGGCCCGTCGAGGTCTTGCCCTGCGTCGCCGTCGTGATGTCGCGAATGCGAATCCCATCGGGGAGTTGTACGCGCGCACCAGAGGGAGTCGCCGCGGCCGCCGTCTCACGATCGCCATCGAGGGCGGAGGCCCAATAGGTGCGTTGGTCGAGATCCAGTTGCAACCGGTGCAGTCGCTTCGTGGCGCTGGCGGCGCTGTGCACAGTGCGCAGGTCGCCCACGAGTTGGCGGCTGGATGAGGCCAGATTGCCGGATCGACCGAGTGACGGCAGGACAAAGGCCAGGAGCATCCCGAAGAGGAACAGGACGACCACGAGTTCGACGAGGGTGAACCCTCCTTGGGCCACGGCGTGGTCGGCGCCCCATCGTCTCTCCTCCGTGGGGGTTGTTCTCAGCCGTCCGAATGGGTAGCCCATCATCTCCTGCCTCGCCCTCAATCCTTGTCGAGATTCCAATTCATGAGGTCGGCGTTCCTTCCGTCCCCGCCGGGCTCGCCGTCGGCGCCCAACGAAAGGATCTCGAAGTCGCCCTTCGGACTCGGGCTCACATACTTGAAGGGATTACCCCAGGGATCGTCGGGGACCTTCGGCAGATAGCCGCCGAGCTTCCAATTTTTCGGCATCGTGCCGACCGTGGGTTTCTCGACGAGCGCCTTCAATCCCTGTTCGGTCGTCGGGTAGATCCCGTTGTCCAGTTTGTAGAGATTCAGCGCGCCTTCCAAGTTGCGGATCTGGACCTTGGCGGAGGTGCGCTTGGCATCGTCGGTCCGGCCGACGATGCGGGGAACAACCAGCGCGGCCAAAATCGCGAGGATGGCCACGACGACCATGATCTCGATGAAGGTAAAGCCGGCGGCGGAGCCGCGGGCACGAGGCGCGAGGCGCGAGGGATGAGGCGACCGGAGGAGAGGCCGAGTCGTGGTTCTGACGTCGCTGATCATGCGAGGCCCCTCACCTGAGTTACAGTTGCATCCATGTTCATGACTTTGCGTCCTCCTTTTGCTCTTGCCTATCGCCTCTGGCCCCTCGCCATCGGTCTACCGCACAATCTGGCTCATTTGGAAGATCGGCAGCAAAATGGCGAGCACGATGCAGAAGACGATCACCCCCATGATGAGGATCATGATCGGCTCCATCAGGGCCGTCAGGCGGCTGATCGTGCGGTCGGTCTCCGCGTCGTAGATCTGCGACACTTTCCTGAGCATGTCCTCCATGTCCCCGCTGCGTTCGCCGACGGCGATCATGTGGGTGACGAGGGGCGGGAACTGTCCGCTCCGTTTGAGCGGATCGGCGATACTCTCGCCTTCGCGAATGTTTTCGCGCGCCGTTTCGACGGCGCGCTCCAGCACGACGTTGTTCATCACGCGCTTGGCCACCGTGAGGGCATCCAGCAGCGGGACGCCGCTGGCGAGCATGGTGGCCAGGGTATGGGTGAGGCGGGACACGGCGACCATCCGTGCCACCTCGCCGATGACCGGCAGCGAGAGGACGACTCTGTCGCGCCACGCGATGCCGGCGGGCGTGCGAACCCAGCGGCGCAGGGCTATCGCGCCCAGCCCGCCGCCGGCGATGAGCAGAGGCCAGAAGGCGCCCAAGAAGGCGCTCACGCTCATGAGGACTTGCGTCGGCCAGGGCAGGGCCTGATGCAGATCGGCGAAGACGGCGGTGATCTTCGGGATGACGAAGGTCATGAGGAAGAACAACACACCCACGCCCACGCAGAGCATGAGCGCAGGATAGAGCGTGGCGTTGACGATCTTGTGCTTGAGCGCGTCTTGCTGCTCCAGAAAATCGGCCAACTGCAGCAACACTTGATCGAGGGCGCCGCTGGCCTCGCCGGCTTCGATCATGTGCATGTAGAGCGGGGAGAAGTCCCGCGGATAGGCCGCCAGGGCGGCGCTGAGCGACCGCCCCTCGCGTATCTGTTCGCGGATTTCGGCCAGCAAGGTCTGGACGGCCTTCCGCTCATTCTGGTCGATGAGCACGCCGATGGCATCGACGAGGGGCAGCCCGGCCACCAGCAAAGTGCCCAATTGTCGCGTCAGCAGCGACAAGTCGGCGCCCTTCAGGACGGCGGACCCGCCGACGGACACGCTCGAGGTACGGCCCGGCGATTCGCTCCGGTCCTGCTCATGGAGATCGGTCGGAAAGATGCCGCCCTTCCGCAGCTTGAGCCGAGCGACGCGCGGGCTTTCCGCATCCAGGATGCCGCCGGCGGATCGTCCGTCGGCCCGATAGCCCTTGTATTTGAAGACCGGCATGGCGTTCGTCTACTCGATCGATTGTTGGGTGATCCGGACGACCTCCTCGGTGGTCGTCAGGCCTTGCACGACGCGGGCGGCTCCTTCGCCTTTCAAGGTGCGCATACCTTTGGCGACCGCCGCCTCCTTGATCGTGGCCGAATCGGACTTGTCGATGATGAGGTGGCGCACCGTGTCGTCGACCAGCATCAATTCATAGATGCCGCTGCGCCCGCGGTAGCCCGTCTGCCCGCAATTCGCGCAGCCGCGCCCGCGGGCGAAGGGGGCGGTGAGCTCCACCCGCGTCAGCCCCAGCTTGTTCAATTCATCGGCCGAAGGCTCGTAAGTCTCGCGGCACGCCGGACAGATCTGCCGGATCAGCCGCTGCGCCACGATGGCGATGACCGATGAGGAAATCAGGAAGGGCTCGATCCCCATGTCGACGAGCCGCGTGACGGCGCCGGCCGCGTCGTTGGTGTGCAGCGTGGAAAAGACCAGGTGGCCGGTGAGCGAGGCATGGATGGCGATCTCGGCGGTTTCCTTGTCGCGAATCTCGCCGATCATGATGACGTCCGGGTCCTGCCGCAAAATGGACCGCAGGCCGCTGGCGAAGCTGAGCTGGATCTTGGGATTGACCTGCATCTGGCCGATGCCTTGGATCTGGTACTCCACGGGATCTTCGATCGTGATGATGTTCTTGTCGGGCGCGTTGATCTGGCTGAGCGCGGCATAGAGCGTGGTGGTCTTGCCGCTGCCGGTCGGACCGGTGACCAGGATGATGCCGTGGCTCAGGCGGATCAGCTGCTGCATGACGTCCAGATGGTCGGGCGGCAGGCCGATGTCCGCCAGGTTGAGCAGGCGGTTTTCCTTTTCGAGCAGACGGAGCACGACCCGTTCGCCGTGCGCTGTGGGGAGGACCGAGACGCGGAGATCGACGTCGCGTCCCGCCGTCCGGATGCCGAAGCGGCCATCCTGCGGCAGCCGCTTTTCGGCGATATTGAGGCCCGCCATGATTTTCAGCCGGGCGATGATGCTGCTCTGGAGGCGCTTCGGCGGGGTGAGGACCGGGTACAGGACGCCGTCGACGCGGTACCGCACCACCATGCCCCGTTCGAAGGGCTCGCAGTGAATGTCGCTCGCCCGTTGTTTGACGGCCTGAAAGAGAAGGGAGTTGACCAGCCGGATGATGGGCGCTTCGTCGGTGGCGTCCAAGAGATCTTGGGGTTCGTCCAACTCGCTGGCCAGCTGATCCAAGCTCTGGCCCGACTCCAGCCCTTCGATGACGGACTCCGCCGTGGCGGTGGCGGCTTGGTCATAGACCTGGTTGAGGCAGGCGAGCAGGGCTTTCTGTGTGGTCAGCACGGGCCTAACGGGACCGCCCAACACCAGCCGCAGGTCATCCATGGCGGTGACTTCGAGCGGATCGGTGGTGGCGACCAGATAGGCGTCGTTGTCCCAGCGGAGCGGCAACACGTGAAATCGCCGTGCGTAGGCGATGGGGACTTTCTGAATGAGGCCGACATCCGCCAGCTTGGGGTCCACCTGCGCCATGAAGGGGAGGTCGAGCTGTTGGGCCAGGGCCTGGTACAGGTCCTCTTCCCGAATGGCCTGCAAGCGCAGCAGCACCTCGCCGAGCCGCCCGCCCTTCTCCTTCTGCCGCATCACGGCCTCGGCCAGCTTGGCGGGAGCGAGGCTGACCTTCTCGATCAGGAGACTGCCGATGGAGGGACGACCGTATGACATCGTGGCTCACGAAGGACGGCGCGGTTGAACGACGTGCCCGTTCGATGGGTCCGCGGCCCCGGCGCTATTGGGCCGGTAAGGCCGGCTCGGCGCCGCCGGGGGGCGGCTGCGCATCGTTCCGAATCAAATCCTCGGTCGCGCGCTTGACGGCTGTGGGGTCGACGATCTGATTCTCGCGCTGCAGTTGATGCACCTCGGCCCCCTTTCGCACTTCGAGACCCGCCATGTCCGTCTCATCACGAATCAGATGGGGCGTCAGGAAGACGAGCAGGTTCAGCTTCTCCGTCGCCTTGCTTTCGGACTTGAACAGCCAGCCGAGCAGGGGAATATCGCCCAAGAGGGGAACCTTCTGGACGTTCAGGACGAAGTTGTCGCGGATCAACCCGCCGATGACGAGGGTCTGCTGATCCTTGGCGATGGCGATGGTCTCCATGGATCGCTTGGTGGTGGTGGGGCCGACCGGGACCGAGGCGAGGCCCTGGCCGATCGTTTGGGAGACATTTTCGTTGATCGCGGTGATCTCCTGCCGGACATCCAATCGAATGAGGTCGTTTTCAAGGACTTGGGGCGTGAGCTCGAGGGTCACACCCACGTCTTTCCGTTCGATGGTGACTTGGGTGCCCCCCGTGATGCCCTGGGCCTGGCCGGTGGGAAAGGGCCGATTCTCGCCGACCACGATTTTGGCCTTCTGATTGTCCGAGGCCAGCACTTGGGGCGTCGAGAGGATGTTGGTATCCGTCTGCGACATGAGCAATTGGAGGAAGGCCCGCACATTGACGGTGTTCAACACGGTCACGGCGCCGGTGGCTACCCCGCTCAGCGTCTGGGCGAGTGACGTGATATCTTCAGGCGCCCGATTCAATCCGACAATGCCTTGCAGGCTCCCGCTCTTGCCGACGCCGATGGCTTCGATCGGATTGGTTCCCAGTCGCCTCAGCCGGTCCACGGAGACTTCCATGATCACCGCCTCGACGAAGACCTGGCGTCTCCGGGTGTCGAGCGACTGAATGATGGGCAGGAGTCTTTCGTGATCCGATTTCGTCGAGCTAATCAGAAGCGAATTCGTGCCCTTATCGGCAAACACTTGAACCGGTCCTTCAAATTCTGTGAGCGGTCGTAGCGCGGGACGCCCGCCCGGCGCCGGCGGGGGATTCAGCGAGCGAGCCACCAGGTTGGTCAGAACGGTCGCCGTGTCGGGCGCGTTGGCATGCTTCAACTTATACACATAGACGCCCCGCTCATAGGGCAGCTCGTTCATGGGAACGATTTGGATGATGTCGCCCTTGGGGATAGCCGTCAGGCGCCGTACCTCCAGCGCGGCCAGAAACATCGCGTAGGCCTGGTCGACGGAAACCTTCGTCGGGGAGAAGACGGTGATCTTGCCGACGGCCTTCTCGTCCAGCACAAAGTTCTTCCCGGTGAGTTCGCTGATAAAACGGACGAAGACCGGCAGGTCGACTTCCGTGAAGTCCAGGCTGACCCGAATGGGTCGCGGGGGCGCCGTCTGTCCCTGCGACTCACTGGGCGCGGGGGACCAGGTCGTGGCCAGCACCGTCAGGATGATGACGAGGAGGCGGCTAGCGAATTTCATATTCCAACGACGTCCAGCGGCTGTCGCGCAACAGATCCAAGGTGACGGTCTTTTCGTTTTTCACTTGTTGAAAGAGCGTCAGCATCATGCCGGGATCCTTGATCTCGACGCCATTCACCCGGGTCAGAATATCTCCCGTTCGAATCCCGAGCTTGTCGTACAAGCTGTGCGGCGTGACGGCCTCGATGCGCCAGCCATCCAGCTTCCCATCCGTGTAGTGCGGGGTGGCCCGCGCTTGAGAGAGCAGCTTGGGCAGGTCGGCGACGCTGGCGGCGACCTCGCGTTGATCGAGCGTGCGTCGGCCGGGGCCGCCGCCGGCCACTTGTCCGGCCGGGGCCGCCACCGGCTGTACGGCCGGCCTGTTGTGCTTTCGGATATCGAGTTCCAGGATCTCGCGTTGCGCACCCCGCTGGATGACCACCGCATCGCGTCCAATCGCCTGCAGCGAGCCCACGCCGGGAATCTCATCGTGCAAGTGGAAGAGCTGCTGCTTTTTGTTGGTGAGGTCTTCGATGATGGCAAAGGGGGCTCGCCCTTCCGTGGCGACCACGCCCACGAGCTTGATGCGTTTGGCCGCGTCGATGGGCGCAACGAGGGATCCCTCTTTTGTGCCCGGTCCGTTCGCCTGTTGCGCCACGGCACTCGATCCTGTCGGAGGAAGATTGAACAGGCGCCCGGACAGCAGCGCCTCCGCCTGGCGAGCGGCTTCGCCGGGTTCACGCGCGGGGGCGGAAGCAGCCCCGGCTTCACGGGAGGGCAGCGACGGAGGGACGGACAGTTGATGCGCCGCGACCCCCGTGACCAGGTGTGCCGCGAGAAACGAGAAACCAAGCAGATAGATCCCCAGTAGTAGTCGACGCATCGCGATGTCTTGATTCCGACAGATGTTCCGGCTCGGACCCTGGCGCGTATGCTAGCGCGCCCCGCGCACGACCGCAACTAGGCAGCTACCACGAAAGTGGAGCCAGGACCTATTTCTGTGGCAGAGGGCAGGGCGCCCTTAGTCTTGAATGGGAAGTCCCCGGATCGTCTCGAAGATGAGGCGGGTAGTCGGAATGGGGTCCCAGGAGTGAACCCCGAGCGAATTCTCAACGTAGGCAGGTGTCCGCATACCGTTCAGGACGCAGGTGACGCCCGGCGTGGAGGCCGCGATCCAGAGGGCTTTGCGGGAGAGGGGCTCGCGCCGAATCGCCTCCGGCAGGTGGGGATCGATGGCGCGCGCGATCGCGCTGGTCTGTCTCCGGCTCTTCTCGGTCGCCTCGCGGCGCAGCACTTTCAAGAACGTGAGCAGTTCCGGAATGTAGCGCTCTCGCCACCGGTGCCACCGTTCGCCCAGCTCGCCTTGCGCATGGGCGCTGACGGCCTGGATGACCCGCTGCACGTGGGGGGCGATCATCTGATGCTCGATCTGCTCCCAATGCTCCATTCCCCGCACCTTCTCCCGCAGTTGGGTGGATTCCTCGGCCCAGCGGAAAAACTCGGTGGGGTGGAGACTTTCCGGTGGGACTGTGATGAGTGGGGCCAGATCCAATCGGAACTCCTCCTCCAACTTGGCCACCAGTGTCTGTTGCGCGTCGAACGAGGTCGGCACGGATTCGAGCGGAAGGTCGGCCAGGCGGATCATCCCGCCCCGGTTCGGCATCGCGTTGAGCGGGCGATTGATCAGCACCGCCAGTTGCGTCTGCCGGGCGAGGTCCAACACGGTCTGGGTCTGCTGGGCGCCGGTATTCGGGACCAGGAGCGCGCCGGATTCGAACAGATTCATCGGACATTGCAGGACGCGAAAGTGATGGCCGATTCCGCCGGCATCGCGCGCCGCATCCAGCATCTGCGAGAGGGAGGTGGCCTCGGGATGCTCCGGCGCGGCGGTGCAGGTGTTGGAGGACACGCCGTAGTACCGAATACGTCCGGCTGCGACCTGCCGCTCGAGACACTCGAACGCCTGGCGTAGGCGGTGGTAGAACCGGCCCCTCACGGCGGGGAGATCCGTCTCATGGCGATGCGCCGCGTCCGACAGGAAGTATTCGACATTGTGCAGCAGGCAGACGTCCAGGGTCTCGACCCCCAACCGGTCGAGCGAGAGATCCAATTGGTCGACGAGGAACTCGGGATGCAGGCAATGCCAGAGTCCCTCGCCGTATTTCACCATCTCCGGGTAGGGCCGGCCGGCGGATTCGCGGGCTTGGGCGCGGGCGAGGTTCTGGCCCTGGACGTAGCCGATCTTTGAGACGATGATGAGTTCGTCCCGCCGGAGCTGTCCCTTTTTGACGAGATCGGCGAGGACCAGGCCGATCAGCCGTTCGCTGTCGCCATCCGCGTAGTTCGTCGAGGTGTCGATCACGTTGCAGCCGTGCAAGAGGCTCCGCACCAGGGCCGCGCGATGCTCCGGGTCGTCGAGGCCGACACGGTAGCCGCCGAAGCCCAGCTTGCTGCAGAGCAACCCGGTATTGCCGAAGGGGCCGTAGCCGGTCGTGGCCATCCGGCGATTCTGCGGCTCAGCGCAGAGACGGTCGACGTAGGCCTTGGTGCCGGCCGCCGTGGCGAAGCCGGTCAAGCGGGAGCCGGAGAGCGTGGAGGGCGGCGCGCTTGCGGTTGCTCCTGCCTGTGACGCAGCGCCGTCGGCCAGCGCCTGGCCGATCTGCTGTGGGTCGGTGACGGGCGCCTGGCAGGCAAAGTTTCGGCAGACATAGAGGGCCGCCTGTCCACCGACGAGCCCTTTCCCTGCGAGTAACGGGTGAGTCGGCTCAGGCGCTCCCGGGTCGTGATGGGCGATGATGCGCGCCGGGAAAAACCGGCGATGGACTTCGCGGCGGAGCCGCTCATAGCCGGGATCGCCCGGCACGCCGACCAATGCCAGTTCGACCGGCCCGTGCAGGAGCAGGTCCAGCACGATCAGGCTCTTGCAGAAGGCTCTTGGGTAGCGGGATATCTGCTTGCCGTAGACCCGCACGGCCCGCGTGGCCGCGTCTCGGAAGTCCTCTCGACCCAGATGAAAGGAGAGGCGCGCGAGCACGGACGCCGCGATGGCGTTGGCGCTCGGTGTCGCGCCGTCCGGTCCTTCGCGGCTTCGGACGATCAGGTGCTCGTGGTCCCGTGCGGTGGTGAAGAATCCCCCTCGTTCGCCGTCCTGAAAATCAGACAGGATGCGTTCGGCCAGGCCGGCGGCCTCGCGCAAGAATCCCTCGTGGGCTCCGGCTTCATAGAGATCGATCAAGCCTTCGGCGAGGCAGGCATAGTCTTCGAGGCAGGCCTGGAGATGGGCCTTGCCGTTTCGGTAGGTCCGCAAGAGTCCGCCGTCGGGACGTCGCATGGTCTGCAACAGGAAATCGGCGGCCGTCTCGCCGGCGTCGAGATAGCGGCTCTCGCCGAACACGCGCGCCCCCTCGGCCATGGCGGAGATCATCAGTCCGTTCCATCCGGTAAGGATCTTGTCGTCGAGTCCCGGCGGAATGCGGGTGCTGCGCGCGGCATAGACGAGCGGGCGCGAGCGGTCCAGTGACGCCTGCAAGGCCTCGGGGCTCACGCCCAGGTCCGTCGCCACCTGGTCCAAGGCGCGGGGCGTATGGGCGATGCTCTGGTGCTCCCAGTTGCCCTCGGCGGTGATATCGTAATAGGCGCAAAAGGCGCGCGCGTCCTGCTCGGGCAGGAGGGCGCGAATCTCCTCCGGCGTCCAGACGAAGAACTTGCCTTCGACGCCGTCCGAGTCGGCGTCGGTCGCGGAAAAGAATCCTCCCTCCGGCGAGGTCATCTCACGCAGGATGTAATCGAGCGTCTCGGTCGCAATACGTCGGTAGGCCGGATCGCCCGTGGCTTGATAGGCTTCCACATAGGTCTTGGTCAGCAGGGCGTTGTCATAGAGCATTTTCTCGAAATGGGGGACGAGCCAGCGCTCGTCCGTCGAGTAGCGGGCGAACCCGCCGCCGATCTGGTCGTACAGGCCGCCGGCCGCCATGCCGTCGAGCGTCTTGCGGATCATCTGAAGGGTCTGCGGATCTCCGGTGCGGGCGTGGCGGCGCAACAGCAGGGAAAGGCCGGTGGCGGGCGGGAATTTGGGCGCCTGTCCGAAGCCCCCGTAGCGGGCGTCGAACTCGTCGGCGAATTGCCCGACCACCGCCCGGAGTTCATCCTCGCCCACGGAGAGCGGCGCCGCGGCTTGCATGGAGGTCTTCAGACGATTCGTCAGTTCCGCCGCCTGCTCGTGAATGCCGCTGGGATCGTTGCGCCAGACCTCGGCGATTTTCTCCAGCACCGTGCGGAAGCCCGGGCGGCCCCACTTATCGGCGGGCGGAAAATAGGTGCCGGCGAAAAACGGCCGTTGATCCGGCGTCAGGAAGACCGTCATGGGCCAGCCGCCCTGGCCGTGGTTCAGGGCCAGGGTCGCCTGCATGTAGATCTCATCCAAATCCGGCCGCTCTTCGCGATCCACTTTGACGCAGACGAAGTGCTCGTTCATCACGCCGGCGATCGCGTCGTTCTCGAAGGATTCCCGCTCCATCACGTGGCACCAGTGGCAGGCGGAGTAACCGATCGAAAGGAGGATGGGTTTGTTCAGCTCGCGCGCAAGCCTGAGCGCCTCCGGTCCCCACGGGCGCCAATCGACCGGGTTGTAGGCATGCTGTAGGAGGTAGGGGCTGGTCTCGTGAATCAACCGGTTCGCGCGACCGGTGGGGCCGGATGAGGACATGCGGCCACCCTAGCATCCTCCTCCTCGCGGATTCAATGAGGCTGCCTGCGCGGATGGTGCAATGGATTCGGACGCGTGGCGATCGTATGATAGGCTGATTCGGGAGTGACCAAGCGGGGGAGCGCAGACAATGGATGCGGATGATCTCGGTCCCTATTCCAACTATCGATTGACGATTCGTCTGGAACTGACGAATCGCGTGGGGGTCTTCGCGAGGATGGCCACGGCGCTGGCGGAGCAGGGCGCCAGCATCGGCGCGGTGGATATCGTCTCGGCCACGCCGGACAAGGTCACGCGCGATATCACCTTCGATGTGCGGAACGAATCCCAGGGGCAGGCGGTGGTGGGGCGCCTCAGGGAATTGCCGGATGTCCGGGTGGTCTCCGTGTCCGACCGCATCTTCCTCATGCACCTCGGGGGCAAGATTCATGTCCATAACAAGCATCCGTTGACGACGCGGAATGTCCTCTCGATGGTGTACACGCCGGGAGTCGGGCGCGTCTCCCAGGCCATCGCGAAGAACCGTGACTTGGTCCATCTCTATACGACCAAGGCGAACAGCGTGGCCGTGGTGACCGACGGATCTGCCGTGCTCGGGCTCGGCAATCTCGGGCCCGAAGCGGCGTTGCCGGTGATGGAGGGCAAGGCGATGCTGTTTCGCGAGTTTGCGGGCATCGACGCCTGGCCCATCTGCCTCGCCACGCAAGATCCGGATGAGATCGTGCGGATCGTGCAGGGCATTGCGCCGAGTTTCGGCGGGATCAATCTGGAGGACATCGGCGCGCCCCGCTGCTTCGAGATCGAGCGGCGGCTGAAGGCGTCGCTCACGATTCCGGTCATGCACGACGACCAGCACGGCACGGCCGTGGTGATCCTGGCCGCCCTCGCCAATGCGCTCACCGTCGTGAAGAAGCGGTTCGAAGAGGTGAAGGTTGTGGTGAACGGCTTGGGCGCGGCGGGGCTGGCTTGCTGCGAAATCCTCCTGGCCGCCGGGGTGCAGGATCTCGTGGGGGTGGACCGGCTCGGCATTGCGCTGAGCGGGACGCCCGAACGTTTGCGCGAAGCCCGAAAGGACTTGCCGGCGATCACCCGCTATGATCAGCCGTCAGGGACCCTCCAGGATGCGCTGCGCGGCGCGGACGTGTTTATCGGGCTCTCGGTTGGGAACATCCTGAAACCGGAGCACTTGGAACTGATGTCCGAAGACCGGGTGGTCTTCGCCATGGCCAATCCAGACCCGGAGATCTCGCCCGAATTGGCCATGCCGCGATGCCGGGTCTTCGCGACGGGGCGCTCCGACTATCCGAATCAGATCAACAACGTGCTGTCGTTCCCGGGACTGTTTCGTGGGGCCTTGGATGTCCAGGCGACCGACATCAATGAAGCGATGATGCTGGCGGCCGCAGAGGCGATCGCGCGGATGATCCCGTACGGCACCTTGAGCGAGGACTACATCATTCCCAGCGTGTTCGACAAGCAGGTGGTGCCGCACGTCGCCAAGGCCGTGGCCGAAGCCGCGGTGCGAACCGGCGTCGCGCGGAAACCGGGTAAACCAGCCGGCGGGCCAAGCGAATAGTGAGGAGTCAGGAGTTAAGGAGTGAAGGCGTGACGACTCGAACCTGGTCCGAGCGGCTCTCGTTGGCTCCTGACCCCTTACTCCTCGCCGACTATTGCCCCTCTCCCAGGCTGCGTTCGTAGAGCAGCACCTTCCAGCCGTCTTCTTCGCTCAAGAATTGCCCGACGATCGGGAGCATGCCGGTGCCCGGCACTTTGCCGGATTGCCCGAGGCTTCCGTTCTTCAAGACCCACATCATTTCGCCCGGCGTGCGGACTTTGTTGAACTTCGGATTCGTGAAGTTGCGAGGCTGGATCGGGAGCACCTTGGCGGCCCCGCCGTCGCCCTTGCCTTCGTTGCCGTGACATTGGAAGCAGGTCCCTCGTCCGAGGAAGATGGCCTTGCCCTCCGCCAGAACGTCCGGCGTGGCGGCGAAGGGCGGTTTCAAGGCCTTGGCCTCGGCCAGCTCTCCGGCCGGCACCCGCGGAATCTTGATGTCGTACTCTCCGGCCGGCGCGCCGTAGCCGGATGGATTTTCCGCAAAGGCGGTGAGTCCGAATCCGAGCAGCGCGAGCCCGACCCCAACGACGGTGACACGTGAACGCATACGCAACCTCCGATGGCTGAGATAAATGAGCGCAAGAATATGAACCGCGGCGGCCGTCCGTCGCGGCGCGGGAAGATAGCATAGCTCCCCCGACGGGGCAAGACGGGCGGAGCCGGTGCGGTGAAAGGGTGATGTGCTACAATGGCCCGGCTCCTGGACCGCGATCTGGTGACGAGGCATGTCCGTCGACCCCCGTAAGCTGGCCAAGTTCCGCGCGAATGCGCGTCGACGCATCGAAGACCTGAGGACCAAGACGCGGGACAGTCTGGAGGTGGCGGTCGATACGATGATGGAGGAGCGCATCGACAGTTTCTTTCGGATCGAGGAGGGGCTGGAAGAGATCGACAAGTCGTTGGCGACGATCGAAGAAGAGATAACGGCCGTGTGCGATCTGTCCGGAGCGATTCGCATGTCGTCGCGCCTGGAGTTCATGGAAGATCGATACGATGAACTGGACAGCGAGGTGCGCCAACGGCCTCGCCGGCGGAAGAAACGCATCAATCTGGCCGATTTTTTGCGGACGGCGAGCGGGGGCGGGGAGGCCGTCGGCGAGAGCAAGAGCGAGATCAACAATGCCTTCGATGCCTACAAGGCCCTGGGCTTGGAGGACGGGTGCACCCTGGCCGATGTGACGGCGGCCTTCCGCCGATTGGCGAAAGACCTGCACCCGGATTCCAGAAACGGAGACCGGAGTTTGGAGCCGGAGTTGCGGCGCATCATCGAGGCCCATCAGTTTCTCAAGGAATATTTGAGCTTGTCCAACACCGAACCGCCGTTTGCCGGCCGCGGCGGGTTCTCGCCGGCCGAGTGATGGTCATTCCGTGACGACCCAACCCCTTCGCTACATCACCGATCAGCCTGCGCTGAGCGAATTGTGCCGACTGCTGCGGGACGCCCCGCGGCTCGCGGTCGACACCGAGTTCGTCGGCGAGGATACCTTCGTCCCGCGCTTGGAGTTGGTGCAAGTGGCCACCGCCGAGGTGTCCGCGGTGATCGATGTCCCGGCGACGTCGTCGCTGGATCCCCTCTGGGAGGTCGTGGCCGATGCGAAGATCGAGAAGATTCTCCATGCGGGCCGCCAGGATCTCGAATTGATCTACACGCATGCCAAGCAGGTGCCCTCGCCGATCTTCGACACCCAGATGGCCGCCGCCATGGTCGGGTATGGCACGCAGATCTCCTACGCGCAATTGGTCGAGCGGGTGGTCGGGGCCAAGCTGGCCAAGTCCCATACCCTGACAAATTGGAGTCATCGGCCGCTGACGGAGGAGCAGTTGGCCTATGCTCTTGAAGACGTGCACTACCTCCTGCCGGTCCATGAGCACTTGCTCAAGCGTCTGCAATCGATGGGGCGCCAGGGCTGGATGCACGAGGAGTTCGCGCGCCTCACCGGGTCGTTGACCGACGGCTCGCGCGATCCGCGCCAACGGTATCAGCGGATCAAGGGTTGGGAGGGGCTGAAGCCGCAGGCCGCGGCGGTCTTGCGTGAGCTGGTGGCCTGGCGGGATGAAGAGGCGCGGCGGCGCAACGTGCCCCGCGGCCGCGTGGTGCGGGATGAAGTCCTCGTGCAGTTGGCCCGGCACATTCCCAAGTCGATGGCGGCGTTGAAAGCCACCCGCGGGCTGCACGGGTCGATGGCCGAACGCTGCGGGGAGGCGATGATGGAGGCGATCCGGCGGGCGCTCGCCGCTCCCCCCTCCGAATGGCCGGCGGTGTCGAAACCGCGAAAGCCGGAGCCGGAATCCATCGGGCAGGTCGAATTGCTCCAGGCCGTGCTCAAGGCCAGGGCCGCGGAGCTGAACATCGCGCCGACCTTGCTCGCGACCTCGGCGGATCTGCAGGCCCTCATCGAAGGGCGGCAATCGACGCAGCCGCCCGACATTCCGCTGCTTCAGGGATGGAGGCGAGAACTGGCCGGGAATCTGCTGCTGGACGTGCTCGACGGAAAGATCCACCTGTCCATCGAGTCGAAGTCCGGACGAGTCAAGCTGACCCGTGTCGGGGAGGCCTAGCCCGCATGATTCATGAACGCTTCTGCTGGGGCACCCATTGCATTCCCGGAGCAATGGGTCACGGGATTCGCCGCTGCGACAAGCCGGGGCGCGGCTGACCCGGCACCCAGGCAGGCGGGCTCGCCGCTCGGTCGGTCACCATCCTGTTCAGGGACTGGCTCCGTCGTCTTCGACGGTGCCTGTCCCGGTTCGGACGGGGACAGACACCACGCGCGGATGCGGGGAAAGGTGTCAGTCCCCAGGCTCCGCGCGGGGGTACCCATTGCTCTGTTCCTTGCAATGGGTCGGATGCGACGAACCGTCATGAATCATGCGGGCTAGTGAGTCCTCGAACGCTCGTTCCGGCTACA
>CAYZTJ010000021.1:0-30911 GCA_964481215.1 uncultured Nitrospira sp. | reverse complement strand
GATCGCGCCGTCGTACAGCGCGAGCACGTGCGCGTGGTCGCCGCGGTCGAGGTGGAACAGCGCGAGGTGCCAGTAGTTGTGGAAGGCAAAGCCGTTGTCGGGCGCCCAGTCGCCCTCGCGCGAGGTGAGCCACGCGATGCCCTCGTCGAGAAGGTCGAGCCACTCGTTGGGGATTGGCTCGTGGTTCTCGCCGGGGGGTGTGATGCGCAGGATGCCGCCGATGCCGCACATGGGAGGGAGGGTAGCGGGTTGCGGGGTGTGGGGTGTGGGGTATGGGGTCAAGGGGAAAAAAGCGAAGCACCAGGCTCGGGTACAACGAGCGCCATGCCAAGAGCGGAATCGCCGCCAAGCTGCCGGGGATTGAGACCTTTCCCAATCAGTATAAGGGCTACGAGATCACGATCGACATCCCGGAATACACGGCGATCTGCCCCAAGACCCAGCTTCCCGATTTTGGCACCATCCGCCTCCACTACATGCCCGACCAAGCCTGCTTGGAGTTAAAGTCCCTGAAGATGTACATCCACGCCTATCGAAACCTTGGAATATTCTACGAGAATGCGGTGAACCGTATCCTGCAAGACGTCGTGCGGGCCTGCCGTCCCGTCTGGGCCAGGGTCCGTGGGGAGTTCACCGCCCGCGGCGGCCTATCCAGCCTCATCGAAGCCAAGTACCCCTGAGTCAACCTGTCCCAGCCTCTCGCCCTCTCCCTGCCAGCTACAGGCAGATTTCTGGCCGGCCGATACTAACGAAGCGGATCCTTGTCATCTTCGTTGAAGTAGGCCGGTGTCCCGGTGACCACCCCACGCCCCTCACAGGCTGTCCACCAGGTGCAGCCCTTCAAGCTGAAACTGGCCTTGATTATCGGGGCCGCGCTGCTGGCAGCAGGGCTCTTCTCCTTTGCCGTCTATGATACGGTCACCACGATCCAGATCCACGGTCCCCTCTATGTGGAAATCGTCCAGGGGAAGGACATCATCGCCGATGTGCTTCCACCCCCGCTCTACATCATCGAGTCCTATCTCGTCACCCTCGAACTACTGGCGGCTGCCCCCCAGCATCACGACGCGTTGATTCGACGGTTCCACCAGCTCCGGGACGACTATGTGGCGCGGCAAGCCCACTGGCATGCCCTGCTTCCGCCCGGCGATCTCCGTGAGGCGCTGTCTGCAGGGGCCGCCAAATGGGCCACCGAGTTTTACGACGACTGGGAGACAGACTTCTTGCCGGCGCTGCGGCGCGGCGACCGTCAGGCGGCGAGCGGCTACGTGTACGGACCGCTCTCCAGCCGGTTTGAACAGCATCGGCGCGAAATCATGGCCCTGGTGACAGTGGTCGAAGCCAAGAATGAGGAGATCGAACGCCACGCCCGTCGCGTGCTGACCACGCGCACCTACTGGGTGTTGGTCCTGGGGACCGGCCTCCTCGGCATCATCTTCTCCGTGGGGTGGCTCATCAATCGGAACGTCAGCGAGCCGTTGCTTCGCGGGCTCCGCGACAGCGAAGAACGGACCCGGTCCATCGTGGAGAGCGCCTTGGACGCCGTCATCGTTATGGATGGCGAAGGCAGAATTTCCGATTGGAATCACCAAGCCGAGCGCATGTTCGGCTCCTCCCGTGAGGAAGTGCTGGGCGAGCGCTTGGCGCGAGTCATCCTCCCGTCGCGCCATCACAACGCGTACATCCGCCAGTTCCAGCGCCGCCTCTCGGAGGCCAGCGGCAGGGGATTTGGGGAACTCCTGGACGTGACGGCACTTCGACGCGATGGCACGGAGTTCCCCATCGAAATAGGCCTGGCCCCCGTCCGGCTCGCCAGCCAGACGGTCGTCAGTGCGTTCATTCGCGACATCAGCGAGCGGAAACAGGCCGAAGGCCTGAAAACGCTGGAGCACGAAGTCTCCACCGTTCTCGCACCCGGACCGCCGCTCGAAGATGCCGGACCGGTCATCATCGCCGCCATCGGCCGGGCCATGGGGTGGGATGTCGGCGCATTCTGGAGCGTGGACGATGCCCTCGAATCCCTCAGCACGATCGCCACCTGGCAAGCCCATCCCGAGACTACCGAGGAGTTCGTCAGCATCACCAAACGCATGCCGCTGCGATGCGGCGTCGGCTTGCCCGGCCGAGTTTTGGCCCAGGGGGAACCGGTCTGGATTGCGAACGTGCAAACCGACCCCAACTTTCCCCGTGCGGAGGAAGCGACGAACGTCGGGATCTATGCCGCCCTCGGCGTCCCGATTCAATCGGGCACACGCATCCATGCAATCATGGAGTTCTTTTGCCGGGAGGAGCTGCCGCCCGACGAGCGTCTGTTGGGTACGGTGCGCACGTTGGGCATGTTGATCGGCTATTACATGGAACGATGGCGCGCCGAGCAGGCCCTGCACCACAGCGAGGAACGCCTCCGCTTACTGGTCGAACAGGTCAAGGACTACGCTATCCTTCTGCTCGATCCCCAGGGCCATGTCATCAGCTGGAATGCAGGAGCGGCGCGGATCAAGGGGTTTTCCGCCGAAGAAATCATCGGCCAATCGATCAGCCGCTTCTATCCGCCCGATGCGCAGGCGCTCGGCCTACCGGAACACCTGCTCGCACAGGCCCGGGCGAAGGGCCATATCGAAAATGAAGGGTGGCGCCTTCGCAAAGACGGTTCGAAATTCTGGGCCCATGTGTCGATGACAGCCTTACGCGACGCGGGCGGCAAGTTCATTGGATTTACGAAAGTCACCCGAGATCTCACAGAACGTAAGGCGGCAGAAAATGCGCTCCGAGACGCCAAGGAACGAGCGGAATCCGCCGCTAGGGCCAAGAGCCAATTCCTCGCGACCATGAGCCACGAGATCCGCACGCCGATGAATGGCGTGTTGGGCATGACCGAGTTGTTGCTCTCGACCGATCTGAATGAGAAACAACGCCGATTCGCAGAGACGGTCCATCGCTCGGGTGAAACGCTGCTGGCCATCATCAACGATATCTTGGACTTCTCGAAAATCGAAGCCGGCAAGTTGACGCTGGAGGAGATCGACTTCGAGCTGAGCACTCTGGTCGAAGACGTCGCGGAGCTCTTCGCCGAACGCGCCCACAAGAAAGGGCTCGAGCTCGTGTGCCAACTGCCGGCCCATCGTTCCTTGGCGCTGAAAGGCGATCCGCACCGGCTTCGCCAGATCCTCAGCAATTTGGTCAGCAACGCCCTCAAGTTCACGGAGCAGGGCGAAGTGGCCATCCAGGTCGCCGTCGCCCAGGAGACCGCTCACGAGCTGTGTCTCGACCTTTCCGTGCGCGATACCGGCATCGGTATCCCGCTCGAGGCTCAAGGCAAGATCTTCGATTCGTTCTCGCAAGCAGACGGCTCCACTACCAGAAAATACGGCGGCACCGGCCTCGGACTGGCCATCATCAAGCAACTGGCTCACCTGATGGGAGGCGACGTTCGTCTCGTCAGCGCCCCCGGCCAAGGCGCAACCTTTACGGTGAGTGTTCCCTTGGCCAAAGGTACCGCCGTGACGCTGACCGCCGGAGCTACAACACAGCTCACAGGGATCCCGGTGCTCATCATCGACGACAATGCCACCAATCGAGACATCCTCATGAATCAAACTGGCCTCTGGGGCATGACCCCTGAGGCCGCCGGCAGCGCCGCCGAAGGCTTCGCTTTGTTGCAGGCAGCGGCTGCCAACGGGAATCCCTATCCGGTGGTCTTGTTAGACTGGCATATGCCAGGGGAAGACGGGCTCTCCCTGGCAAAACGCATCATGAATGAACCCCACTTGGGGCGACCCCATCTCGTGCTGCTGAGTTCCGGCGGGCTGGCCGACCCAACCGATATCGAAGGCCTAGCCGCCCGCCTCACGAAGCCGATTCGCCAACATGAGCTCCGCCACCTGCTCTTGTCTCTCTTGGGCGCCGCGCAGCCCGCCCAGCCCGATACCAAGGCGGCGCCTAAAGAACTTCGAACGCTGGACGCCCACGTGCTGCTCGCCGAAGACAATCTGGTGAATCAGGAGCTGGCCCGCGCCGTGCTTGAAAGCTTCGGCTGCCGGATCGACATCGTGGACAATGGTCGTGAGGCCGTCGACGCCCTGGCCAAGGCTGAGTATGACCTCGTCCTGATGGACTGCATGATGCCCGAGATGGACGGCTTCGAAGCCACGCGGCTGATTCGGGAACGCGAATCAACCGCAGGCAAGAGGCAAGGGGCAAGAGGCGATAGGCCGAAGTCCTCGTCTTCTACCCCTCGCCCCTCGCCCCTCGCCCCTCGCCGTATCCCGATTATTGCCATGACCGCCAATGCCCTGGAAGGCGACCGGGAGCGCTGTCTGGCCGCCGGCATGGACGACTACCTCAGCAAGCCGTTCAAACAAGAAGACCTGCATGCCCTTCTGTCGAGGTGGGTCTCATCATCCACGCCCACCCAAAGCGCACAACGACGGTCAGCTTAACCGACCGACTGCTTCTGCCTTCCTAAGACAATCGCCCTGCAAGGTCTCGCTGAACCAGTGCCAAGGACAGGCGCCCCTGGATCAGCCTACCGACGGCATCAAGGAACCGCCTGCAACAGCCGATAACGATCTGTATCGCTCTGTGGAGCGACCAACTAACAAGACCAGAGCGCGGCAGTCACAGGCGCAACGACTGTGACTCCGCCCCCACTGATCGACCCCTGTTGTCGCCTTGATGCCGAGGAACACTCCATGACGCACTCACCTTACCGCCGATCCCAGACCCTTGTCGTCATTGTATTCGGTAGCTGGCTCAGTCTGTCGCCACTCACTGTCAGCGCCCAGATGGAGTTGGACTTCCTCGGCTCCTCCGCACCGCCGCCGGTCGCACCCGCAGCGGCCGACCCGTCGTCAGGCGGTGAAGAGATCGTCTTTCAGAACATTCCGTCCGTCTACGGGGCAGCCAAGTACGACCAGAAGATCACGGAAGCCCCCGCATCCATCACGATCATCACGGCCGACCAGATTCGCAAATACGGCTACCGGAACATCCCGCAACTGCTGAACAGCGTGCCGGGCTTCTACACCACCTACGACCGGACGTACGACTTCCTCGGCGTGCGCGGCTTCAACCGGCCCGGCGACTACAACAGCCGCATCCTGCTCCTCGTCGACAATCACCGGCTCAACGACGCCATCTTCGACCAGGCGCCGATCGGCTCGGATTCCCCGATCGACGTCGACTTGATCGATCGGGTCGAGATCATCCGTGGTCCCAGCTCCTCCCTCTACGGCACCAACGCGTTTTTTGGGGTGATCAACGTGATCACCAAACGCGGCAAGGACCTCAAAGGCATGGAGATCTCCGGAGAGGCATCCACCTTCGACTCGTTCAAGGGCCGCCTGAGTTACGGGAACAAGTTTCGGAGCGGGTTGGAGGTCTTGCTCTCCAGCTCCGTCTACACCAGCCAGGGCCAACGCAACTACTTTGTCCAGGAGTATGCCAACCCGGCGACGAACGACGGCCATGCGATCAAGATGGACCAAGACGATTTTCACAATCTATTCGGCAAGGCGTCGTACGGGGATATCTCCTTGCAGGGAGGCTACCTCTCGCGCAACAAACGCGTCCCCACGGCCTTCCAGCAGACCGAGTTCAACAACGGCCAGGACAGCGCCTACGACGCCCGGGGGTATCTGGACCTCAAGTATCAGCACGATCTCGCCCCCGATTTCACGCTCAAGCTCCGCGGCTACTACGATTGGTATCGTTACAAGCAGAACTACGTGTTCTCGACCCCGGCCCCCAGCACGCTCAACCAGGATCACGACATCACGGAGCAGGCCGGGATCGAAGCCTCGGTCGTGAAACGCCTCTTCGATCGCCACAGGGTCACCCTGGGCACGGAATATCGCGACCAGTTCCGCATCGCCCAGACGAACAAGGACCTCAGCGTGCCTGCGACGTATCTCGATGACCATCGAAAAATCCGTGTCTGGGCGCTTTTCGGACAGGAGGAATGGGCGATCACCGATCGGCTCCTCCTGAATGTGGGGATCCGCCACGATCACTACTCTTCGTTCGGGGGCACCACGAATCCCCGCGTCGGGCTCATCTACAATTGGGACGCGACGACGATCAAACTCTTGTACGGCCGCGCCTTTCGAGCGCCGAATCCCTTCGAGCAGTTCTACACGACCAGCAATACCGCGATTGCGAACCCGTCGATCCGCCCCGAGCGCATCACCACGTACGAAGCGGTGGTCGAACGATCCATCACCGACCATGTGCGGGCAACCGCCAGCTACTACCAATATCAGATCAAAGGTTTAATCGACCAAACCACTGTCGCCGGGCCCGACACCGTCCTCGGCACGGGGGACGATCAAACCCAATACCAAAACACGGGCGGGGCCCATTCCAAGGGCATGGAACTGACCGTGGAAGGTAAGTGGCCGTCCGGACTCGAAGGCCGGGCCAGTTACGCCCTCCAAGAAACCCACGATGTCGCCACCGGCGCCAGGCTGACGAACTCTCCGCAGAATCTCGCCAAGTTAAATCTGATCGTCCCCCTATACGGCGACAAGCTGTTCGCTGGCTTGGAGACCCGCTATACGGGCCAGCGCACGACGCTCAATAGCACCCAGACGAAGGAGATCTACCAGACGAATCTCAGCCTGTTCAGCCAGCGATGGGTCAAAGGGTGGGAATTCTCAGGGCAGGTCAACAACCTTTTCAACTACAAGTACGGCGACCCGGCAAGCCCCGATTATCTGCAGAACACCATCGAGCAGGACGGGCGCACCTTCTGGCTCAAGCTCAAGTATCGGCTGGACTAGAATCCATCGGACACATGAGGCGGCGGTCCGACATGACGAAGTGGATGAAGGTGGGATGGGGCGGCGTCCTCGCCCTCTTGGGGGTACTGGCCTTCACTTCCCCCGCGCAGTCGGGAGAGGTGCGCATCGCTATCGTCAGCAGCCAGGATGCCGCTCCCTATCAGGAGTTGCAGACCGGCCTGCGAGAGTTCCTGACGAAAGAGGGCCTCTCGGCCGTCTACGACGTCTACCCCCTGCAAGGCCAAGCCGGGAAAGCCGCGGACGCCACCCGCGCCATCAAGAGCACAGGCCCCCGTCTCGTAATCACGATCGGCACCCTGGCCACGCAAACCGCGCTGCGCGAGATTCAGGACATTCCGGTGGTGGCCGGCCTTGTGGGCAATCCCGATGAGTTGAGGAAGTCGTCCAATGCCACCGGCGTGTTGCTCGACTTTCCGCTCGACACCCAGTTCCAGTGGATGCAACGGCTGGCGCCCAGCGCCACCAGCGTCGGCGTGATCTACAACCCCAAGGAAAATCAGGCCAAAATCGAGGCCGCCGCAAAAGCCGCTAAGAAAGCGGGCTTGAGCCTCGTCGCCAAAGAGATCGAGACCCCGCGGGCCATCCCCGATGCGTTGGAAAGTTTGTCTAAGAACGTGGACATCCTCTGGGGGACGACCGACCAGCTTGTGTTATCGCCGCAAACAGCCGAATCCATATTGCTGTTTTCATTCCGTAGCCGGGTCCCCTTCACCGGCCTGTCGACGTCCTGGGCCAAAGCCGGCGCCCTCTACGCTCTGGATCGGGACTATCGGGATCTTGGAGCGCAATGCGGCGAACTGGCGGTCCGGATTCTCGCCGGCACGAAACCCAACGCGTTGCCGCCGGTGCCGCCCCGGCGCGTGCTGTACGCGATCAATCAGAAGACGGCGGATCACATGAAGCTGGAATTTTCCCAACAGGTCGTGGACGGCGCGCAACTGGTGTTTCGGTGAGGACCGGCTCCCCATGACCTCCGCTCGCCCCACCGGCCTCATGATGAAATTCAACGCGCTCAGCGTCTCGCTGATCATTGCGACGTCGCTGGCATTGGGCGGGCTCGTGGTCCACCACGAACACGACGCCAACGTCCGCGGGCTCCGGCAGCACGGCCAGACCACGGCCACCATGATCGCCCAAAACGCCGAATACGGCCTCTACACGGAAAACCACGAGGCGTTGGAGCGGGTCGCGAACAGCGTCCGGCTCGACCCCGATGTCGTGTACGTGGTCCTGTTCAACGCCCAGGGCGCGCCGCTGGCCGCCAGCGTATCGGAATCCGCGACGGCCCTCAGACCCGTCATTTCGCGTCTGCCGGCCGACGCCGCGCGGACTTCGCGATCCGACGTCCTCACCGTCCCACGCGACCGAGCCGAGTATATCGACGTCATCGTTCCCGTGCTGAGTCGGGCTCAGCCCGTCGCGGAGGGATTGTTTTTTGACGCCGGGACTGCGCCGGCCGAGCCACAGACGCTCGGACACGTCCGCCTTGGGCTTGGCCAAGCCCGACTGCAGCGGGAGCTATACGACCTGCTCACCTGGCTCGGGGTTGTCGTAGCCGGCATCCTCTTCGTCGGCCTCGCCATCACGGTCGTCCTGACGCACCGCATCGTCTTGCCCCTGCGACGGCTCGTCGATGCGACTCAGGCCGTCATGGCCGGACGATTGACGCACCAGATCGCCATCTGTTCGAATGACGAGGTAGGGGAGCTGGCGGCTTCCTTCGACGCCATGACCCAGCGACTCCACGCTTCGCACGAGGAAGTCCAGCGGTATCAGCAGACCTTGGAGCGCCAAGTCGAACAGCGGACCGAGGCCCTGGCCCGGAAGACGCAGGAAGCGCTGCACCTGGCCGAGGAGGCCCAGGCCGCCAGCAAGGCTAAGAGCGAATTCTTGGCGACCATGAGCCACGAAATTCGCACGCCGATGAACGGCGTCCTCGGCATGACCCAACTCCTCCTCATGACGGAGCTCACCGCCGAGCAACGCCATTATACCGACACCATTCATCGATCGGGCGAGGGGCTGCTCGCCATCATCAACGACATTCTCGACTTCTCCAAGATCGAGGCCGGCAAGCTGACGCTGGAGCAGGTCGAGTTTGATTTCGGTGAGCTAGTCACGGACCTCCTTGAACTCTTTCGAGAACGTGCGGCGAAGAAGGGGCTGGCTCTCCACGCGGCGGTGCCGCCCGAGGGCCCGCTGCGGTGCCAGGGCGATCCGCATCGTATCCGTCAGATTCTGACCAATTTGCTGGGTAATGCCATGAAATTCACGGAGCGGGGCGAGGTCGCCGTGCTCCTGTCGGTGTCGGAAGACTTGGGAGACCGGCGGAAGATTCATCTCTCAGTCCGCGATACGGGAATCGGCATCCCCTCCGAGGCCCAACGGCGGATCTTTGAGTCCTTCTCACAAGCAGACGGGTCGACGACCAGAAAATTCGGCGGTACGGGCCTGGGACTGGCCATCACCAAGCAACTGGCCGAACTGATGGGCGGTTCGGTCAGCCTGGTCAGCGCCCCAGGGCAGGGATCGACCTTCACCGTGTCCCTTTCGCTCCTGAAGGGGACACGAGCAGCGCCTCCGACGCCGCACCATGACTGCCCTGTTTCTCAGCTATCTTCAGACGTCTCCCCGGCTACCCCGCAGACATTGCCGGCCCACATCCTGCTGGTCGAGGATAACCTCGTGAACCAAATGGTCGCCCGTGCCTTCCTGGAGCAGTTCGGTTGCCGGGTGGACATCGCCGAGAACGGTCGCTTGGCCGTCGACGCCCTGGCCAAGGCTGAGTATGACCTCGTCCTGATGGACTGCATGATGCCCGAGATGGACGGCTTCGAAGCCACGCGGCTGATTCGGGAACGCGAATCAACCGCAGGCAAGAGGCAAGGGGCAAGAGGCGATAGGCCGAAGTCCTCGTCTTCTACCCATCGCCCATCGCCCCTCGCCCCTCGCCGTATCCCGATTATTGCCATGACCGCCAATGCCATGGAAGGCGACCGGGAGCGCTGCCTGGCCGCCGGCATGGACGACTACCTCAGCAAGCCGTTCAAACAGCAGGACTTGCGGCAGATCCTGGAACGCTGGCTCCCAGACCGTCGCCAATCCCGTTCGGACACGGACCTGCGCCCCGCCGCTTAACCATCCCCCGCCTCCCTCCGCGGGGCGCCGCAGGCCCCCCGCGACCGTCAAGACCGTTGCGGAATCAGCCGATACAGACTGGGGTCACGTGTGCCTAGCTCACGGTCTGGAGACCGTACGCGTTGAGTCCGGCCGCCGATCGAATTGATGAGGATCTCATGAACCTTTCGACGCTTTCCTATGAAAAAACCAGAGGTTGGTCCGTCACCCCGTTCCCGGACTCGGATTCGGAGCACACACTCGTGCTCGTATTCGGCGCCCCGGAGTATGGGCAAGCCGCCGAACCGATCCAGGCGCTCAGCCGGGCCTACCCGCACTCGCGTCTGGTCGGCTGTTCTACATCCGGAGAGATTCTCGGCGGGCAGATCCACGATCACACCCTGGCGGTCAGTGTCCTGCGGTTCGACCGCACGACCTTACAGACCGCCTCGGCGCCCATCGCGTCGTCGGAGTACTCCGAAGAAGCCGGACGATTCATCGGAACCCAGCTCTCTCGAGCAGACCTCCGCGCCGTGCTGGTCTTATCGGACGGCTTGCGCGTCAACGGCAGCGAATTGGTGCGCGGATTGAACGCGGTGCTGCCGCCGTCCGTCGTCGTGACAGGTGGGTTGGCGGGTGACGGCGATCGCTTTCAGCAGACCTGGGTCCTGCACGCGGGACGGCCTCAGAGCGGATTCGTCACCGCGGTCGGGTTCTACGGAGACGCGATCCGCGTCGGCCACGGCTCCCGGGGCGGGTGGGATATCTTCGGACCGGAACGCGTGGTCACCAAAGCACAGGGCAACGTGCTGTATGAGTTGGACGGAAAACCCGCCTTGGACCTCTATAAAGAATATCTGGGCGAGCGGGCGTCAGGCTTGCCGGCGACGGCCTTGTTGTTTCCCCTCGCCATCCGGGCCCACGCCGCCGACCAAAAGAGCTTGGTGCGGACCATCCTGGCGGTCAACGAGACCAATCGCTCGATGACCTTCGCCGGCAACATCCCGGAGGGCTCGCTGGCCCAGCTGATGCGCGCGAATTTCGATCGCTTGATTCAAGGCGCGTCGGAAGCCGCCGGCGCGGCTCGGCGGTCGGCGCCGGGCGACGGCCCCATCCTGTCCGTCGCCATCACCTGCGTCGGCCGCCGCCTGGTCCTGGGCGAGATGGCCGAAGATGAGACCGAAGCCTCGCTGGAAGCTTCCCCGCCCCAAACCCAGCAAATCGGCTTCTATTCCTACGGCGAGATCTCGCCGTTCGCGACGGGCGCCTGCGATCTCCATAACCAAACCATGACCATCACCACACTGAGCGAGGCCTAAACCGTCCATGCATCCCTTGCTCGCTCGACAGCTCAAGCGCCAGGCCATCGACGCCGCAAGCCTCCCGACATCCCGAGAGGCTTGGGAGGGCTTTTTGAGCAGAGTCAGCCGCGCCTACGAAGAAGCCGATCAAGGTCGGGTGATGCTCGAACGATCGGTGGCGATTTCTTCGCGGGAGATGCAGACGCTCTACGATCAGCTCAGGCAGACCAGTGAGACACGACTCAGCGAGGAGCGGGATCGCCTGGAGACGGTGGTGCAGTCCGTCGGGGACGGCATTTGCACGCTGGATCGTGACGGGCTCGTGCACGTCATTAATCCAGAAGGCGCGCGGCTGCTCGGGTGGCAGCAACGGGACATCACCTGGCAGTCTATTCTGCCCCATCTCCAGCCTGCGGCCTTGACCTCGGAGTCCGACGGCCAGTCCCCGACGGATCTCTGGGCCGCCCTGCTGGCCGGCCGTCCCTGCCGCAGCGACGATGCCGTGTTTCGCCGGCGCGACGGCTCGCTCCTCCCCGTCTCCTATACCCTGAACCCGATCACGCAGCATCGGACGATCACCGGCGCCGTGCTGATGTTCCGAGACATCACGGATCGGAAAGCGGCGGAGCAGGCGGCCCGAGAGCGGGAACACATGTTGACGCGACAGCAAGCCGCGCTCTTCCAACTCACGAAGAATAAGGTCATCCACGGCGGCAACTTCGCGGAGGCCGTTCGGGCCGTGGTGGAGGCGGCGGCCCATTCGCTGAACGTCGACCGGGCCAGCGTCTGGCTCTATACGGAAGACCGGGCTGCGATTCGATGCGCGGGCTTGTTCGAACGTCAGACGCACCGGCATAGCGACGGCCTCGAACTGCCGGCCTCCTCGTTTCCGGCCTACTTTAAAGAACTGCAAGAGGAACGGATCATCGCGGCGGATGATGCCCAACGCGACCCACGCACCTCGGAATTCGCCGATTCGTACCTGCGCCCCCTCGGCATCACCTCCATGTTGGACGTGCCGATCCGAATCAGCGGACAGATGGTCGGCGTGGTCTGCCACGAACACATCGGCCCGCCACGTCTTTGGCCCCAGGAGGAGCAGCACTTCGCCAACTCCATGGCCACCTTCGTGACCCTCGCGCTCGAAGCACAAGAACGCCGGCGCATCGAGCAAGAGCTCCTGGCGGCCAAAGAGGCGGCGGAGGCGTCCAACCGGGCGAAGAGCCAATTCCTCGCCAACATGAGCCACGAAATCCGCACGCCGATGAACGGCGTGATCGGCATGACGGAACTGATGCTCAAGACTCCGCTGTCCGAGACGCAGCAGCGTTATCTCGATCGCGTGCTCTTCTCGGCCCGCACCCTCTTGGACATCATCAACAACATCCTCGACCTCTCCAAAATCGAGGCCGGCAAGCTCGAGTTGGAGTCTGTCGAGATCCATGTGCCGCAGCTGGCGCAGGACGTCATCGATCTCTTTGCCGAGCGCGCCGCGCAGAAGGGGATACAGCTCTCCGCGCGCTTCGCCGGAGGGGTGCCGGACCGGCTATTCGGCGATCCCGTTCGCCTGCGCCAGGTGCTGCTCAATCTCGTGGGCAACGCGCTGAAATTCACGGAACGGGGAGAGGTCCGGGTCCAGGTCGATCATCTGGCGATCACCCCGGAGCAGACACGCCTGACGATCACGGTCACCGACACCGGCATCGGGATTCCCGCCGCGGCGCGCGAGCGGCTCTTCAAATCCTTTTCGCAAGCCGATGGGACGACCACCCGCAAGTTCGGCGGGACGGGGCTGGGATTGGCCATCGTGAAGCAGCTTGTCGAGGCCATGGGCGGGCAGATCGGGGTTGAGAGCGTCCAAGGACAAGGCTCCCGGTTCTGGCTCACCGTCCTCCTCGAACGGCCGTTGGAGACGACCGCCGCCGCACCGGCACAGGCGACTTCACACGACCAGGGAAACGGGCAGCCTTCGCCGGGCTCGCCTGCCCGGCGCGGGCACATTCTCCTCGTGGAGGACAACGAGATCAACCGGGAAGTCGCGCTCGGCATGTTGGACCTGCTCGGCCATCGCACGACGACCGCCGCCAATGGGCGGGAGGCCATCGAAGCGTGGGGCAAGTCCTCATACGACGTCATTCTGATGGATTGCCAGATGCCGGAGATGGACGGCTTCGAAGCCACGCGGCTGATTCGGGAACGCGAATCAACCGCAGGCAAGAGGCAAGGGGCAAGAGGCGATAGGCCGAAGTCCTCGTCTTCTACCCATCGCCCATCGCCCCTCGCCCCTCGCCGTATCCCGATTATTGCCTTGACCGCCAATGCCATCAGAGGCGACCGCGAGCACTGCCTGCAGGCCGGCATGGACGACTACTTAACCAAACCTTATACCCATGAGCAGCTCCGCGACATGCTCGTCCGGTGGCTGCCTGCCGCACCGACCGAACCGGGAGAACAGACCATGAGCACAGGCGTACAGAAAGCCTCCGCCTCACCCGTAGAACCGACCGCGTCCGCGGCGGCGGCCGCCGTCAATACGCAAGCCTGGGAGGCCATCCGCGCCTTGCAGCGGCCGGGGCAGCCGGACCTGCTCGGCAAGATTCTCGGGCTCTACGTGAAGAATTCCCGCGAGTTGATCGACACGATCCGCCAGGCACTCGAGCAACAGGACGCGCAGGGCGTGTTTCGAGCCGCGCACACGCTCAAATCGAGCAGCGCCAACGTGGGCGCGGCGGGGCTGGCGGAGCAGTGCAAGCATCTCGAATCCCTCGGACGCCAAAACCAATTGGGGGAGGCGCCCGATCTGTTCCGACAGATCGAAGCGGAGTATGCCGCCGTGCTGAAGGCGTTGGACTCCGAACTGAGCACACAGCGAGGCGCATGAGCGTTCCGTCCCACACAGCCGGCTCGGACGCCGGGGCGCGGGTCCTCCTCGTCGACGACGATGCGCTCGCGCGCGCGCTCGCCAGCGCGGCGCTGGAGCAAGAAGGCTTCCGGGTCTTGGAAGCCGAAGATGGCTCCACCGCGCTCGGCGTCTATGAACGGGACCGTCCGGACCTGGTCATCCTCGATGTCATGATGCCGGGCATGGACGGCTTCCAGACCTGCGAAGCCCTCCGCCGGCTGCCGGGAGGCGATCGGGTCCCGGTGCTCATCATGACCGGGCTGGAGGACGTCGACTCGGTCGCCCGCGCCTACGAAGTCGGAGCCACAGACTTCGCCTCGAAGTCCATCAATACCGTGCTCCTCGGCCACCGGGCCCGGTATCTCCTGCGCGGCAGCCGGATGCTGGAGGCGCTCCGCGAGAGCCAGGCGACGCTCGACCGCGCCCAACGCGTCGCGCAGCTAGGCAGCTGGGAGTGGGATCTGGTCAACGACCGGTTCCTCGTCACGGACCAAACCCTCAAGATCTTGGGGACCACCGCCTACAAGTTCGGCCAATCGCTGGATTCCTTCAAGCATGCGATTCATCCCGAGGACCGGGAATCCTGGATTCAATCGATCGAGGGGCTCCTCGCAGGCCAAAGCCAACACAGCATGGACCATCGAATCGTGCGCCCCACCGGCGTCGAGCGCATGGTGCATGAGGAAGCGGAGGCGGAGCGCGACACGCACGGTCAGGTCATCCGCGTCATCGGCACCATTCAAGACGTGACCGATCGGCGTCAAGCCGAAGCGCAGCTCGAATACCTGGCCTACTTCGACCATCTGACCGGCTTGCCGAATCGCCGCCTGTTTCTCGATCGGCTCAGCCACACCCTGCAGTCCGCCATCCGGTATCAGCGGCTGGGGGCCGTCATCGCCATCGACGTCGATCGCTTCAAGCGCATCAACGATACGCTCGGGCATTCCGCGGGAGACCAGTTGCTCCAAGAGGTCGGCGAGCGGCTGGTGCAGAGCATCCGACGCAGCGACATGATCGCCCGCCAGAGCTCCGCCGACGAGGGCGGCGTGACGGTAGCGCGGTTCGGCGGCGACGAGTTCTACATTCTTTTGAACGAGATCGGCTCGGCCCAGGATGCCGCGAAGGTCACCACGCGCCTCCTGGAAACCCTCGCCCCCGCTTACACCTTGGGCGATCGGGAAATCGTGCTCTCGGCCAGCGCCGGCATCACGCTCCTGCCGCTGGACGGCGAGGACGTGGACACCCTGCTCAAGCACTGCGACGCCGCCCTGCACCATGCCAAGGACCAGGGGCGCGCGCGATACCATTTCTTCTCCGAGACGCTGAACATCGCCGCGGAAGCCCGCTTGGAGTTGGAACAAAGCCTCCGGGGCGCGGTGGAGCGGGGCGAACTCCTGCTCCACTATCAGCCGCAGATCTCGCTGGCCACGCGCCGCATCGTCGGCGCCGAGGCCTTGATTCGCTGGCAGCATCCGCAGAAAGGCCTGGTGCCCCCGGGCGACTTTATCCCGCTGGCGGAAGAGACGGGCCTCATCGTCCCCATCGGCAAGTGGGTCATCGAGACGGCCTGCGCGCAAGCCAAGGTCTGGCAATCCATGGGCTTGCCGATGATGCGGGTCGCGGTCAACCTCTCCGGCATCCAGTTCACCGACTCCAATATCGTCGAGACCGTGCGCACGGCTTTGACGGCCTCCGAGCTGGACCCCACCCGCTTCGAGGTGGAGCTGACCGAGACGATCATGATGCGCCAGATTCAGAAGACCATCGCCACCGTGGCCGAACTCAAGCGTCTTGGCATCCGGATCACGATGGACGACTTCGGCACCGGCTATTCCTCGCTGGCCTATCTGAAACATTTCGATTTCGATACGCTCAAGGTCGACCGCTCGTTCGTGAAAGACATCACGACGGATACCGACTCCTCCGCCATCGTCGAGGCCATCATCGCCATGGCGCACGTCTTGGATATTTCCACCCTCGCGGAGGGCGTCGAGACGCCCGAGCAATCCGCCGTCTTGCAGCGACTGGGCTGCGACGAAGTACAAGGGTTCCTCTTCGGCAAGCCCGTCCCCGCCGAAGCCATGACCGCCATCCTGCTCGACGAGCAGCAGCAGAAACCCCGCGTGGTGAATCTGTAGAAAACAGTGATCAGTCGTCAGTGGTCAGTTTTCCGTCTCCGGAACTGAAGACTGATCACTGTGCACTGGTTACCCTTCGTCCGCTAGTGGTAGGATTCGCTGTCGGAGGGGAACTTGCCCTGCTCCACTTCTTCTTTGAATCGCCGGAGCGCCTGCAGCGCATCGGCCTTGAGGTGGGCGTAGGGCTTGACGAACTTCGGCACGAAGTCGTCGAAGAGGCCGAGCAGGTCGTAGAGCACGAGCACTTGGCCGTCGCAGCCCGCGCCGGCGCCGATCCCGATCGTGGGGATCTTCAGGGCCTGGGTAACGCGGCGGGCGAGTCCCGCCGGAATGGCCTCCAGCACGAGCGCACAGGCCCCGGCCGCTTCTAAGGCCTGCGCGTCGGCCAGCAAGGCCTCGGCTTCGGATTGGCCCTTCGCCTGGACCCGATAGCCGCCGTAGGAGCGGACGGATTGCGGCGTCATGCCGAGGTGCCCCACCACCGGAATGCCGGCCCCAGTGCAAGCCCGCACTCGATCCAACACCGCGCTGCCCCCCTCCAGTTTTACGGCGGAAGCCCCGGCTTGCAGAAGCCGCCCCGCGTTGCGCACCGCCTCTTCCACGCTCACGTGATAGGAGAGGAAGGGCAGGTCCGCAATGACCATCGCGCGCGTCACGGCGCCGACCACGAGTCGCGTGTGGTAGCACATCTGCCCCATCGTCACGGAAAGGGTGTCGGGCTTCCCCTGGACCACCATCCCCAAGGAGTCGCCTACGAGGAGAACCTCGATCCCCGCTTCTTCCAGGATGCGGGCGAAGAGCGCGTCATACGCCGTGACGACCGTGAGTTTCTTGCCGTCCCGCTTGCGCGCGAGGAGTTCGGGCACCGTCATCGGCATTACCCCAGGCCCGCTTTGGTCAGAATTTCTGGTAGTCGCTCAACCGCCTTGATCGCCATAATATGGACACCGTCGCAGTGCGGGCGCACTGCCTTGATGGTCCGCACGGCGATCTCCACACCGGCATCGGCTTCATGTTTGGGGCCGGCGGCGCGCAGTTCCGCGATCATCTCGGGGGGCACCGAGACTCCTGGAATGTTGGCGTTCATGAACTCGGCCATCTTGGCCGAGCGCAGGAGCAGAATGCCGGCCAGCAGCTTCACCTTCATCTTCCGAACGGCCTGCATAAAGCCTACAAACTTGTCCGGCTGATAGATTCCCTGCGTCTGCGTGAACTGGGCGCCGGCGCGTACCTTGGTTTCCAGCTTCACCAGCATCGGGCCGACCGGATCGGCCTCGGGGGTCACCGCCCCGCCGATGAAGAAGTCCGTGAGTCCATCGAGCTTATTGCCCGCGTAGTCGGTCCCGCGGTTCAGTCCGCCGACCATCTGCATCACCTGCACCGAATCGAGATCGTAGACCGGTTTCGCGTCCTTGTGATCGCCGACGGTCGGATAGTCGCCGGTCAAACAGAGAATATTGCGCATCCCTAAGAGATGCGCCCCCAGCAAATCCGACTGCATGCCGATCCGATTGCGATCCCGGCAGGTCATCTGCATCACGGGATCATGTCCCATCTCATAGAGCAACCGGCAAACCGACAGAGAACTGGCCCGCATCACCGCCGCGGTGCAGTCCGTAATGTTGACGCCGTGGACACGTCCCACTAGGATTTTGGCATGATCCAACAGCGCGCCGACGTTCGTGCCCTTCGGGGGATTATACTCGACCGTCACGGCAAACTCGCCGCGCTCCAAGACTTCTCGCAATCGCTTCTTCGGCTCGGGCATGGTCTCCTAGGCTCTCCCTTTCACCAATTTCTATCTCTACTCTTTCACGGATTCGGTTTCATATCCTAATTCCAGACTTGTCACTCGTCACTGGTCACTTCTTCTTCCTCGCCAGCCACTTTTCACTTCTCACTTTAAACTTTTCACCCCTTGAATCCCGCCGCCCGCTTGGCCGATTCCAGCGTGTTGTCGAGCAGCATGGCGATGGTCATCGGCCCCACCCCGCCCGGCACCGGCGAAATCCAGGAGGCCTTCTGGCGGACCGGTTCGAAATCCACGTCGCCGACGAAGGTGCCGTCCTCCAGACGATTGACGCCCACGTCGATCACCACGGCGCCCGGCCGCACCATGTCGCCCGTGACGAACTTCGCCTTGCCGATCGCCACCACCAGAATGTCGGCCTCGCGACAGACCGCCGGCAAGTCCTTGGTCTTGGAGTGGCACACCGTCACGGTCGCATTGCGATGCAAGAGCAGAAGGGCCGCCGGCTTGCCGACGATATTGCTGCGGCCGACCACGACCGCCCGCTTCCCCTCGATGCCCGTCCCGGTCGCCTCGATCATCTTGATGACGCCCTTCGGGGTGCAGGGCGTGAAGAGCGGCATGCCCTCGACAAGACGGCCCATGTTAGTGGGATGGAAGCCGTCGGCATCCTTGGCCGGCGAGACCGTGTCCAGAATCACCTTGCTGTCGATCTGCTTCGGCAACGGCAACTGCACCAGAATACCATGGACCTTCGGATCGGCATTCACCTTTTCGATCAACGCCAACAACTCCGATTGCGTCGTGCTGGCGGGCAGCTTGTGCTCATCGACGTAGATGCCGGCCGCGTCGCAGGCCTTCTGCTTGTTCTTCACATAGAGTTTCGAAGCCGGATCGTCGCCGACCAGAATGGCCGCGAGCCCCGGCCGCACGCCGGTCTTCGCCACCAATTGCGCCGTCTCTGCGCCGATCCGCTCACGAATCGATTGCGCCAATGCCTTGCCGTCTAACAGTTGTGCGCCCACGGAATCCTCCTCCACACTGGGTCATAGGTGAATGGGAACTGGGGTCTGCCTGCCTGCGCGAAGGGACACTGCACGATCGGCGGCCTCACGGAGCGGATTGCTTGCGGAGCGCGCTCAGGTGGACGGTCTGGCGTATCACGTCGAGCAGCTTGGTATTCGACACCGGCTTCTGCAGATAGGCGCAGATACCCTCTTTCTGCAGCGCCTCGGTCAGAATGAAATCCGGCGCGCCCGTCAGAATGACCAGGGGGATCTCCGGATACTGCGCGTGAAAGTACGGGATCGCCTGGTTGCCGTCCACGTTCGGCATCTGCAGGTCGCAGATGATGGTGCAGACCTCCGAGCGGGTCGTGCCGGCGCCCAAGACTTTCAAGGCCTCGCCACCGTCGCCGGCTTCAAGGACATCATAGCCCGACTTGGTGAGCGACAGGCGGATCACCTGGCGAATGTGCGCATCATCGTCGACAACCAGAATCCGTTGGACCGCCATCGCCGCAGCACTCCTCAGAAAATTCGCCAACCCAGGCCATAGCCTACGGGTTTTTCTTCAAAAAAACCAGCCTGAACCGCCTGAATTCGTTGCACAATCGTGCTGGCTCGCCGCCTCGCGCAGACGGCCGATTCCTTGACACCCCGAGAAACGGTCCATTAGGATGCCGAGACATGTCGCAACACCAGCACTCGCAGCCGCACATTCTCCCCACCGGCCCGTTGCAGCGTCGAGGGAAGCCGATCCGCCTCCTGGTCATCCTCCTGATCTGGGCGGGTCCGGTCCATGCCGCCCAGATCACCGGCTTGCAGAATCCCCAGAATTTTCTGGCCGACGCGACCGGCACGTCGTATTTCATCTCGAATGCCAACGGAGATCCGGACGCGAAGGACAACAACGGCTTTATCACCAAGCTCGATCAGGAGGGCAAGGTGATCAACCCGCGGTTCATCCAAGGGGGTGAAGGCGGCACGGTGCTCCATGCGCCGAAGGGCATGGCCATCGTCAACGGCCTGCTCTATGTCGCCGACCTCGACACCCTGCGCACCTTCGATCTCGCCACCGGCCAACCGAAGGCGACCATCTCCGTGGCCGCGCTGCACGACCCGAAAGCCGCCACGCCCCCCGGCCTCTCCGATCTCGCCGCGTCTGCTGCGGGGATCCTCTATGCGACGGACACCGCGGCCAATACCATCTATGCGATCGACCTCACCCACAACCACGCCGTCCGCATTCTGGTGCAGAGCGACAGCCTGGCCGGGCCGCGGGGCATCGCCGTGCATCCGAAAACCGGGCATTTGATCGTGGGCAGTTGGCACAAGGGCAAGATCTTTGACGTCGCGCCCGACGGCGCCACCACTGAACTGGTCTCCAACAGCTTCTTCTCCTCCCGCTTCCACAATATCGACGGACTGGACTTCGACAGTTGGGGCAACCTTTATATTGCGGATTTCACCGCCGGAAAAATCTGGCGCATGCGCCCAGACCAGAAATTCCACGTCATCGCGGAATATCTGCCATCACCGGCCGGGATTGGGATCGATCGCGCGAAGAACCTCATTCTTGTGCCGTACCACTACGCCAATGCCGCGGAGATCAATGGATTGGAATCGCCCAGGGTCCCCGGCGGCCCCAGCAAGCGATCCCTCGCCGATTACGGGTTCAACCCGTCGGCGCCGCCGAAAGAAGGAGCCTCAGGCCGATGAGCAAGTGCGTCTATTGTCACCAACGGAAAGGCAAGCGCGCCTGCCCGGCGCTGAGCGGACTCATCTGCAGCCAGTGCTGCGGCGAGCAGCGCATGGTCCGCATCACCTGTCCGGCTGATTGCGCCTATTTGGAGAGCAACAGCGCCTATCAGGAGTTGCGGATCGGAGAAGACTTCGGACAGGCCCGGCGGGAGTTCTACAAGAGCCTCTACGATCTCAGCGGCGAAAAGGCGGCGCAGTTGTTCAACCTTGTCGAAGTGGTGAGCTTCAGCTACTTTCACGGCCGGCGCGACGGGCAGGACGCCGAAGTGATCGCCGCCATGCAGGCCCTCCGCCGTTCGCTCAGTCCGCTGCACATTCCGGGCGCGCCGGGGCAGATGCTGTTTGCCGAGCACCTGAAGAAAGAATATGAGACGTTCTCCAAGCAGCAGGCAGAGGGCGGGAAGGCCCAGCAGGCGCTCGATCAGCAGGCCGCGACCGACGTGCTCGACCGCGGCATGGCCTTTATCACCGAGTTTTCAGGCAAGGAATTTCAGTCGCGCCGGTTCTTGATGGGCCTCATCGGCTTTATCAAGGCCGCCTATCCCGAGATCGCCGCACATCTCGCCAAGCAACAGGAGGGCGGCCGCATCCTCCTGGCCAACGATCTCAGCGCGCTGTCCGCCCCGCCCGCCCCCTCGATGCCCGCCGGCCTCCCGCACACCCACGGCCCCGGCTGCCAGCACCACCACTGACAGAAACGCTGAACGTCCGAAGGTTTGAGGCAAGAACGTTCGAGGTTAGAGGTCTGAGGCAGTTGCCTCGAACCTCGATCCTCAGACCTCACACGTCCGGCAGCTCCAACCTCAATCGTCCGACGCTCATCCTTCAGCCTTCATCGTTCACTCGACGATCGTCACCGTCATCTCGATGCGGTCCAGCGGGTTGTCGTGGGGATCGCGCTGGGCCTGGACGATCTTGTCGGCCACGCCCATGCCCTTCACCACCTCGCCGAACGCGGTGTACTTGCCGTCCAAGAACGGCGAGTTTTCCACGCAGATGAAAAATTGCGAGCCGGCGCTGTCCGGATCGTTGGTGCGGGCCATGGAGAGGATGCCGCGCTTGTGCGGCGTGTCGTTAAACTCCGCCTTGATCGTGTAGCCGGGCCCGCCGCTCCCGAACTCCGACTTCTTGGACGGATCCTTGGTCTTCGGATCGCCGCCTTGGATCATGAAACCGGGGATCACGCGGTGAAAGATCGTCCCGTTGTAGAAGCCGGACTTGGCGAGCTTGACAAAATTCTCGACGTGGCCCGGCGCCACCTCAGGCAGGAATCGCAGTTCGATCTCCCCGAACTTGGTCTTGATGATCGCGTGTGGGGCTTGCTTCCCCACCGGCTTGTCCGCCGCCAGGCTCGCCCCCGTCATGCCGGCGACCATCATCAGTACCAACCCTATGTGCATGGCCCATCTCGCCCGCTTCATCATCCGCCTCCTTCTTCCCGTTCGTCACTCGTCGCTCGCCTGCAGCCCCGCGTCACGCGTCGCGATTCACGCGTGACAGTGCCGCCCGCGCGGCCATCTGCTCGGCTTCCTTCTTGCTGGAACCTATCCCCACTCCATACACTTCGCCTTGGATCATCACCTGGACTTCAAACTGCTTCTGGTGATCCGGGCCGCTCTCCCGCACGATCACATACTGCGGGAGCGATTCGAAGGCCTTCTGGCTCCACTCCTGACATTGCGTCTTGAAATCTTGGCTGACGGGCTTGGCCTCCACCGCGCGCAGCTCTTCGGCCAGCGCCTGCAGGGTGAAGGTCTGCGCCGCCTTGAGGCCGCCGTCCAGATAGATGGCCGCGATCACGGCTTCGAGCGCGTTGGCCAAGAGCGAAGGCTTCTCGCGCCCGCCGGTCAGTTCTTCACCACGCCCCAATCTGAGCCGCCGGCCTAAATCCAGCCGACGGGCCGCGCCGGCCAGCGACGACTCGCTGACTAACCCGGCTTTCAGCTTGGAGAGGACACCTTCCGCCGACTGCGGGAAGGTAGCTGTCAGGTGCTCGCTCACGATCAGCGACAGCACGGCGTCGCCGAGAAATTCCAACCGCTCGTTGTGCGCGCCGCTCCGATCCCTCAGTTCGTTGATGTAGGACTTGTGCGTCAGCGCATCGTCGAGGAGCCGCTGATCGTGAAAGGCGTAGCCGAAGGCCTCCGCCGCCTCTCTCGCCTGCGCATCCACGTCAGCCGGCGCCATGGTGGGAGGATACCAACCACACAGCGATGAAGTCTAGAAGGGCTCTGACAAACTCTTCCCTTCTTGCTAGGCGCATAGAAGCCGAGGAACTACGAAGAGATTCTTTTCGGATCGCAGGCTGTTCAAAAAGGCTGCCAGCAAGGCCGCAGCGAGCGAGAAGGGGAGGCGTACTTCGTTCTGTACGTTGACCCTTCGAGCGATGCGAGAACGAAGCTGGCAGACTTTTTCAACAGCCTGCTAGGAATCCAGGCGGCGGAACAGCAGACAGGCGTTGACCCCGCCGAACCCGAAGGAGTTGGAGAGCACCACGCCCGGCTTGGCCGGACGGGCCTTGTGCGGGACATAGTCGAGGTCGCATTCAGGATCGGGATGGTCGAGATTGATCGTCGGCGGCAGCATGCCGTGGTGAATGGCCAGCACGCTGAAGACGGCTTCGATGCCGCCCGCGGCCCCCAGCAGATGGCCGGTCATCGACTTGGTCGAGCTCATGGGGATGCTGCGCGCCCGCTCGCCGAAGACCTGCTTCACGGCCTTCGTTTCGATGGTATCGGCCATCGTCGAGGTGCCGTGCGCGTTGATGTACTCGACCTTGTCTTTGGCGATACCGGCGTCGGCCAGGGCCAGCTCCATGCAGCGTACGGCGCCTTCGCCCTCTTCGGAGGGCGCGGTGATGTGGTAGGCGTCCGCGTTCATGCCGTAGCCGATGAGCTCGCAGTAGATCCGCGCCCCGCGGCGCTTGGCATGCTCCAGCTCTTCGAGCACCAGCACGCCCGCCCCCTCGCCGAGCACGAAGCCATCGCGATCCTTGTCGAACGGACGGCTGGCCTTGGCGGGCTCATCGTTGCGGAAGGAGAGCGCCTTGGCCGACGCGAATCCGGCCACGCCCAACGGCGTGATCGCCGCCTCCGCCCCGCCGGCGATCATGACATCGGCCTCGCCGCGCTGGATGATCCGAAAGGCGTCGCCGATGCAATGGTTCCCGGTCGCGCAAGCCGTGACGGCGCAGGAGTTGGGCCCCTTGGCGCCCAGCCTGATGGCCACCTGGCCGGAGGCCAGGTTGATGATGGTCATGGGAATGAAGAAGGGCGAGACGCGCCCCGGCCCTTTTTCTTTGAGCACGGTGTGATAGTGCTCGATCGAGCCGAGCCCGCCGATGCCGGAGCCGATATAGACCCCCACCCGCGCGGCTTCCTCCGGCGCGACCTTGAACGCCGCATCATCCACCGCCATCTGCCCCGTGGCGACGGCGTACTGGATGAAGGCGTCCATCTTCTTGATGTCTTTTTTTTCGATGAACCGGGCGGGATCGAACTCCTTCACTTCTCCGGCGATCTGGGCGTCATAGCCGACGGGGTCGAACTTCGTGATGCGGCCGATACCGGACTGCCCGGCGCAGATGGCCTTCCAGGTAGGCTCCACCCCGATCCCGAGCGGCGTGATCGCCCCCAGACCGGTGACTACGACTCGACGCTGACTTCGCTCGCCCATCGTCCGTGGCGCGTCCTGCGGGACGCGGCTTACATCTTTTCCTTGATATAGTCGATCGCCTTGCCGACGGTGAGAATCTTTTCGGCGTCCTCATCGGGAATCTCGATCCCGAACTCTTCTTCGAACGCCATCACCAGCTCGACGGTATCGAGGGAATCGGCGCCGAGGTCGTCCACGAACGAGGCTTCATTGGTGACCTCGTCGGCTTCCACGTCCAGATTCTCCGCGATGATCTTCTTGATGCGCTGTTCCACTTTCTCGGTCGTCATTCCTTTGCCCACCTCCCCTCCCATACGCCACCCCTCCGTTTCAGGATTACGCCATGTACATGCCGCCGTTCACATGGACGACATGCCCGGTAATATAACTCGCGTCGTCCGACGCCAGAAACCGCACGGCGCCGGCCACGTCCGCCGGAGTCCCCAGTCTGCCTAGCGGAATCTGATTTTGCAAGGTCTCCCGCACGTCCGCGTCGAGCGCTTTCGTCATGGCCGTGTCGATGAATCCCGGCGCCACGGCGTTCACCGTAATGGACCGGCTCGCATACTCGCGGGCGACGGTTTTCGTGAGCCCGATCACCGCCGCCTTCGAGGCCGAATAGTTCGCCTGCCCGGCGTTGCCCATCGCCCCGACGACCGACGCGATATTGATGATGCGCCCCGATCGCTTCTTCGACATGGCCGGCAGCACGGCCTTCATGCAATAGAAGGTGCCGGTGAGATTCACCTGCAGCACCAAGGCCCAGTCGTCCTCTTTCATGCGGATCATGAGGCCGTCGCGGGTGATGCCGGCATTGTTGACCAGGATGTCGATCTGGCCCCACTCCTTCAGGACGTCCTCCGCCAGCTTTTTCGTATCGTTCGAATCGGCGACGTTCACCTTGGCGTTGATGGCGCGCCGGCCGAGTTTCTTGATCGCGTCCACGGTCTCCTGCGACCGTGTGGGGTCCAGGTCCGCCACCGCCACATCGGCGCCATGGGCTGCCAACGTTTCGGCGATCACCCGTCCGATTCCCTGCGCCGCTCCGGTGACGATGGCGGTTTTGCCTTCCAATGAATTCGTGCTCATAGCCCCCTTCGTCGAAAAGTCCAAAGTCGGAAAGTCGAAAGTCAGGGACTTAGGACGTTCAGACTTGCTGACCTTCAGCCTTTAGTTTCTCAATCGTCGCATCCAGCGACTTCGGATCGCTCACATTCAGCGTCACGGCCCCGGGGATGATCCGCCGAATCAGCCCGGAGAGAACCGTTCCCGGACCGACTTCGATGAACGTCGTCACCCCAAGCCCCTGCATGGCTTTCACAGATTCTTCCCACCGCACGGAGGACGGCAACTGGCGGACCAACGAGCGTTTGACGTCGCCCCACTGCTGCAAGGGCTTGGCTTCGGCATTGTTCACGAGCGGCACCGCCAAATCGCGCCCGGGCGTCGCCTCGATATCTTTCGCCAGCCGATCGGCCGCCGGCTGCATCAGCGGCGTATGCACCGGCACGCTCACCGGCAGAGGAAGAGCCTTATGCCCCTTCGCTTTCAGAAGTTGGATCGCCTGCTCGACCGCCGCCTTCATGCCGGCGATGACGATCTGCCCGGGAGAATTGAAGTTGGCCGCTTTGACCACGCCCGTTGCCGCGGCTTGCTCGCACACTTCTCGGACCGTCTCAGTCGTGGCCCCTAACACCGCGGCCACCAGTCCGCTGCCGGGCGGCACCGCTTCCGACATATAGCGACCGCGTTTCTGAACCAAGGCCAGTCCGGCCTCGAAGGCACAGCCACCGGCCGCCACCAGCGCCGAGTATTCCCCCAGACTGTGCCCTGCGACGGCGACCGGACGGAGACCCAAGGGCTCTAACGCGCGAAGCGCCGCCATGCTCGCGGTGAGCAACGCCGGCTGCGTGAACTCCGTCAGATTGAGCCGCTCGGCCGGCCCCTCGAAACAGAGGGCCGCGGCATCGTAGCCCAACACATGGGACGCCTGGTCGAACACGGCGCGCGCCGCCGGAACCGCGTCGTAGAAGGCCTTGCCCATCCCGACCGACTGCGACCCCTGGCCGGGAAATACCAACCCGATTCCCATCTGCGGGCTAGATATGGAGGAATCGTGGTTCATTGTCAACTTGAAAGGGGACGCCCACAAGCGTCAACCGTTGTCAGTTTACAGTTATCAGTTTTTCGAGGTCGGCCCATCGGACTGATCCGACTCCTCTACTGCTAACTGTTCACTGATGACTGCTGACTCTGCGACCTCAGTCCACAATAAACTCTCCGCCGTCGACGCAGAGGACGTTGCCGGTGATCCATTGGGCCTTTGGATGGCTGAGCAGCCCGATGGCCTCCGCCACGTCCTGCGTGGTGGTCAGCCGTCCGGCCGGGTTTTTACGCTTGGCCATCGTGATCATCTCATCGGAACCCGGGATCTTGCGCAGGGCCGGCGTGTCGGTCACACCGGCCATAATCGCGTTGACCGTGATGCCCTGCGGCGCGAGCTCGAGCGTGAGCTGGCGCACATGGGATTCCAGGGCCGCCTTGGCCGCCGACACCGCCCCGTACGTTTTCCACACCCGGGCGCCGCCGGCGCTGGTCATGGCGTAGATACGCCCGCCCTTGCCCATCAACCCCCGCGCGACCAGGTCCTGCGACCAGTAGACGAGACTGTTCGCCATGACATCCAGGGTCATGTCCATGTGCGACTTGGCGATCGCCTCCCCAGCGGTCGGCGTGATGTAAGGCTTCAGCGTGCCGAAAGCCAACGAATGCAGCAGTACCCGCACCGGGCTCGTGCTGCGGCTGCCCTTCAGCTTGGCGGCCAGGGCGTCGAGCACTTCCTTCCTTGTTTCCTCCGCCGCCGCGTTGAGGTTGAAAAAGACGGCCTCGCGCCCCTTGCCCTTGATCTCGCTGACGATGCGATCGGCATTGGCTTGCGTCGCCTTGCGATCTAAATGGACGCCGAAGATGTTCATCCCCAACGACGCCAATTCCAAGGCCACCGCCTCGCCGAATCCGCTTGACGATCCAAGAATCAGCGCCCACTCGCCCGCTAACGGCTGCGTGTCAGTCGCCATCGTCCTCTCCTTGCTCCCATCTATTGATCAACTGCGTGTCCGCGTTTGGTCGGTTCTGCCTGTCGAGTTTGTCCGGTTCGTCTGGTTTGTCTAGCTTCTCTGGCTGCAGATGACAACCAGAGAAACCTGATGAACCAGAGAGACCCCAGATTCACCATCTCATAACCGCCGAGGCCCAGGTCAACCCGCTCCCGAAGGCGCTCAAGAGCACCAGCGAGCCTTCCGTCACTCGCCCCGCACGAACCGCCTCGTCCAGCACCAGCGGAATCGACGCCGCAGAGGTGTTCCCATAGCGTTCGATGTTCAAGGCGATACGCTCCATCGGCACCCCGAGGCGCTGCGCCACGGCTTTAATGATGCGGAGGTTCGCCTGATGCGGCACATAGAGGGTCACGTCGGCGGCCGACAGCTTGTTGTGCTCCAGCGCCTCCTTGGCCGACCTCACCAGCGTCTTCACCGCCACTTCGTAGGTTTCGTTGCCCTTCATTTTGATGAACTGCATCCGCTCGTCCACCACCTTCTCGGAGGGCGGCATCCGCGAGCCGCCGCCGGGAACGCAGATCAAGTCACCCAGGTTGCCGTCCGAATGGAGATGCGAGGAAAGAATCCCGCGATCGTCGTCGCTGGGGGCGAGCACCACGGCGCCCGCCGCATCCCCGAAGAGAATGCAGGTCGAACGATCCGTCCAATCGGTGATAGCCGACATGACTTCGCTGCCGACCACCAGCACATGGCGGGCGCCGGTCCGCACGAAGGCGTCTCCCACCGCCAACGCATAGACGAAGCCGCAGCAGGCCGCCCCGATGTCGCAGGCCGCCGCCCGTGTCGCGCCCAGCCGATGCTGAACGAGGCAGGCCGTCGAGGGCAAGGGCGCGTCGCCCGTGCACGTGGCCATGAGCACGTGGTCAAGATCCGTCGCGGCGATCCCCGCGGCCTCAAGCGCCCGCTCCGCCGCCTTCACGCCGAGGTCCGAACAGGCCTCGCCCGGCGAGACGACTCGGCGCTCCTTGATGCCGGTCCGCTGGACGATCCACTCGTCCGAGGTCTCGACCATGCGTTCCAGGTCATGATTCGTCACGACCGTGGAGGGGACGTAGGACCCGGTGCCGATGATCCGTGATCTCACGCGCGGGCCTCTCCCTGCTCGGTGCGGGCCGCGGCGAGGCTCTCTTCGATGTCCCGGCGAATGAGCTCGTGGAGCCGGCGCTCGGCCAGGTCCTTCGCGCGCTTGATGGCGTTCTTGATGGCTTTGGCGGACGAGCGGCCGTGACAGATGATGCTGATGCCGTTGACGCCCAAGAGCGGCGCGCCGCCGAACTCCGCATAGTCGGTCTTTCGCTTCAATCGCAGGAGGGGCCCCGCCAGGAAGAGGTAGGAGAGTTTGCCCAGCGTCGAGGCCGCGATTTCCCTCATGAGCATCTTCTTGATGGCATCCGCCAGCCCTTCGGAGATCTTGAGCGCCACGTTGCCGATGAAGCCGTCGCAGACGATCACGTCCGCGCCGCCGGCATAGACCTCGCGGCCTTCCACGTTGCCGATGAAATTGATCGCGCTGCCCTTGAGCAGCTTGAAGGTTTCCTTGGTGACCTCGTTGCCCTTGGAATCTTCCTCGCCGATGCTCAAGAGGCCGACGCGGGGATTCGGCTTGTTGAAGACGCACTTGCCGTATTCGTTCCCCATGATGCCGAATTGGAAGAGGTGCTGGGCGTTGCAGTCGACGTTGGCGCCGACATCGAGCATGATCGCGAGGCCGGTGAGCGTGGGCAGCGTCGTGGCGATCGCCGGCCGCTCGACACCCTTGATGACTTCCAGCACGAAGAAGGCCGCCACCATGCTGGCGCCCGTATTGCCGGCGCTGACGACCGCCTGCGCGTCGCCGGCTTTCACCAATTCGTTGGCGATCCAGACGGAGGAGTCCCGTTTCTTGCGGGCGACCTGGGCGGGAGACTCGTGCATCTCCACCACCTGCGGCGCATGTTTGACGCGCAGACGGCCGCTCACGCGCGGATAGCGGGCGACCTGCTCGGCCACTTGCTGCTGATCGCCCACCAAGACCACGTGGACGTCCAGCTCTTCGGCGGCCTGGGCAGCCCCCTCCACGATGGGCGCGGGGCCGAAGTCCCCGCCCATCGCATCCACCGCGATTGTCATGGGAGTTGGTGTCGGCAAAGCGCCACAATCCTGTTAGCGCGGGTAAGCGATCCGGCGCGCGAGGAGCCCCTCGCGCGCCGGACTTGATGGTGAAACGTCGCCTACGTTTCTTCGACTTGGATGACCGCCTGCCCCTTATAGGTACCGCAGTTGAGGCAGGTGTAATGGGGCAGCTTCGGCTCGTGACATTGCGGACAGAGGGCCAGGCCCGGCGGCGTCAGTTTCTTCTGCGCCCGCCGCATGTCGCGCCGCGATTTGGAATGTCGATGTTTTGGATTTGGCATAGCATATCCTCGCTTCAGTCTCGGTAAGGGGCGAGTTCAAGGCGATGGGGAAGTTCCCCGCCCCCCCTTGCCTAGAGCCCCTTGCCTCTCGCCCCCAATTTTTTGAGCACCGCGAAGGGCGATTCGGGGCGCGCCTCCTGACACCCGCACTCTGTCACGTTTCGATTCTGACCGCAGACCGGGCACAGTCCCTGACACGACTCTTTGCAGAGCGGGTGCATCGGCACCGCCAGGATGATCTGCTCCCGCAACATCTCCGCCAGTTCCACCTCATCCTTGCGATACCGGTAGATCTCGTCGTCTTCCTCGGGACCCAGGTCCTTCTCTGCTTCTTCGGCTTCGGCCGTCTGCTCTACGGCCGGGACAGCCTTCTTCGCGGGCGCCTCCGCCCGGTACTCCGCGCTGAACGAGAGGCTCAGCTCCGACTCAAAGGGGCTCAAGCACCGAACACACTCGAGCAGCTGCGTCCCTTCGATCAGCCCCGCGACGCTCACCGTCTCCTCGACCCGCTCGACTTCCGCCGTTACGTTGAGCGGCCCGCGGAACCGCGCATCCGACGCCGTGAGGCCGATCTCCTCCGGCTCGACATCGAGGGAGAGGGTGCTTCCCTCGTCCGGAATCTCGTTCACATGGATGGGAGAGAGCGCCATGACCGTTCCCGTCGCATCCATCACCAACATGGGCTATCGCCGACCCGCGGTTTCGCCCTGCAGGATGGTCAAAAAGGCCACCATTGCACCCACCCGACCCTGGCAGCTATTTGACCCACCCGCCCTGCGGCTGCCTAGACAGCCGCTTCGCCCACGGCCGCGCCTTTCCGCCGGCTCGGCCGCAGCGAGGGATTCCTGGTTCATACCCCACGTTGGCCTGGATGAGTCTCCAACTGCGCGCGTCCAACGAGGGGAGCCGTTCTCACCCGCCCACCCCGCAGCCGCCGAGACGGCCGCTCTCCCGGCGACCGCGCGTTGCGCGAGC
>CAYZTJ010000020.1:0-31718 GCA_964481215.1 uncultured Nitrospira sp. | reverse complement strand
GGATTCGCCTTCCCCCCCGACGCCTTCATCACCTGGCCGACGAGGAAGCCGAGCACTTGCTGCTTTCCTTCCTTGAACTGCGCCACCTGCGCCGGATTCTTGGTCAGCACCTCATCGATGATCCCGCTCAAGGCCCCTTCGTCGGAGACTTGCGTCAGCCCCTTGTCCTGCACCAGCTGTTCGGCCGACTTCCCGCTCGCATAGAACTCGGGGAAGAGATCGCGCGCCACTTTCAGGCTGACGGTCCCCGCCTCGACCAGCTTCAGCAGGCTCACCAGACGGGCCGGCGTCACCGGAGATTGGCTTGCATCGAGACCCGACTGATTGAGCTCGCGCGCCAGCTCTCCCATCACCCAATTGCTCACGGTCTTGGGCTGGGGAAACAGCGCCACGCAGGCTTCGAAATAGTCCGCGACCGCCCTGGAGGCCGTCAATACTCCCGCATCATACTCGGGAAGGCCGAAATCCGCCACGAAACGTTTCTGCCTGGCCGCCGGAAGCTCCGGCAAGGTGTCTCTGATCGTGGAGATCCACTCGGCAGGGACTTCCACCGGCACCAAATCGGGGTCGGGGAAATACCGATAGTCATGCGCCTCTTCCTTGCTGCGCATCGTCGCGGTCATCCCGCGGTCCGCATCCCAGAGCCGCGTCTCCTGGGAAATCTTCCCGCCTTCGCCCAGCACCTTTGTCTGCCGCTTGACCTCGTAGTCAATCGCCTCCTTGGCGAACTTGAAGGAGTTGATGTTTTTCAACTCCACCTTGGTCCCGAACTCGCGCCGCCCTACCGGGCGGATCGAGACGTTCGGTTCGCAGCGCAGGCTCCCCTGCTCCATATTGCCGTCGCAGACGCCGAGGTAGACGAGCACATCGCGCAGGCCCTTCAAGTAGGCCACGACCTCATCGGACGACCGCATGTCCGGCTCCGTGACGATCTCCAACAGCGGCGTGCCGGCGCGATTCAGATCCACGCGGCTGCCCTCGCCGCCTTCATGGACGTTCTTGCCGGCGTCCTCTTCCAGGTGCGCGCGCCTGATGCGGATGCGCTTGGGCGCACCGCCGACGGTGACGTCGATCGTCCCGTGCTCGCAGATCGGCGCCTCGTATTGGGAGATCTGGTAGCCCTTCGGCAGGTCGGGATAGAAGTAGTTCTTGCGGGCGAAGATGTTGGGGGTACGGATCGCACAGTTCAGCGCGAGGCCGGTCCGCACGGCCATTTCCACGGCCGTACGATTGACGACCGGCAGGGTGCCCGGCAGCCCGAGACAGACGGGGCAGGTCTGGGTATTGGCGGACTGGCCGAAGAGGGTCCCGCAGCCGCAGAACAGCTTGGTCTGTGTCTGCAGCTGGGCATGGACTTCAAGGCCGATGACGGTTTCGTACGCGGTCACCCGTTCTTCTCTGGCGTGTACCGCTCGCGTTCCCGCCGCATGGCTTCGCGCCCGGCTTCCCAGGCCTCGGTCAGCATGGATTTCTTCTCTTGCACCGCATCCAGCCCGCGCTCGACCGCCCGGTCCAAGGCCTGGCCGGCCTTGTCGGCCAAGTCGCGGACGCCGTCTTCGGCCTTCCGCGCGTAGCCGCGCAGCTGGTCCCTCGTTTCCCGGCCCGACTTCGGCGCCAGCAGCAACGCCGCCGCCGCCCCGATCAAGGCCCCGCCGAGAAAGGCCAGGCCCACCGCGCCCGGTGAAAAGCCGCGATCATCCCCCATTGGCGTGCCCTCCTTCTCCGTTCGTGTGACGCATCCGATCCTTGACGAACGACGTGGCCGCTTTGAAGCCCGCCACCATGCTGGCCACATTCATCAGCAGCCCCCCGCCCGCGTTGCGCACCGTATCGTGGACTTCCTGCACCGTCTCGCCCACCGCGCCGATCGCGTGCAACAGCCCCGACGCATGTTCCAGCCCACCGCGCGTCCGTTCCACGAGCTCGTTCACGTTCACGGACATCTCCCGCAGCTCTTTCAACATCGTCGGGAGATCGCGATTCATCTGCGCCAGCAACTGCTGGGACTCTTGGATCGTTTTCTTGAGTTCGATCAGCACCGGCACAAGAAATCCCACCAGCACCGCGAACGAGACAGCGACAAAGACAGCGGCAATGTTGACAATCATAGAGCCTCCGTAGACCGTCAGGCGTGAGGCGTAAGGGGTGAGTCACCCCGACGCCAATTCGCCAGACGCCACCCCCGATATCCGACCATTCTACTCCCCAGACCCCGCCTCATGCCAATCACTCAGGCCCGAATAATGGCCTTTTTCGACTTCCAGTCCGTCGCCAGCTCGTAGGCATGGGCGGCTCGGAGGATGACCTCTTCCTCGAAGGGCCGCCCGATCAACTGCATCCCGATCGGCAGTCCGGCCCGGCTGAAGCCGCAGGGAAGCGCAATCGCCGGCAGTCCGGCCAGATTGACCGAGATCGTGTAGATATCCGACAGGTACATCTGCAGGGGGTCTTGGAGCTTTTCGCCCAGCTTGAAGGCAGGCGTGGGCGTCACGGGGGTGGCGATCAGATCGACCCCCTTGAAGGCCGCGTCGAAGTCCTGTTTGATCAGGGAGCGCACGGCCTGCGCCTTGCCGTAATAGGCATCGTAGTAGCCGGCGCTGAGCGCATAGGTGCCCAGCATGATCCGACGTTTCACCTCGGCGCCGAACCCCTCCGCCCGGGTCTTGCCGTACATCTCCGCCAGGGTCTTGGCCTCCTTCGAGCGAAGCCCGAATTTCACTCCGTCGTAGCGGGCCAGATTGGAACTCGCTTCCGCCGTCGCAATGAGATAGTAGGTCGCCACCGCCGCGTCGGTGCGCGGCAGGCTGATCTCCTTGATCTCGCCTCCCATGGCCTTCAACTCGCCGATCGCCGCGCGCACCGCCTGCTCGACTTCGGAATCCACTCCCTCGGCGAAGAATTCCTGCGGCACGCCCACGCGCAGCTTTTTGAGATCCTTCTTCTTGAACGCGCGCAGGTAGTCGGGCACGGGCGCCGTCGAGGAGGTCGAGTCCATGGGATCATGGCCCGCGATCACGTTCATGAGTAAGGCCGCATCGGCCACGCACTTGGTGATCGGGCCGATCTGATCCAGCGACGAGGCGAAGGCCACCAGGCCGTAGCGGGACACGCGGCCGTAGGTCGGCTTGAGTCCGACCACGCCGCAGAAAGCCGCGGGCTGTCGAATGGAACCGCCGGTGTCCGAGCCGAGGGCCGCCACGCACTCATCGGCGGCCACCGCCGCCGCAGACCCGCCGCTGGAGCCGCCCGGCACATGGGCCAAATTCCAGGGATTGCGGCTCGGGCCGAAGGCCGAGTTTTCGGTCGAGGAGCCCATGGCGAATTCGTCGAGATTCGTCTTGCCGATCAGGAGGACGCGATTCGCGCGCAGCTTCGCCGCCGCGGTCGCGTCGTAGGGCGGCACAAACTGTTCGAGCATCCGCGAGGCGCAGGTTGTCCGCACCCGATCGGTGCAGATATTGTCCTTGATGGCGATCGGCATGGCCATGAGCGGGAGCGTCTTGCGCCACCCCTTCAACGAGTCGTCGATGGCCGCCGCCTCACCCGCCACCGTCTCATGCAACGGCGTGACATAGGCGCGGACTTTCGGCTCCACCAGATTGATGCGCAGGGCATAGGCGCGCACGATCTCGGCGGCGGTAACCTCGCCGGCCACAAATTTCTGCTGAAGATCCTGGAGCGTCAGCTTATGGAGGGACATTCGAAAACCGTGAAGCGTGATGCGTGAAGCGTGAAGAGGAGGTAAGACCTCAATCGCTCGCGACTGACTTACTGATCACTCATCACCCGTCACTTCGAGATGATGTGGTTCATCTCATCGACGCGGATGATCCTCGGCGCGTGCCGCTTGATCTCTTCCTCGCCGTAGTATTCGTAGCAGAAAATGATGATCTGGTCGCCGACCGCGCCCTTGCGGGCCGTGGGGCCGTTCAGCACGATCTCGCCGCTGCCGCGGCGGCCGGCCATGGCGTAGGTGGTAAACCGCTCGCCGTTGTTCAAATTGGAGATCACGATGGCCTCGTACGGCAGAATGCCCGCCGCTTCGAGGAGGTCTTCATCCACCGTCAGACTGCCCTCATACTCCAGGCAGGCCTCTGTTACCGTCGCGCGGTGGATCTTGGAACGCAGCATTTGTCGAAACATATCTTCCTCGTAATCCGTGATCCGTAATGCGTGATGCGTAATGCGTGACGAGTGGGACTATCTGTTGATCCGAATCCCGCGCATCACGGTTCACGCATCACGTTCAACGCTCTTCGATGATTTTCGGCACGCCAAAAAAGCCCTCCGCCGGGTCCGGGGCGTTGGCGACCGCCCGCTCCACCGGTAAAGACGGCTTGACCGCATCCTCCCGAAAGCCCCCGACCGCGCCCAAGACAGTCGCCGACGGCGCCACGCCGGAGGTATCCACGGCCTTCAATTGTTCGACATAGGATAGAATGGCGCCCAACTGGTTTGCAAACGTCTCTTTCTCCGCTTCGGAGAGGTCCAAGCGGGCCAGGGTCGCCACATGCTGCACGTCGGCTCGGGAGAGGGCCATGGTCCGGCTAGTCTAAAAGTCGGCGGGCCAAAAGTCAAAAGCCGGAGCGCCCTCGCGGGCGCCCCGGCTTTGCTGTTCCCCGTGCAACGACGGCTTGACGGTAGACGGTTCGACTTACGAGGTTTTACTCAACCGTGACGCTCTTGGCCAGGTTGCGGGGCTTATCCACATCGCAGCCGCGCAGGACGGCCACATGATAGGCCAGCAGTTGCAGCGCCACCGTGAAGAGAATGGGGGTCAGCACCGCCGGCACGTCGGGGATCGTAAAGACCGAGTCGGCGGCCCGGCCTAATTCCCGCTCGCCTTCCGTCACGAAGGCCAGCACGGGCGCCCCACGCGCCTTCACTTCCATCAGGTTGCTCACGGTCTTCTCATAGAGGCGATCCCGCGGGGCCATCACGACCACCGGCATATCCTTGTCGATCAGCGCGATCGGACCGTGCTTCATCTCGCCCGCCGCATAGCCCTCCGCATGGATGTAGGAGATTTCCTTGAGCTTGAGGGCGCCTTCCAAGGCGATGGGATAGTTGATGCCCCGCCCGAGATAGAGGAAATTGCGTTTGGTGTGATAGCGCTTGGCCATCGACAGGAGTTCCGCCTCGCGCCCCAGCACCCGGCGCACCAGCGCAGGCAGCATCACGAACCGATCCAGCCAGATCTTGCCCTCTTCGAGGGAGATGGCGTTGCGCATCCGCCCCAAGTGCAGCGCCAAGAGATAGAGCGCGGTGAGCTGCCCCGTGAAGGCCTTGGTCGAGGCCACGCCGATCTCCGGCCCACAGTGCGTGTAGAGCACGTCGTCGGACTCCCGCGCAAGCGTGCTGCCCACCACGTTGACGATGGAGAGCACGCGGGCGCCCCGGCGCTTGGCCTCCCGCGCGGCCGCCAGCGTATCGGCGGTTTCCCCCGACTGGGAGATCGTGATGAACAGGTCGTCCTTCTCGACGAGCGGGTCCCGGTAACGGAATTCCGACCCGATGTCGACCTGCACCGGCATCCGAATCATCTCTTCGAAGAGGTACTTCCCCACCAAGCCGGCGTGCCAGGAGGTGCCGCAGGCCACAATCCAGATCTTCCCCGCCTTGGCGAACTGCTCCTTGGTCATCGAGACATCGGGCACGTCCGCCTCGCCGGTCTCGAAGGAGTAGCGGCCGCGCAGCGTGTCCAAGATCGTCTGCGGCTGCTCATGGATTTCTTTCAACATGAAGTGCGGGTAGCCGGCCTTTTCGGCCGCATCGGCGTCCCAGGTGACCTGCGACACGGGGCGGGTGACCGGCTTCCCGTCCTGGAGCATGACCTCCACGGAGGTCTTGGTCACGACGGCGATATCGCCCTCTTCCAGGTACGTCACGTCGCGCGTGTGGGTCAGCATCGCCATCACGTCGGAGGCGACGAACGAGGCGCCCTTGTGCTGGCCGATCACGAGGGGACAGCCGGACCGGGCGACGACCATCTTGTCCGGCTCCGTCTCGCAGATCGCCGCGATGGCATAGCTGCCGTGGATCTGCCCCGTGGCGGCGCGAACCGCCTCGACGAGCTTCAGGCCCTTCTTCATGTGGCTCTGGATCAGGTGCGCCACGACTTCCGTGTCCGTCTCGGACTCGAACTTGTAGCCGTCCCGCTGCAGCTGCTGGCGCAAGGGCACGTAGTTTTCGATGATGCCGTTATGGACCAAGACGCAGGCGCCCGAGCGGTGCGGGTGCGCATTGACCTCCGACGGCTTCCCGTGCGTCGCCCAGCGCGTATGGCCGATGCCGATCTCGCCGGTGAGCCCCTTCTCGCCCAATGATTTCTCCAGATTGGCCAGCTTGCCCACGCTGCGGCGGACGTCGATCTTCTTGCCGTTCACCACCGCGACGCCGGCCGAATCATAGCCTCGGTATTCGAGCCGCCGCAGACCTTCGATCAGGATCGGCACCGCCTGCTCATTTCCGACGTATCCCACAATGCCGCACATAGGTTATGGCTTCCTTCGTTTCTTCCCCGACCCGCTCTTGGAAGTCGATCGCGGTCTCTTCGTGAGGCGTGAGGCGTCAGGCGTCAGGCGATCGGACTTCGCCGCGCGCGTGGGCGATGAGACCTCCCGGCCGCCGGTCGCTTGCAGCATTCGCCGTTTTTCCGCCCAGCCTGGAATATTAACCTGCCGCGCGCGGGCGACCACCAGCGCATCGGCCGGCACCTCGTCCGTAATGCTGGAGCCCGCCGCCACGATCGCGCCGCGCCCCACCTTCACGGGGGCGATCAACTGCGAATCGCTGCCGATGAACACGCCGTCCTCGACCACCGTCTCGTGCTTCTTGAACCCGTCATAGTTGCACGTAATAGTGCCGGCGCCGATGTTGACGTCTTTGCCGATCTTGGCGTCCCCGAGATAGGTCAGGTGGTTGGCCTTGGAGCCCTCGCCCAGTTCGGACTTCTTGATCTCGACGAAATTGCCGACCTTGGCCGATTTACGGAGCACCGCGCCCGGGCGCAGGTGGGCGAAGGGCCCGACCGTCGTGTCGTCTTCCAGCCGCGCTTCGCGCAACACGCAACTGTCCTGCACGACGACGCCGCGGCCCAGCACGCAGTCCGTCACGCGGCTATGGGACCGGACCACGCAGTCCTCGCCGAGGATCGTCCGGCCCTCGATCGTCACATGGGGGTGCAGCACCGTATCCCGGCCGATCTCCACGCCGTGATCGATCCAGGCGCTCGCCGGATCGACCATCGTCACGCCGGCCTCCATCCAGCGTTGCGCGATCCGCCCGCGGATGACGCGCTCGGCCTCCGCCAACTGCTGCCGCGTATTGATGCCCATCCCCTCGTCCACATCGGCCGCCACCAGCGCGCAGACCCGGCGGCCCTGCTTCACGGCCATCTCGATGATGTCGGTCAGGTAGTACTCGTTCTGGGCGTTCTTCGGCTGCAAACGGGTCAGCGCCTCGAAGAGGAAGGGCCCGTCCACGACATAAGTGCCGACGTTGATTTCCTTGATCGACGCCTCGGCCGCCGAGGCATCCTTGTCTTCCACGATGCGCAGCACGTCCATCGCGTCCGTCCGGCTCTCGCTCCGCACCACGCGGCCGTAGCCGGAGGGATCGGGCAGGTGCACCGTCAACAAGGTCACCGCCGCCCGCTCCCGCTCGTGCATCCGCAGGAGGGCGCGAACCGTGCTCTCGGAGAGCAACGGCGTATCGCCGTTCAGAATCAAATAGGCGCCGGCCGGGCCGCCCGCCATTTGCGCAAACACATCCCGTGCCTGCATCACGGCATGCCCGGTCCCGAGTTGCTGGGCCTGGACGGCAAACTGGACCGGGCCCCCGGGGGATTCGTGATGCCCGTTCGAATGGCCGTGCACCGACTCGCGCATGGCCGCCAACCGTTCGCGGCTGGCCTCCGCGGCACCATGCGCCTCTACCACGGACTTCACCTGCTCGCCCTGATGCCCCACCACGACGACCACGCCGCGATCGGCCAGGCGCTGGGCGACATCGACGACATAGAGCACCATCGGGCGCCCGGCGATCGGGTGCAACACCTTCCCAAGTTTCGATCGCATGCGCTTGCCGAGTCCGGCGGCCATGATGATGGCCCCGATGCTCTGGCTCTGCGCGCCGGCCTCGCGCCCGCCGGCGGACGCCGCCGCGCGAGGCTCCAGCACCGTCCCTTTGGTTTTCATGCTCATCGGGCCGGCGCCTCCACCGCCGGGGACAGGGGACGCGCCCCACCCGGCGCCGAGGGCGTCGGCACATAGAGGCCGCCCGAGACGATCAGCTTCATGGCTTCCTCGACGCTCATCTCCACCGGCGTCACCTCACGCTCCGGCACCAACAAGAAGTAGCCGGAGGTCGGATTCGGCGACGTGGGGACATACACGTTCAACAGGGGTTCGGCGGCAAACGACTGCAGCTCGCCCTGCGTGACACCCGTCACGAACGCGAAACAATAGTGTCCGTTCTTCGGAAATTGGATCAACACCACGCGGTTGTATTTTTCGCGCTCCTTGAAGGAGAGGATGTCCATCATGGACTTGAGGGTCGAGTAGATGCCTCGCACCACCGGCACCCGATCCAGCGAATCCTCCCAGAGTTTCACCACCCGCCGGCCGATGAAGTTGGCGGCCAGCACTCCCACCAGAAAGATCAACGCGATCAGGGTCACGATGCCCAGCCCCGGCACATAGGAGGCCGGGGTCAAATACCGGCTGACAACGTCCCCTAATATCCCATCGACAGTTACGAACAGAGTCTTGAGGACTAAAATCGTGCCCCAGATCGGGGTGACCACCAGGAGGCCGGTCAGGAGGTACCGTTTGAGGGCGGTTCTAAGGACTTTCACGGGGGGCTCCGGTCACGGGTGATCTTACTGGCTTTACCCCCTACCCGCAAGCTTTTGTTGCTATTTTCAAGGACTTGGAATAGCATCCGACAATTTTTGTCAGCCCATTTCCCACGTGACCAGCCCACGCACACAGGGTCGGATTTCCAAGGGACTTTTCATCACCGGCGAGGGGGTGGAAGGCAGCGGAAAGACCACCCAGCTCTCGCGACTCGCTGCCGCCCTCCGGACTCAAGGCTATGAGGTGGTCGAGACCCGTGAACCGGGCGGAACCCCGATCGCCGAGCAGATCCGGCACGTCGTGCTGGCGACCCAGGGCCGTCTCGCCAACCCCCAGACCGACCCGGTCCTCCCCTGGTGCGAGGCCTTCCTGGTCTTTGCAGCCCGCGCCCAGCATGTCGCCCATGTGGTTCGTCCGGCCTTGAAGCGAGGGGCGATCGTCATCTGCGACCGGTTCGTCGATTCCACCTTGGCCTATCAGGGCCACGGGAGAGGACTCTCGGTCCCCCTCCTTCGACGGCTGAACGCCCAGGCGACGGATGGATTGGCCCCGGATCTTACCCTCTTGTTCGATCTGTCAGTTCGTGTAGGATTGGCCAGACGCCGAACGGGAGGCCTGGAAGAAACCAGGATCGACCGGGAGAGCCGGCGCTTTCACGAGAAGGTCCGACAAGGGTTCCTAACCCTGGCAAAGCGGGAACGCCGCCGCATCCGCGTGATCGATGCGAGCCAGTCGCCGAATGCGGTGGCGGCTGGCGTAGCCAGGATCGTGATGGAGAGGCTAGAGAGAAATAGATAGGGGGTTGTCAGTGATCAGTTGTCAGTTATGAGTATTCGGACTCCGAAACTGAAAACTGATCACGGCTCACGGTCAACTTCGTCTCACCCGTCACTCATCACGGATCACCGATCACGTATCACGGGACCTGATGCCCTTCACCGACATCATCGGCCACGAGAAACCCATCGCCTTCCTGAGGACCGTGCTGCGGAACGGCCAGCTCGGCCACGCGTACTTGTTTTATGGCGCCGATGGGATCGGCAAGCGGCAAGTCGCGCTGCGTCTCGCGCAAACGATCCTCTGCGAACAGAACACCGATGAAGCCGCCGCCGACGCCTGCGGCGCCTGCCGGGGATGCCTGCAAACGGAGGCGCGGACGCATCCGGACTTTCTGCTCATCGAGCCGGACCAGGAGCTGGCCAACCCGCAGATCAAAATCGAGCAGATCCGCGAACTGGAATCTCAGGTCGTCTATCGCCCGCTGGTCGCCGAGCGTAAGGTGTTCGTCGTGGATGAAGCCGATCGCCTCACCATCGGCGCCGCCAATGCGCTGCTCAAGACGTTGGAAGAGCCGCCCACACACGCGCTGTTTCTGTTGGTGACCAGCCGGCTCGACGCCCTGCCTGCCACGATCCGGTCCCGCTGCCAGCGGTTGCGCTTTGCCGCCCCGAGCCGGGAACAGGTCCAACGAACACTGACATCCCGTCAGGGCTGGTCCCCCGCCGATGCCCAGTTCGTGACCATGCTGACGGAATCCCAGCTCGGCCATGCCCTCAAGGCGGATCCGGTTGCGCTTCGAACACAACAGGAAGAATTCTGCACCCTGGCCGGAGCCCAGGCGCTCCAGTCAGCGGCCTCGGTCCTCACGATCGCCGAAACATTGCATCGCGCCGATCGCGCCGCCGACGCGCTCGCTTGGCTCGCCCGTTGGGTGCGGGATTTGATTCTCACCAGAGCCGGCGTCGAGCCCGATCTCCTTATCAACCAGGATCGCCGCCCCGCCCTCGAACAGGGGCGGCGGCCCGATCAGCTCGATCAATTGCTCGACCTCTACGCCACCATCGATCAAATGGAACGCGCCGCCACACGCAACTTGAATCTGCAACTGGCGCTGGAGTCCATTCTTCTGAACCTGCGCGATATCCTCATTCCATCCGCAACCGCGGCGCCTGGCCTGCGTACCCCCTAACCCGCTCCTGCGACAAACTTGCTATTTCCATCGGTCCACCCTTACCATTGAGACCAGATGGCCAAGGGGCACGACCGGCTGTCTTCGGCGGTCACGGAGGCTCATATGCGCACCACTATTGCAAAGGAAAAAATCTTGCAGGCGCTCCAACCGCTGCCAGACAACACGACGGTCGAGGACGCCATTGAACGGCTGTGTTTTTTGGCTAAGATCGAAGACGGGCTTCGACAGTCGAATCAAGGAGAGACCATCACTCATGAGGAGGCTACCCGACGCCTGACCGCATGAAACGCATCGTCTGGACGCGTCGAGCGGTCGAGGACGCACTCGCCATCAAAGCCTTTATCCAGCAAGATTCTCCGAGTTCCGCCGCCCTGGTCATCGAACGGTTGCTGGCTGCCATCGATCAACTGCCAAGCTTTCCCGAATCCGGCCGTATGGTGCCCGAGTATCAGGACCCCACCGTGCGAGAGATCATTCGCCCGCCCTATCGCATCGTGTATCGACTGAGACAAGAAGAGATTCACCTCATTACCGTGCATCACGCAGCCCGCCTGCTGCGTCTGGAATCCTAATGTGTCTGTCAATATATGCAGATCACAGGTCGGCAACCGATCGGATGGCACGGTATGTTCTCGGCCGCTCCTTGTGACGCTCACAGCATGAGAGACCCGCGCTAAACCTGCCTCATGTTTGGTTCGCCGTCTCTTGGCGAAGGAGAACAACTGCAGATGGCCAAACCACACCTCGAATATCAAACTGTCAGGATCAAGCAACTTGTAGAGGATTTCGGGTTCTTTGCTCTCTAGCCCGCATTATTCACGAGGATTCGTGACGAAACCGCCGAGACGCCACGCGAGACGGGCGGGCACAGCCGCGAAGGACTGAGGCGTACTTGAAACAGTACGTTGAAGGACTGAGCGGCGAGCACGCCCGCCGTCAGGCTTGTCGTAGCGGCGTATCGGCGGTTGCAGTAGAAGCATTCGTGAATAATGCGGGCTAGCGCTTCACCTATAAACTCCCTTTCAAGGTCGCTTTCAGGAAAGCCAGTAGAAAACTCATCTAGAAGGCGGCCCCACCGGAAGGGATGGATGCCGCGGGCTTGCAGCATGGGGAGATCCTGAAGCCAAGATCAGAGAACATTGCAGTTCTACTGATCTCCGAGGCCGAGTTTCGCTTTCCAGCCTTCGACATAGGCCCAATCCACGGAGAGTTCGGATCTGCGCGCGTCGATCTTTTCCAGATCCGCGCGATCTTGGAGGCGCCCGGCCATCATCTTCAGCAACATCAGATCCTCCAGGGTGAGAATCGACACTTGGAAAGCTCCGAATGTCACGGTCTGCCGCCGATTCAGGGCCGCGCGAAGAAACGGCGAATCCGCCAATAGCAAGTCGACGACGACCTCGCGGTCATGCCGTATCCCGACCGCCCGCCAGATCGAGACTCCGCGAAATCGCATGGGAGCGGGATGAACCACGAGGCTGCTGAAGATGGGCGAGAGCAGCGACTGAATAGAGTCGCGAGAGGGAGCTTCAACAAGAATGAGGAGATCGATGTCCGTCGTGGCGCGAGGTTCCACGAGCGCGCTGTAGGCCCATCCCCCGGCCAACGCGTACTCCACTCGGCGACGATTGAACTCTGCGGCGAGATCGGCGAGCGAGTCGGCTAGGAAGGATTCACTCGCCATGCCTGCTCTTTCGCGAGTCGAATCTCGTGCATGACCCGCTTCATCGCGTCGCAGTTCGGATCGTGCCGGCGGATGACCGCTGCCCGCAACGCCAGACCCAGCTCCGTCAACTCCACCGTCCGACGGAGGTTCTCGGCAATCCGAGCCTGGGCGAGACTATCAAGAGTTTTCGGCAGTTCGGGCATGCCAGACATACGCCGAGTCTACTAGACACCTGAAGAACGAGCAACTGGAATGGATCGACTTGCGGCCTGACCACGGTCTCGCCTGTCTGGCATTCGCATACCCAACCTGATATCTTTCCGCTCGATATCATGGCCAACCGCTTCTATCTCACCACGCCCATTTACTACGTCAACGACGTGCCGCACATCGGGCACGCGTACACGACCATCGCCGCCGATGTGCTGGCGCGCTACCACCGGCTGATCGGCGATGAGGTCTACTTCCTCACCGGGCTTGATGAACACGGACAAAAGGTCCAGCAGGCGGCGGCCAAGGCCGGGGTGGAGCCTCAGGCGCATTGCGACCGCTTGGCCCCGCAGTTTCAGCAACTCTGGACCAAGCTCAACATCTCGAACGATGGCTTCATTCGCACCACGCAGCCCCCCCACAAGGCCTACGTTCAGCAAGCCCTGCAAACCCTCTACGATCAGAAACTGATCTATTCCGCCGAATACAGCGGGTGGTATTGCACCTTCGACGAGCGGTTCTGGACGGAAAAGGACTTAGAAAAAGGCCTTTGCCCCGATTGTCGGCGACCGGTCGAACGGCTCAGCGAGCGCAACTACTTCTTCATGATGAGCCAGTATCAAGACCGGCTCATTGCCCACATTCACGCGCATCCCGAGTTCATCCGGCCGCAGTCACGCTGCAACGAGGTGCTGGGCTTCCTACAGAAGCCGCTGGAGGACTTGTCCATCTCACGCCCGAAGTCCCGACTCTCCTGGGGCATCGAGTTACCCTTCGACCGCGACTACGTGACCTATGTCTGGTTCGACGCCCTGGTGAACTATCTCTCGGGCCCGACGTACTTGGGCACAGACCCGCATTCGATTCGCTACTGGCCTGCTTCCCTGCATCTGGTCGGGAAAGACATCCTGACGACTCACGCCGTCTACTGGTCGACGATTCTAATGGCCTTAGGGCGCCCCCTCCCCGCCACCATCTTCGCGCACGGCTGGTGGACCGTGAACGGCGAGAAGATGTCGAAGAGCCGCGGCAACGTGGTCGATCCCTACGCGGTGGTCGACGAATTCGGCGTCGATGCCTTTCGCTACTTCGTGCTGCGGGAAGTGCCGTTCGGGCACGACGGCGACTACTCGCGCGAGGCGATGATCGGCCGGATCAACAGCGAATTGGCCAATGGACTGGGGAATCTCTTGAGCCGCACGCTCACCGTCATCGAGCGGAACTGTGGCGGGATGGTGCCGGAGGCGGTTGCATCGGAGGCGACCGACCTGGAGAAGGAACTGCGAGCCACAGCCGAAGCCCTTCCCGGCAAGCTGGCGCAGTTTTTCAGCGCCGACAAGCTGGAATTCAACCGCGCCTTGGAAGCCATCGGCGCGCTCATCCAGCAAGCCGATCAATACATCGACAAGACCGCGCCCTGGACCTTGGCGAAGAAGCCGGAAACCAAGCCGCGCCTGCAGACGGTGCTCTACCATGCGGCGGAGACGCTGCGCATCCTCTGTCGCGCTATCACCCCTTTCATGCCGCAGACCGCGGAGGCCATGGCGCGACAGCTGGGTCTAGAGTCCCCGGCGGCGACACTCCACACGCCCGCATGGGGCGCGCTGGTCCCCGGCACGAAGGTCGCCAAGGGCCCCTCGCTGTTTCCACGGATCGATCTCACGAAACCATCGCCAGCACAAGGAGCTATACCCGTGAGCGAATCACCCATCACGCCGCAGTCACCATCGGCGCCTCAGACGGCCGCGCCTCTCGCCCCAAGCCCCGTGCCTCCAGCTGCTCCTCCGGCCCAGATCACGATCGACGACTTCGTGAAGGTGCAGCTCAAAGTCGCGAAGATCCTGACCGCGGAGCGCGTCCCGAAGTCGGAGAAGCTCATCAAGCTCCAGGTGGACTTAGGCACGGAGCAGCGTCAGATCGTGGCCGGGATCGGGAAGAAGTACGAGCCGGAGCAGTTGCTCGGCAAGACGATCGTGATCGTGGCCAACCTCAAGCCGGCCAAGCTGATGGGGATCGAATCGCAGGGGATGGTGCTGGCGGCGGGCGACAAAGAGGTGGGTGGGTTGGTGACGATTCTCGAGGACGTCGAGCCGGGCACGAAAGTGAAGTAGAAACGCGCGACCTCGGAGAATGAAAGAAATAGGGCGAGGTTGCCGGAGTGGCCTTCTTGCTCGCGGAGGCCGCGCCCGCCTTAAAAAAGCGTAAAGACCGGCGGGCCTCCCTCGACGCGCGCAGTGAAGCCCACCCCAGCAACCTCGCCTGATCAGATGAGCCCTTCATCGAGACAGCCAGCATGACCATGCCATCTTGGGTGAATCCAGGCGCGCATTTGTTCGTCGTGCTGTTTGCATTCGTCGCCAGCCTGGGTGGAACAGGAGGGGCGCAAGCGCCGGCGCCGCCGACCGAGCCGCTGTCCGGGCCGATTCCCACGCAAGTCACCGTGCGGGTGGTGGCGCACAAGGGGATGGTGATCGGCGACGAGGTGGGGGGCGCGCGCGTCACCATCACCGAGACGGCCACCGGTGCGATTCTGGCCACGGGTCTTCAGCAAGGAGAGGCCGGTGACCAGACCCACATCATGCGCACGCCCCGCCTGATGGAAGAGCCGCACTATTCGACGAAGCCCGCCGCGGCCTTTCGAACGACACTCTCCTTGGAACGGCCCACGCAAGTGGACATCACCGTGCAAGGCCCCTTGGCGCATCCCAGCGCCATCCAACGGGTGAGCAAAACCATTCTGTTAATCCCGGGTCGCGACATCATCGGCGACGGCATCGTGATGCTGCTGCACGGGTTCATCGTACAGATCGAACACCCGACGGCCAGCGAATCCTTGATTGCGAAAGAAGACGTGCGGCTCCGCGCCTCCGTGCGCACACTCTCCGGCGCGCCGCTGCGGCCCTACAGTGACTTCGATTCGCGCAAGATCAAGATCTATGCGGAACTGTTGATCAACGGCGCGATCAAGGAACGGCTGCAGATGTTTTACGCCGGCGCCAAGGGCACCTTCGAAGCGCCCTTCTTCGTGCCGACGCCGGCCGACGCGCCGGACGGGTTTACCCTTCGGGTCATCGCCGCCGATGAGACCGGCAGCAACTTCGGCATGACGGAAGCCAAGTACCCTGTCCTGAGCGAACGCCTCCGGCCGCGGAAGAACTAACGATCCGGTCGGAGCGGCTCTCCCCCAGTGCCGGCGCGATCCCTCCGGGACCTTGATGCTTGCCGCCGGTTGATGCCCATTGCCGCACGGTCTCTCTGTCCAATCGCGTCGTTCCCTCTCAGCCGCTGTCGCTTTCTGTTCGCATGGTTCGATTTGTTTCGTCGTTCACGCATCCATTATATAGCGAGGCCTGAGCCGCCACTGACTCACTGAGACCAGCACAGTGCGCGATAGCCAACTCGCTTGCCTCATCCCCTTCCCCGTGCGAGACTAGCGCATGACCGAACCGATCCCCAGCTTCGACCAACTCAAGCACCGCCTCCACCTGTCGCTCGCGCTGAACGGGATCATCATCCTGGCCGAGTTCGTCGGCGGAATTTGGATCGACAGCGTGGGACTCATGAGCGACGCCGGCCACAATTTCGTCGATCAGGGCTCGCTCTTTCTCGCCCTCTACGCGCACATACTCGCAGCCCGTCCCGCGAGCGACACCCGTACGTTCGGATTGCACCGAGCCGGCACCGTGGCGGCCTTTGTGAATGGGCTGGTGCTGCTGCTCACAGCCGTCGTGATCGGCTGCCTCGCCGTCAAGCGGCTCTGGGAACCGGTCTCCGTGCCTGGCGGGTTGGTGATGCTGATCGCGCTGGGCAGCTTCGCCGCCAACCTGAGCATCGCCCTCTTGCTCCAGCACGGCGCGCGCGACGACCTCAACATCCGCAGCGCCTTCTGGCACATGCTCGCCGACGCCTGGGTGTCACTCGGCGTCGTGGCCAGCGGCGGCGCCATGCTGTTGACCGGCTGGACCTGGCTCGATCCCTTGGTGAGCCTGGTCATCATGGGCGTGATCGTCAAAGGCGCCTGGCCGCTCTGTCGTCAGTCTCTGGAAGTGCTCTTGGAAGCCACCCCGCCGCACATCAGTCCGGCGCAGGTGGTCGCGACAGTCGAGCGCCTACCCGGCGTGAAGAATGTCCACGACCTGCACATCTGGGCCGTAGAGCCGCGGCTGGTGATGCTCACCTGCCACGTCCTCGTGGACGGCGATGACTCACACTTGACGAATGGGCTGTTGGATCAGATTCGAGGCAAGATTGCGGCGGAGTTCGGCATCACGCACATGACCATACAGCTCGAGACCCAGTGCCGACATCCGGATCTCCTGCATTGCGACTTGCACAGTCTGAAGGGAACTGCCGCGCACCCGGCCGGCGCGAGGGGCATGGGGGATAGTGACGGGTGAAAATGGGTAATCAGTGATCAGTGACGAGTACAGCGAGGTTCACAGTGAGCAGTATTCAGTTTCGGAGTCCGAATACTGATTACTGACGACTGATGACTGACAACCCTTTTCTGATGCACTTCAATCCGTCCATGCCAACCGGCTGCGCCTCACTGGCGACTGCGCCCAGATGGGTCGCCTGGCCGCCTCGCCAAGACGAACCGCTCGAACAGCAGGGCGGCGCCGACGCCAAAGGCCGCACCTAAAAGCCAGCCGCCCAGCACATCTGTCGCATAGTGCCCGCCGCCGTAGACCCGCGCGAAGCCGATGAGCCCGACCAGGGGCAGACTGACCCAGCCGGTGGACGGATAGAGCACCGCCAAAAAGGCGGCGATACCGGCCGTGTTGAGCGCATGGTTGGAAGGGAAGCTGTAGGTTTTTCCGCAACCGGTGAGCTGGGTGACTCCTTGCAGCGCCACGCAGGGTCGCTCCCGTTCGACGACGTCCTTGATGCGGGCCCCGAGGAAATCACCGACGACGAAGAGCAGCACCAGCGCGCCAAGCCCCAACAGCGCCTCACGGCGGCGCGCCCAGCACCAGCAGACACTTGCGAGAAGACCGGGGAATGCCGCGGTCAGCGGATTCCCGATGGCGGTCATGGCCCCATCGAGGAAATCTGAGCGTCCGGCGAGGCCGTTGATCGCGCGAAACAGCTCGATGTCCCAGTTCATGGGCATAGAACCCGGCGATGGGCAAGAGGCGAAAGGCGAGAGGTGGATCGAACATCACGAGTCTGCCTGCCCATATCCACTCGCCCCTTGCCTCTCGCCTTGCCCGAGCTATCGCGTATGGAAATGTATCCGCACGGTCAGTTCCCCGTCAATCGACCGCTCACCGCTTGAGCTCAGCTGCGGATCGAACTTCCATTTCTTGAGCGCGGCCAGGCTGACCTGCGTCAATTCGCGATGTTGGGCCGGCTCCAGCACCAGCACGGTGATCTCCGCATCTTTGCTGACGAGGATGCGAGCCTTCATCCAGTCGTCCAGCTCTTTGCCTTCCAGCGACGGAGGAATGGCCGGCCAGGGCGTCGAGGTGGCGACCGGACCACGCAGCCGGTCCTTGTTCAAGGCCAGCCCATGCACGTGGACTTCCGGGAGGACCAGGATATCCTGGTCCTCCGCGTGATCCGACTGATGCGTGGCCTCATCGCCTTGTACGGCCAGACAGAGGTTGAGGTTGAGGCTAAGGCTAAGGAAACCTATCAGACATACGAGCCTGGCAGGTCCGCGCACGGGACTCATCTTGCCTCTTTCCCTAAACCTCAACCTTAGCCTCAACCTTCTTCAAAAGAACCATTGGCCGCGGACGAAGAACGACTGCGGCATGCCGACGTGGGCCGCGCCCAAGCCGATGCTGCCCTCGCCGCGGTTGATGAAATATCTCTCGTTTAACAGATTGACCGCATCGAATCCAAGCAGGAACTTTTGTCCATGTTCCAGCGGGAACGTGTGCGTCACCGACAGATTGTAGGTCGTGTACGAATCTTCGTGCGTCGAGTTGGTCTTGGCGCCCGTCTCCGCCGTACGCAATCCCGAAGCGTACAACATTTGCGCGCTGACCGTCGTCCGCTCCAAGAACCGGTAGCTCAAGACCGCCGAGCTGGTGACGAACTGGGAATGGTCGCAGAAGACCCCGCCTCGCGAATTGATGTCGTCGATTTCCGCTTGCTCCAGCAAGAAGTGGCCGGACTGCAACCCATAGCCCTTGCACTGGCCCCAGGCCGCATTCCCGCGGAAGGCCAGATCATCCGCCAGTTGGGCCTTCACCGCCGCATCCAGTCCGCGCGTCCACCCACGCTCGAAGGCAAAGTAGTTCAAGAGCGGCGTCGTGCCGAACTGCCCGGCGTCGGACAAAAACCGCGCGATCTTGTAGTAGCCCGTGAACTCCAGCGTCAGGCGGTCGTTCAGCAACGCATGCTGGCTCCCCGCCTGGAAATAATGCGCCCGCTCGGCCCGCACCTGGTTGTTCGTCAGGTTCTCCGGCTCCGCCGTCGTGCCCACGGTATTGAGCTTGGCAAAGGAGATGGATTCCAAGTTGGGCGCTTGAAACAGCCGCCCGTAGAAGAAGTGGAAGGCGTTCGACCGATCCGGCTTGTAGGTCGCGCCCAGCCGAGGACTCAACTGCCCCTCGCTTGCAAGGAACTGAATCTGCTCGTAGCGCAACCCGAGATTGAAGGTCCAGTGCTGGTTGGGCGTCCATTGATCTTGGAGCCAGAACTCCTCACGCCAGCCGATCAGGCGATTGTCGGCATCGATCCCAAGCACCCCGCCCGTCGGATCGCCCGTGCCGGGATCGCGGTTGAAGGCAAAGATCCGCGTCTTGTTCACCGCCTGTGTCCGATCCACCTGCAAGCCGGTCTTGACCAAGTGCTCCTTGTTCGGCACGTAGGTGTAATCCAGCCTTACTCCGCCGGAATAGGCGTTGCGATCCTGAGAGGCCGCGGAGAACGGCTCATCGGGATCCTCCACGTACCGCAACACATTCAGGGGATCGGTCCTGAAGGTCGCCCGCGTGTGGCGGAAATAGCCGGCCAGACTGAAGAAATTATTGGCGTTCAGATCATGCCGCCAGACCATGTGCCCGTATTGGTTGTTCTCGTACTGCTTCTCATCGAGATCCTGCGAGGCTGCGGTCGGCGCCCCGATCAAGGCGACGATATCGGCATTGGCCTCCAATCCCCGAGCGGTTGGAACCTGATACTTGGCGACCGAGTTCAAGAAGAGCCAGGTCACATTGTTGCTGTTGTCGGCCTGGTAATCGCCCCGCAGATAGGTCTGATTGCGCTCGCTTTGCGCGTGCAGCGCCTCTTTCAAGTCCTGCGGCTCAATCCCTCGGTTCGTGGTGGTGTAGGAATTCAAGGCATAGTAACGGAACTTTTCGCCGATCATGCCCCCATATTCGAACGAGGGATTGAAGGTCTGATTCGACCCGCCGAAGGTCTGCAACGACCCGAAGGCCGGGCGGGTGCCGCTCTTGCTGGTAATGTCGATCACCGCCGCGGTCTTGTTCCCGTATTGTGCCTCAAGTCCGCCCAGCAGGATATCCGCCCGTTCCCAGGCACGAGGTGTAATCACATCGGAGAAGGTCGACGACACCGTATCGGGAATCGGCACGCCGTCGATGCGGAATTGCAACTGGGCGTGCTCCTGGCGAATGTGCAACTGTTTCAGCGAGCCGTAGGCCGCGCTCGGGATCGTCATCAAGACGTCGTGGAGTTCGCTGTTGTTCCCTCGCGGGAGCGCCTCGATATCTTTCCGACTCACCGAGTAGGTCTCGCTGGAGGCCTTGGTGTTGATCGGCGGCAACGGCGACCGCACCTCCAGCGCAATCTCCTGGGTCAGCGCCAGGGTCAGCGTGACCGTGGCAGGCCGCTCCGCCCCGATCTTGATCACGACGTATTCGCTCCGATAGGTGTCCTGGACCGCGCTGACCGAGACGGTCCCCTCGTGCGGCACGGACACCGCGAACTCTCCGCCGTCATTCGTGATCCCCGTGGCGACAACCGTCCCTTCTTGGTCCCGCACCTGCACCACCGCCTGCGGCACTCGCCTGAGATCTTGATTCTGTACGATCCCCCCGACCACTCGCGCGGCGCCATCAGCCGCCCATCCCAACCCAGCCCAGACGATCATTGCCAGCAATGAACCTGCGCAAGCAAACCCGCGCGTGTGGGCCATACCCCTAGCCATGCGAACCATGCACGCCTCCAATCGTGAAAGACCAAAAGGCCGTAGACTCCGCGACCGGCGGTGGAGCGATGCCCCGCACCGATCACGGCACGCTTTTGAGACTGACCGATTAGAGCTGAGGTGGCGCGCGAGAGGGACCGTCAGGAAAGAGTTGCGTGGAGACGAGTTCGGCAATCGTCGGCCAATCCAACCGCTCGATCACCGCCGCGGCCGAGAGGGCCGGCGGCGTCAAAGAGAGGGAGGAGCCCGTATGGTGCTGAACCCATTGGCAGAGATCGGTGTCGGAGTGCTGATGGCCGTCGTGATCGGCCGCGGCGAGTTCGTGATGGACTTCCAGCGCCGCCGCAAAGGGCGCCAGCGCCAAGAGGATGGCGCAGAGCGCAAGGGCGAGCAGCCCGCCGAACCTCGTCACACGCCACGGTTGAAGGACCTGGTGATTCATGCGCGGAGCTTCTTTACCAAAACATCACCGGTGAAGGCAAGCCCCCTCTCAGAACTTGCACTTTGAGGCCATTTTCGCCCATAATGGCCGCCCCTCGGGCTCCAGAGCTGGTGTGGTACCCTACCTTGGGTTCCAGGGAGGAGAGTCCGGCGGAGTCTGTCGCTAAGGAAGGTCACCGATCATGATGCGCCCCATCGACAACCAACACGTCTATGAAATCAAGCCGTTGGTCTCACCGCGCGAGGTCAAGACCAGGCTGCCGATCACCGATTCCATCTCCGATCTTGTCTTCGAATCACGCCAGGCGATTCGCGATATCCTGCACGGCACGGACCGCGACCGGCTGGTAGTCATCGTCGGCCCCTGTTCGATCCACGATCCCGGCGCCGCCTATGAATATGCCGACCACTTGGTGAAAGTGGCCGAGGCCACCAAGGACCGCCTGCTGATCGTGATGCGCACCTATTTCGAGAAGCCTCGCACCACCGTCGGCTGGAAGGGGCTGATCAACGATCCGCACCTGGACGGCTCCTGCGACATCGGAGCCGGCATCGAGCTGGCGCGCACGATTCTCTTGACCATCAACGAACGCGGGCTGCCCTGCGCCTGCGAAGCCTTGGACCCGGTCACGCCCCAATACATCGCCGATCTGTGGAGCTGGGCCGCCATCGGCGCCCGCACCACCGAGAGCCAGCGGCACCGCGAGATGGCCAGCGGCCTCTCCATGCCGGTCGGCTTCAAGAACGGGACGGACGGCTCGATTCAGACCGCCGTCAACGCCATGATCGCCGCGCGCCAGCCGCACCATTTTGTCGGCATCAACAACGACGGGCTGACGTCCATCATCAAGACCGCCGGCAACCCGGACCGCCACGTCGTCCTGCGGGGCGGCGGGGGGCGGACCAACTACGGCCAGGCCGAAGTGCGCCAGGCGGAAGCCGCGGTGGCGTGCGAATCGATTGCGCGGCCCCTCATGGTGGACTGCTCGCACGACAATTCCTGCAAGGATCACCGGCGTCAGGCCGACGTGGCGCGAGAGGTCCTGCGCCAATTCACCGAAGGCCGCCAGAGCCTCATGGGTCTCATGCTGGAGAGCAACCTCAAGCCCGGCAAGCAGACCTGGCAGCAGGGCAAGCCGCTCGCGTACGGTGTCTCGATCACCGACGCCTGCCTGGGCTGGGACGAGACGGAAGCGCTGCTCTACGAGCTGGCCGAGTCGCTGACGTGTAAGACGGCATGAGGCAGGCAATGGGCGAGAGGCCATGGGCGTGAGGAACGTAAAGACGCCCTGCTCGAAGTCAGTCTCCTCTGTCCCCGATCGATCCCTCCACTCCACACCCATTGCCTCTAGCCCCTAGCCCCTCGCCTTCCCCATGCTCATCGATACCCACACCCACCTCGACGATCCGCGCTTCAATGAGGATCGCGAGGCCACGATTCAGCGGGCCCGCCAGGCCGGCATCGACACCTTCATTACGATCGGCTGCGATCTGGCCACCAGCCGCGCCGCCGTGCAGCTCGCCGACCGGTATCCCTTCGTCTACGCGTCGGTCGGAGTGCATCCCCATGAAGTCCGGCATATCGGGGACGACTGGTACCCCGAGCTGCGGCGCCTGGCCGCCCACAAGAAAGTCGTGGCGTTTGGGGAAATCGGCCTCGACTATCACTACAACCACTCCCCGCCCAAGGATCAGCGGGAGCGATTTCGCGAGCAGGTCAGCCTGGCCAAAGAGTTACGCCTCCCCATCGTGATCCACACGAGGGAAGCGCAAGAGGATACCGTTCGGATCTTGCAGGAGGAGAAGGCTTCAGACGTCGGCGGGGTCTTTCACTGCTTTTCCGGCGATCCCTGGCTGGCCAAGGAAGCCCTGGACCTCGGGTTCTATCTCTCGTTTTCCGGGATCATCACCTTTCAGAACGCGACCATGTTGCGGGACATCGCGCGCACGGTGCCGCTGGACCGGCTGCTCACGGAGACCGACTGCCCCTACCTCACCCCCGCCCCGCATCGCGGCAAGCGCAACGAGCCGGCCTACGTGAGCCTCGTGGCGCAGCAGCTCGCCGCCCTCACGCCGGGCCGCACCGCCGAGGACCTCGGCCGCCTCACCAGCGACAACGCCAGGCGGTTGTTCAATCTTCCCCACAATTAGTCCCCATACGCCAGGAACCGCCCGCAGGGTGACTGCCGCGGCCGTTTATCCGCCCTTCTTATCTTTGGCAGCCGCCGACTGTATACTGATTAGCATCGCGGCTCAACCTGGCCAATTGCTACCGCCATTTCGATGGTTGACAATCCCCGGAACATCTGCGAGTTACATTGAGCATGCCGGCCATGCGCATGATCGTTCTTACTGTCTCAGTCATGATCGGCTGGGCTTGTGTGGCCCAAGCCCAGCCGCCCGCTTGGCATCCGATCATCATCGACCCGCCGGAGGCCGGCCAACTTATTCCCGTATCCTCTCGCCAGGCCAAGCCCCATGGCCCAGTAGTTGTGCAAGACGTTCGGGTGCAGTCCAATGCCGAGACCACCAGACTCGTGTTCGACCTGCAACGGCACGTGCAGGTGCAGCAGCGGCGCGAGCAGCATCCGGACCGCTTGATCCTGGAGCTCCAGAACGCGCGACTGAGCGCCCAGGCGACTCATCGATTGGCCGGGCGGGCCATGCCGGCGTCGGTTTCTGTTCGCCAGATCACCCCCAATAGCCATTCCAAGGAGCGCGCGGTCCGAGTGACCGTGACCGACGTGGCCGACTACAAGGTCTCGCCCCTGAGCAAGCCGCCCCGCTTGGTGGTGGAGGTGGTCGCCCGCAAAGATCGGAGCGAGCCGGCTCCTGCTGCGGCTTTGAATCACCCCGCAGCGCAAGCGGCGGAACCGCCCTCGCCGTCGAAAGCCCCCGCGGCGCGAAACGGCGTGAAACTGATCGTCATCGATCCCGGCCATGGTGGGAAGGACCCCGGCGCCGTGGGTCACGGCGGCTTAGAGGAGAAGCGCATCACGCTTCGCGTGGGGTTCCTGTTGCGTGATCTCATCGCCCAACAGCTCAAGAAGCCGGTGCTGATGACGAGGGATCGCGATGTCTTCGTGGAGCTGGACGATCGGGCCAAGTTCGCCAACAGCAAGGACGCGGATCTGTTTGTCTCCATTCATGTGAACTCACACCCCCAACGATCCACGAAGGGCCTGGAGATCTATCACTTCGGCGAGGCGAGCGATCGGCGGGCGCTGGAAGTGGCCGCGCGCGAAAACGGCACGCCCATCAGCGAGACCGGCGTGGGCTGGCAACTCCTGGTCGCCGACCTCCTCACGACGAAGAAAATTCAGGACTCGCTCGAACTGGCCTGGCACACGAAGGAAGCGGTGGTGAACCGGCTCAAAGAGGGCTATGACGTGGATGACCACGGCGTGAAGACCGCGCCCTTCTATGTACTGCGGTTTACCTCGATGTCCAGCATCCTGGCGGAGATCGCCTTTATCTCCAATCCCGGTGAAGAGAAGCTGATGCAGACCGATGCCTTCCTGACGCGGACTGCCGAGGGGATTCTCGATGGCATCCGCTCCTATCTCAACCCGCCTGTGCAAACGGCCAAGTAACCCGTGCCGACCTTCAAACTCACGATCGAGTACGACGGCACCGCCTACGCCGGTTGGCAACGGCAGCCGGAGCAGCCGACCATCCAGGCCGCGTTCGAAGCCGCCCTCGAATCCATCGCGCAGCAGGCCATCTCGGTGGTCGCCGCAGGGCGCACGGATGCCGGCGTGCATGCCCTCGGGCAGGTCGTCAGTTTTCGGTCGGCCAAGGGACTGACCCCAGGCGACTGGCTCCGCGCGCTCAATGCGCGGCTGCCGCCGGATATCGCCGTGCTGCAGACTGACGCCGTGGAGGACGCCTTTCATGCGCGCCATCGCGCGACGGGCAAGGTCTATCGCTACCGCATCTTGAATCGGCCGTCCCGCTCCGCGCTGGATCGAACCCGCGCCTGGCACCTGTACGGGCCGCTCGATCTCGCCGCCATGCAAGAGGCCGCTCAGGCCCTTCATGGCCGGCACGACTTTTCGTCCTTTGAAGGCCCCTGCTCCGAGGCCGAGGATCAGACGTGCGAGATCAGGCGATTGGAGATCACGCGCCTGGGCGACGAGGTGCAGATTGAGATCGAAGCCGATCGGTTCTTGAAGCAGATGGTCCGGGCCCTCGTCGGCACGCTGGCGGAGGTGGGCCAGGGGAAGCGCTCCCCGGCCTCATTGAAAGACGTCCTCAACGCCAAGGACCGCCGCGCCGCCGGCTACACGGCCCCGCCGCAGGGACTCTATCTGATGCGGGTATTGTATGCCGGAGGAGCCCGATCGCCGCATGGAGACCGGCCGTAAATTTTGGTATAGTCGCAGCGTTTCTCATCCCTTAACCCTCAAGGAGGCTGCCATGTCCAGACTCTTCGCCCTGTTCGGATTCGTTGCCATGCTGACGCTCGTGTCGGCGCCGTTCTCCACCGTGCATGCCGGCGCGCAGCAGAACAAGATGAAGGAATGTAATGCTAAGGCGGGCGACAAGAAGGGGGATGAGCGCAAGGCCTTCATGAGCGAGTGTCTCTCCGCCAAGCCGGCGAAGGCCGAAGCGGCCGGCGGCGGCAGTCAGCAGAACAAGATGAAGGAATGCAATGTGAAGGCGGGCCAGCTTAAGGGCGACGAGCGCAAGAAATTCATGAGCGACTGCCTCTCCGGAAAGTAACTCCGTGTCAAGGTGCGGCTCCATCTGGAGCCGCACCGGTGTTGCTCCCCCACCTATCATCGGACCGTTTGCGTCTTTCTTTTGTTTTCAAGCGCCTGTGCCAGTTGCCAACAGGCACAGCCCGTCCCGGCTGACGAACGGCGCGCGTCCTCCGTTGCGGCATCATGCGTGACGCCTCGATTTGGCTGATGATATCCTTCTTTTGGTCGCTCGCCTCCGCAGCCATCGGATCGGCTCGCGACGCCCTGTCCTCCCCCTCCTTGCCCAGGCACCGCGATGCCGCGGCCCTCGGCGCGCATCCGTTCCACCCGAGACGTCAGGCGGGGCGGATATCCGTTGGAGGGTGCGCTCAAGAAACCCGGCTTTACTTGAACCGACGTGGAAGCTCATCCCGTTCCAGCGAGGTGCAACCTCTCGCACCGCGTGGCATGGGCCTCAATCTACGTGCCGGCACGAAGGGCGGAGATGGAGGAACGGGGGCATGGCGGACATGCACCTGCGACCGGCCATGTGGGCACGCCGTGACGGCTTGGCGCTCTGGCGCCGTCTCATAGTCACGGCGGATGAACGTGAATCGATTACACCTGCTGCAGGGCGCCACCGCATCATGCCGCCGTCCGGCGGCTCTGCCCTTCGTCAGCCGGCGCCCTCAGCTTCTTCTAGGCGGGCGAACCCCGTGATGGCGAAGAAACAATGGAAGAGCGGCCTTGCGCGGAGAGGGGGGTGTGCGGGGCTAGAACAGCTTTGGTTCGCGGTCCTGGCTTTCCAGCTTTTTGCGGAGATCGATCAGCTCCTGCTCCAGCGAGGCAAACCGATCGGCGATGGGGTCCGGCAGATTGATGTGATCCATGGTCGCGTCGGGCATCCGCCCTCCCTCGGTCTTGATGATCCGGGCCGGCACGCCGATCGCCGTCGAATTGGCCGGCACCGATTTGAGGACGACCGAGTTGGCCCCGATCTTGACGTTGTCGCCGATCTTGATCCCGCCGAGAATCTTGGCCCCTGCGCCGACCACCACGTGGTTGCCGAGGGTGGGATGGCGCTTGCCGTGCTCCTTGCCCGTGCCGCCCAACGTCACACCCTGAAAGAGCGTCACGTAGTCGCCGATCTCAGCGGTTTCGCCGATGACGACCCCCATGCCATGGTCGATGAAAAACCCCTTTCCGATCTTCGCGGCGGGGTGGATTTCAATGCCGGTCAGCCAGCGAGCAAGTTGGGAGATCAGCCGGGGGACAAACGGAACCCCCCATTCTTTGAGCCGATGGGAGAAGCGGTAGGCCAAGAGGGCGTGAAAGCCGGCATAGGTAAGGATGACCTCGGCCTTGCTCGTCGCAGCCGGATCGCGATCGAAGACAGCGCGTAAGTCGTCTCGTATGGTATGAAACATGGTCTGAAAGTCGAACGCCAAACGCCCAAAAGTCTGAAAGTCTACAAGTCGAAAGTCAAAGACCTGACGGTCGAAAGGTTAGATTTTAAGGGCCAGGGAGAGGGAAAGTCAAAGCCGAGCGGAGGGACTGAAGAAAATTTCACAGAGGACGTTACTGCCCGTGAAGATAGGCAATGAAGCCCCGGATGGCCTTTGAGGTCTCTTCGGATTTTTGCTTGAGTCGCTCGAATTCACCGGTCGAGAGGTATCGAGTGCACCGGCGACATACAGGTGACTCCGCACCTCGCCGGCAGATCCCTTGGCGATCGTGAGAAATCGCTGAAACTCTTTATCCGATTCTCGCTCGAATCCTTCGGCGATGTTTGCCATAATCGAGACGGCCGCTCGCCTGATCTGATCACGCAATCCGAAATCCTTCACGAATGGAGCTAGTGCACTGACCTTATAAACCTCAACGACTAGTTCCTTGGCCAACTGCCATGCTTTGATATCCTCAAATCTCTCAATCCTCGCCATTCTTCACTTGAGCACTTTCCAGACCATGACTTTAGACTTTCGACTTTCAGACTTATGGACTATCTACATCAGCCTTTCGACTTTCCGACTGCTTCGATCAAGCAGACGGCTTGGGTGGCGATGGCTTCCTCGCGGCCGACGGCCCCTACGCCCTCGCCGCTCTTGACCTTCACGTTGACCTGCGACCGCTCGATGTTGAGGACCTCGGCGATCGTTGCCTCCATGGCCCCCAAATGCGGCGCCAGCTTGGGGGCTTGGGCGATAATGATGGTGTCCACGTTCACCACCCGATAGCCCTTGGCCTTCAGCTTGCCGGCCACGTCTGCTAACAGCTTCGCGCTGGAGATGTCCTTATACCGCGCATCGCTGCTGGGGAAGTGCTTGCCCAGGTCGCCCTCGCCGATCGCACCCAGAAGCGCGTCACAGACGGCATGGAGCAGGGCGTCGGCGTCCGAATGGCCGACCAGCCCGAGCCGATGCGGAATCTCCACCCCGCCGAGAATCAGCTTCCGATTCGGCCCCAGCGGATGGATGTCATAGCCGATGCCGATGCGCATAACGACTCCTTAGTGACGAGTGACAAGTAACGAGTGACGAGTAGACCTTTATCCATCGCCACCAAGTTTCCAACTGATCACTCGTCACCCGTCACTGATCACTTTCCTGCGTGCCGCCAGAATCGCTTCCCCCATGGCCAGGTCCTCCGGCCTGGTGACTTTGATGTTCTCGCTGCTGCCTTCCACGATGGCGACGGGGATCCCGAGCCGCTCCACTAATTGGGCGTCATCCGTTCCTCGAACTCCTTCCAGATGCGCCTTCCGATGCGCCTCCTGCAGCAAGGCCCGCTCGAAGGCCTGCGGGGTCTGCGCCAGCCAGAGCGCTTGCCGATCGACCGTCTGCTCGATTAATCCTTGGGCGCCGACTCGCTTGACCGTATCCCGCATCGGAATGGCGACGATCGCCGCCCGATGCCGCCTGGCGCTGGACACGGCCTCATCGATCATGGCCGGCGTCACAAAGGGCCGGACCGCATCGTGGACGACAATCACGTCATAGGCCTCCTCGACGTGCTCGACGCCGTGCCGCACGGAATCCTGCCGTTCCGCGCCGCCCGGGACGAGCTTGCGGACTTTTTTGAACCCGTGCCGGTCGACGATGTCGCGCTGGCAAAAGGGAAGATCGGCGGCCGGCGCTACCACAATGACGGCGGCGATCGAATCGGCCGATTCGAAGGCCCGGAGCGTATGGGCCAGAAGCGGCACGTGTTGCAGTTCGAGGAATTGCTTGGGGGTTGTGGTCCCCATGCGGTGGCCGCGCCCGGCGGCCGGAATGACGGCCACGGCGGCTGGTGTGGAACTAGCCACGGGCGACGGCCACTTCCTCCCGTTCCGGTTCTTCTTTCAGGCGGGTGAAGATCATCCGGCCGGCCGTGGTCTGCAATACGCTGGTGACCACCACATCGACGTTGCGCCCGATGCAGCGCTTGGCATTGTCGACGACGATCATGGTGCCGTCGTCCAAGTAGGCCACGCCCTGCCCGGCTTCCTTGCCTTCCTTCAGCACGAAGACGCGGATCGTCTCGCCCGGCAGCACCACCGGCCGCAGCGCGTTGCACAGCTCGTTGATGTTGAGCACACGCACGCCTTGCAGCTCCGCCACCTTGTTCAGATTCAGATCGTTGGTGATGATCTTGGCGCCGGACTTCTTGGCCAAGACGACGATCTTGGAATCCACCTCTTTGACGTTGGGAAAATCTTCGTCCACGATCCGCACATCGATGTCCGTCATCTTCTGAATCTTGTTGAGGATATCGAGCCCCCGGCGGCCGCGCGCCCGCTTCAGGCTGTCGGACGAATCGGCGATATGTTGCAACTCATGCAGGATGAAATGCGGCACGAGGAAGGTGCCTTCCAAGAATCCGGTCTCGCAGAGGTCGGCGACGCGGCCGTCGATGATGACGCTGGTATCCAGAATCTTCACGCTCTGGCTGAGGGAGACAAAGTCCCCCGGCTTGCTCACGCCGCCCAGTTTCTCGCGACCGAACCGCGCGCCCATGGCCAAGCCCAGGTAGGGCAGCCCCAGCAGAAACACGAGCCCGCCGATATGAAAGAGAAAAGTTTCCACGTCGAAGACGGCGCTGCCCACCCACTCGACCAGCCCGGTGAGCACCAGCCCCGTCACGAGCCCGGCCGTCCCGCCCACGATGACGCCGAACGAGGCCTGTTGCAGCGCGTACTCGCCCGCCACGATGAGCCCGCCGGTCGCGGCCCCGAGGGCCAAGCCAATGAGCATGAATCCCCAGTCGGCTTCCTCGGCCCGCACGAACAGGGCCATGCCCGCCAGCGCACTGATGACTACGAACAAGAGTCGCCGGATCATCGGCATCCCTCCCTTCGGTATCGGCTTTAACCCGCGCTATTCATGAACGCTTCTACTGCAACCGCCAATACGCCGCTACGATACACCAGCATGCGAATTGAGAGCATGCTGGCGGGCAGGCTCGCCCCTCACGGCCTCAACGTACTGTTCAGGGACTGGCTCCGTCGTCTTCGACGGTGCCTGTCCCGGTTCGGACAGGGACAGACACCACGCGCGGACGCGGGGAAGGGTGTCAGTCCCTGGACTCCGCGTGGGGGCACCCATTGCTCTTCCAATGCAATGGGTCCGACGCTTGGCGTCTTGGCGGTTTCGTTACGCACCGTCATGAATAGCGCAGGTTTGCTCGTTGCTGTCTGTCAGGCCTCCCCCTCGTCTCTCCACGAACCAGATTACGGCTTCAGGGTGACATACCGGGTGCGCCCTTGACGCTTGATGAGGAGCAGCACCGGTTGGTCCTTCCCGATCCGGGAGGCCGCCCGTTCATAGGCCTTGGCATTCGCGACCGCCTGGCGATTGACCTCCAACACCAGATCGCCCTCCTTGATGCCCGCTTCGTCCGCCACGCTGCCCGGCTTCACCTTGACGACTACGAGCCCGCGTTCGCCGGAGGACAGGTTGTACCGTGCGGTCAACTCACTGTTCAGCTCGTGGACGTCCAGATCCGACAAGAGGCCCGTCGGCGCGGTGGAGCCGCTCCCCTCGTCGCTGCCGGCCTGGGCCACCGACTTGGGCTGCTCCACGATCGTCAGGTCGACGGTCTTTGTCTTTTTCTCCCGCACGAATTTCACGGAGACCTTTTTCCCCACCGGCGTCTGCGCGACCAGATTCCGCAACTGCGTCGGCGAGTCCGCCGCCTTGCCGTCGAACTCCAAGATCACGTCCCCGCGCTCCAACCCCGCCTTCTTGGCCGGACTGTCGTCCAACACGTCGCTGACCAAGACGCCCTTCGCCTCCGGCAGTCCGAACTGGCCGGCCAGCTCCGGCGAGACCTCCTGGATCGACACGCCCAACCAGCCGCGGACGACCTTGCCGTGCTCCACCAGCTGATCCAGGATCGAACGGGCCATATTCGCCGGCACCGCGAACCCGATGCCCATGTTGCCGCCGCTCTGGCTGAAGATCGCGGTATTGATCCCGACCAGCTCGCCCCGCGCGTTCACCAGCGCGCCGCCCGAGTTGCCCGGATTGATGGCCGCATCGGTCTGGATGAAATCTTCATAATCCGCGATGCCCATCGACGCCCGGCCGACGGCGCTGACAATGCCCATGGTGACGGTCTGATTGAGCCCGAAGGGATTGCCCACCGCCAGGACAAACTCACCGACCTCCAGCTTATCGGAATCGGCCCAAGGGATCGTGTGGAGATTCTCCGCTTCGATTTTGAGGACGGCGAGGTCGGTCTTGGGGTCCGTGCCGATCAGTTTGGCCTTGAACTCGCG